>NZ_CABVGP010000001.1:1910559-2228619 GCF_902497555.1 Amycolatopsis camponoti | reverse complement strand
GGGCGGCACCGCTGGCGGGGTGCCGGACGATCACGCAGTCGGCGCCCGCGGCGGCCAGCGTCAACGCCGTGTCACGCAGGGACTCGCCCTTGTTGACCGAGGAGCTGGACGCGGAGACGTTGATCACGTCGGCGCTCATCCACTTCCCGGCGATCTCGAACGAGACCCGCGTGCGCGTCGAGTTTTCGTAGAACAGGGTGATCACCGTGCGGCCGCGCAGCGTCGGCAGCTTCTTGACCTCACGGCCGAGCAGGGTGTGCTTCAGCTCGTCGGCGGTGTCCAGCACGGCCGTGGCCAGCGCCGGGTCCAGCCCGTCGGTGGCGAGCAGGTGCTTCACGAGTCTTCTCCAGGTACTTCTTCGGTCGGGCCGCTTTCCGAGGGACGGAGCAGTACCGCGTCGCGGCCGTCGATCTCGGCCAGCAGGACGGACACGCCCTCGGTGCGGGCGGTCGGCACGTTCTTGCCCACGTAGTCGGCGCGGATCGGCAGCTCACGGTGACCTCGGTCGACGAGGACGGCCAGCTGCACCGCGCGGGGGCGGCCGTGATCACGGAGGGCATCGAGCGCGGCCCGGATCGTGCGGCCGGAGAAGAGGACGTCGTCGACCAGGATCACCACCCGGTCGTCGATGCCGTCGGCGGGCAGCTGCGTCTGTTCGAGCGCGCGCGGCGGGCGGCGGCGGAGGTCGTCCCGGTAGAGGGTGACGTCGAGGGCGCCGGTCGGCGGGCGGACTCCGGAGAACTCGCCGATCTTGTCGGCGAGGCGGGCCGCGAGGGGAGTGCCGCGGCTGGGGATCCCGAGCAACACGGGCGGGGTAGTGCTCTCCGCACCGTTCGCGGTCTTTTCGATGACCTGATGGGCCATTCGGGCGATCGTGCGCGCGACATCGCCGGCCGTCAGGAGCTCGCGCTCCCCGGCCGAACCAGCCGCGCCACGCGGACGTGACGACACTTCGGACTCCTTCCCCGCCTCACCGGACGGGTCCTTAAAGGACGTCTGTTCCCCTGCTGGTCGGGGCTTTCCCACCGACAGTAGCAGGCACTTTGCTCAGTCTTACGGGTGGTGTGGCGTGATTCGCGGCAAGCTCCTGCTTGACCTGGTGACAACAATGCGTAACCATTACTCTGAGTATTCGACTCGAAGAGTCCCCTGGACCGGTCACCCCGACCGGGAGGGGGTGGAGAACGGAGAACGACCAGATGGGCGATTACGCCAAGGCGCTCGGGGCCAAGCTCCGCGGGATCCGCCAGCAGCAGGGCCTGTCCCTGCACGGGGTCGAGCAGAAGTCCGGTGGGCGCTGGAAGGCCGTCGTCGTCGGCTCGTACGAGCGTGGCGACCGTGCCGTCACCGTGCAGAAGCTGGCCGAGCTGGCCGACTTCTACGGCGTGCCGGTGGTCGAGCTGCTGCCCGAGGGCCGGGTCCCCTCCGGCGCGGAGCCCGCCACCAAGATCGTGATCAACCTCGAGCGCCTGCAGCAGCTGCCGGCCGAAAAGGTGGGCCCGCTGGCCCGCTACGCGGCGACGATCCAGAGCCAGCGCGGCGACTACAACGGCAAGGTGCTCTCGATCCGCACCGAGGACCTGCGGTCCCTGGCGATCATCTACGACATGACCCCGGGCGAGCTCACCGAGCAGCTCATCGACTGGGGTGTGCTCCCGCCGGAGGCGCGGCCGTCCAAGGAGGACTGATTCCGGGTGTGCTGTGCCGACAGCAGTGAGCGTTCCCGGTGGGGGCACCGGAGACGCTCACTGACTTCGTCGGGGGGCTCGCAGCAGACCTACAGGACGGCGCGGAGGCGGTCGGCGATCGTGCCGATCCGGCCCAGCACGCCGTTGACGAACCGCGGCGAATCGTCCGTGGAGAGTTCCTTCGCCAGGCCGACGGCCTCGTCGATCGCGACCGGGTCCGGCACGTCCTCGGCCCAGAGCAGCTCGTAGACCCCGACCCGCAGCACCGCGAGGTCGACCTTCGGCATCCGCTCCAGGGTCCAGCCCTGCGCGTGCTCGGCCAGCAGCTCGTCGATCTGCGTCTTCCGGGCGGTCACGCCCTCGACCAGGCTGATCGTGTAGTCCCCGATCGGGTCGACCTCGGTCGCGCCGACCCGGTCGGCCAGCAGCGTGACCGCGTCGGCGTCGCGCTGCGAGGCCTCGTACAGCATTTCCACCGCGCGACGGCGCGCCTGCCTGCGGCTGATCGCGCCGCCGCGGTTGGGGTGGGGCTTCGACGTCGGCATCAGCTGGAGACGCGGCCCAGGTAACGGCCGTCGCGGGTGTCGACCTTGATCTTCTCGCCGGTGGACAGGAACAGCGGGACCTGGATCTCCGCGCCGGTCTCCAGCGTCGCCGGCTTGGTGCCGCCGGTGGAGCGGTCGCCCTGCAGGCCCGGGTCGGTGTGCTGGATGACGATCTCGACCGAGGTCGGGAGCTCGACGTAGAGCGCCTCGTTCTCGTGCACCGCGACCTGGACCTCGGTGTTCTCGAGCATGTAGTTGGCGTTGTCGCCGACGACCGCGGCCAGCACCGTGATCTGGTCGTAGGTGTCACCGTCCATGAACACGAAGTCCTGGCCGTCCTTGTACAGGTAGGTCATGTTCCGGCGGTCCACCGTGGCCGTCTCGACCTTCGTGCCCGCGTTGAACGTCTTGTCGACCACCTTGCCGGTGAGCACGTGCTTGAGCGTCGTGCGCACGAAGGCGCCGCCCTTGCCCGGCTTGACGTGCTGGAACGCGGTGACGGTCCACAGCTGGCCCTCGAGGTTGAGGACGAGCCCGTTCTTCAGGTCGTTGGTCGTGGCCACGAGCTTGCAGTCTCCTGTGTCGATCTACGGTTCGCGGCCGCTGTCAGACGACCACGAGGTTCTTGGTGCTCAGGGTGAGGAGTTCGGGCTCCCCAGCCCGCACGACGAGCGTGTCCTCGATGCGCACGCCACCGCGCCCCGCGAGGTAGACGCCGGGCTCGACGGTGACCGCCATACCGGCGGACAGTGTACCGACGCCCGTCGCGGCGAAGCTGGGCGCCTCGTGGATCTGCAGGCCGACGCCGTGGCCGAGACCGTGCGCGAAGTGCTCGCCGTGCCCGGCGTCCGCGATCACCCCGCGCGCCGCGGCGTCCACATCGGACACCTCGGTGCCCGGCACGACGGCGCGGACCCCGGCCGCCTGGGCGGCGTGCACGAGGTCGTACACCTCCCGCTGCCAGTCCGCGGGTTCGCCGAGGACGAAGGTGCGGGTCATGTCGGAGTGGTAGCCGTCGACGGTCGCGCCGAAGTCCAGCTTGACGAAGTCGCCGCGCTTCAGCTGGGCGTGCGTCGGCTGGTGGTGCGGGATGGCCGAGTGCGCGCCGGCGGCGATGATGGAGGCGAAACTGGGCTCGGCCGACCCGTGCTCCAGCATCCGGTTCTCCAGGTCACGGGCGATTTCCAGCTCGGTCCGGCCGGGCCGCAGGCCGCCGGCGGCGACGAGGTCGTCCAGCGCCCGGTCGGCGGCGGCGCAGGCCTGGCGCAGCGCCTCGATCTCGGCTTCGTCCTTCACCAGCCGGAGCCGCTCGACCAGCCCGGGGGTGCGCTCGAGGGCGGCGTCCTTCTTGAGGGACTCGTACTCTTCGACGCTGACGTGCTGGCTCTCGAAGCCGACGCGGCCGTATGTCCTGGCGTCCTTCGCGGCTCTCGCGACGAGGGCGGCGGCGCTGGCCCGGTCGACGACCTTGTCCAGGTCGGGCACCTCGGCGGCCGACTGGGTCGTGTAGCGGCCGTCCGTGCAGAAGAGCGTCTTCCCGTCGCCCTCGGCGTGCAGCAGCACGGCGGCGTTCGAGCCGGTGAACCCGGTGAGGTAGCGGATGTTGAGCAGATCGGTGACCAGCAGCGCGTCGACACCGGCTTCGGTCAGAAGCCCGCGCAGCGCCGCCCGGCGTCGTCCATGGGTTTCGGGCACGTCCCCAGCCTAGTGGGCGCTGGCGAAGCGACTCGCCAGTAACCTGGCCTACACTCCGCAGGATGAGCGCTTGGGTGATCCGCGGACTCGGGATGGCGGTGCTCCACGGCGTCGCGCTGACGCTGCTGGCCAAGTACGCCGTGTACCACCCGACGGACCAGACGCTGATGGTGTCCCTGACCCTGGCGGCCCTGGTCGGCGCGGCAGCGCTGTGGAGCGCCCTGGACGCCTGGCGCGACGTCCCCGACCGCGGCCGCGCGTGGTTCATCGCGGCGCTGGTGGCGGGGGTCGTGTCGGGGATCCTGTACGTGATCGGGCGGGCGGTGTTCGTCGACCAGACGGGCGTGTCGGAGCTGGGCGGGGCGTTGACCGGCGGGGCGGCGTTTTCGGCGCTGCTGGTGCTGGTGCCGGCCGGGCTGGGGCTTTTCGTGGGTGGGCGGATCGGGCGGACCCGGCCGTCGGAGGAGGACGATGCGGAGCGCGAGGGTTCTTCGGCTTCGCCCGCGCCTTCACCGCGTCCGCGCCGGCGGGTCCGGGTGGACGGCTCGGAAGCCTCGCCTCAGCCTCGTCGGCGGGTCAGGGCGGACGACCCGGAACCCTCGCCGCGACCTTCTCCGCGGATGCGGCCTCGCAGCGGGGAACCCCGCACCTAGCACGCGGTTTCCCACCGCAGCGCGGCGTCGGTTCCCGCCGATGAGCACCGCGCGCGCCTCCGGCGTCAGCCGACCAGTGAGGCGCCTTGCGGGTAGCCGTCCCATTGGGCGTCCGTCACCGGGTGGGCCGCCGAGCCGTTGCCGGCCACGATCGTCGCGTCCGGGACTCCCCACAGGCGGCGGTCGTCGAGGACCAGTGCCAGGCCGCGGCCCGGAGCCCGGACCGACTCCGCGCCCGAGCGCAGCCGCGTCGCCACCGGCAGTGCCGCCACCTCGGGCGATTCCTTCTCCAGCAGCTCGCCGGCCAGGGCCGCGGCCACGCTGCGCCGGTCGACCCGCACCCGCTGCCCGGCGCGGACCAGGTCCATCGTCCGGTCCGGCGACGGCATCGTCACGCCGTCGAACGTGGCGGCCACCCGGCCCGGGTTCGCGCAGGCCTGGCTCCCCACCAGGTCGAGCCCGAAGTGCCGCAGGGCGGTCGGCGCGCCGGCCCCGCCGATCGCGGTGGCGCGCACGACGTCGAACGGCACCCGGTCGCACGGCGCGGCCGACGACAGCGGCGCGTGCCCGTCCGCGCGGCGCACCAGCCCCGGCCCTTCCTTCCAGGGGCCCGGGATGACGACCGCCCGGTACGGGTTCTCGGTGAAGTCCGCGGTCCAGAAAGTCAGCGTCGTCCCGGTGTCGGTCTCGTGCGCGATGACGAACGCGTCGAGCGCGCCCACCCACATCAGGTCCGCGCTGAACCCCTCGACCACCGACCGGCCGCGCGGCGCGGCGGTCGTGGCCACCGGCACGAACCCGCCGACGTCGAGGGCCTGGACGCCGGCCCCGAACGCGGGGTCGTGCGACCGGAGCACGAACTGCCCGGCGCCGTTCCACGCCGCGGCGCGGCCGGTGGTGTCGGTGAACATCAGGTAGAACCAGCCGTCGAGGTAGACGGCCGAGGGCTGGCCCGCGCCGTAGACGTTGGCGCGGTGCACGTCGTGCGACGGTCCGAGGATCGGCTTCCCGCCCGCCGCGCGGGTCCAGTGCACGCCGTCCGCGCTGGTGGCGAGCCCGACGGCGTTGCCGAGCGCGTGGTCGCCTGCCGCGCCGGTGTAGTAGAGGTAGTACGTCGAGCCGACGCGCAGCACCGACGGGTCGCAGGTGTGCATGCCGTCGAACTGCCCGGGCGCGCCGGAGAAGACGGCGGCCGGGATCCCGCCGCCGGGCCCGGCGAACGGCCCGTCGATCGACTGGGCCTGGGCGTACAGGATGTCGTCGCCGGCGGGTCCGGCGCCGCCGTACTGGCTGCACCACCACATCCGGGTCTGCCCGCGGTCGAGCATGACGGACGGCCCGTAGTTGTAGACGGCGTCCGCACCACCGGCGGCGATCACGCCACCACTCTCCCGGGGGTCACCCGAAGCGAGCTTGACGTCGACCGGCCGCGGCGGGGAGCCGGTCTTCCCCCCGGCGATGGCCGGATTGTCCCCGGCCGCCTGAGGCTGGGCGTAACCCTCGGTGCACCCGGCGACGAGCAGCCCGGCCAGGACACTGGCGAGCAGGGCACGAGCGGGTCGCCGACCCCCACGACGAAACGGGCGCACGACATCGGAGTGTAGCGAGACCGAACCCGTCCGAGTGATGGCACGCCTGGTCGGCGGTCATTCGTTCGCACCCAAGATCGCGGGCGCAGCAGGGGGTTCGCAGTGTGCGCCGGTCAGGCCGGTCGTGAGTGGGAAACAGGGTTAGAACACTGTTTCCCACTCACGACCGGCCGCGGCGGGCTCGGCGGGTGTGGCGGGCCCTCGGCCGTGAAGCCCGGCGGGTCAGTGTGCGGGTGGGCCTTCGAGCGCGACCAGCTCGACCTCGAAGCCCGCGTCATTCTCGAGATAAGCCGCGTAGTGCGCTTCGCCGCCCGCATACGGATAGCGATCGCCGAACAACGGCCGCCAGCCGTGGCCGGCTGCCTGCTCGGCCAGCGCGTCGACCTGGGCGCGCGTTCCCACGTGCAGCGCCAGGTGGTTCAGGCCCGGGCGGGTGCGCTCGTGTTCCGGGGCGCTCATCGCCGGCGAGGCCTCGACCACCACGTACGTCCCGCCGAGGCGCCAGCTGACGCCCGCGGGCCAGCGCTGGAACTCCCGCCACCCCAGCTCGCCGAGCAGCCAGCCCCAGCTCCGCTCGGCCTCGGCGAGGTCCGGCACCCACAGCTCGATGTGGTGCGGCCGTCCGGGCACCGGCGCCAGCGCGACCAGCACGCGGTGCAGGTCGCCGTAGTGGATGCCGCTGCCGACGTCGAGGAAACCCAGCCGGGCCGCCACTTTCCGGCTCGCCGCGTTGTTCTCGTGCACCAGCGCCCAGACCGCCGGCAGCCCGAGCGCGTCGAGCCCGTGGCCGAGCACCGCCCGGGCGGCCTCGGTCGCCAAGCCTTGCCCCGCGTACGCGCTCGCGACGTAGTAGCCCAGCTCCGCCACCCCGCCGGGCAGCTCCGACGACGGGCGCAGGTGCGCGACGCCGATCACCTCGCCGTCGCGCTCGATCACCCAGTGGCCCTGGCCGGCCGGGCCGCGGTAGGCCAGCCGGCGGTCGACCATCGCGCTCGCCGCCGCCGGGTCGGAGAAGTCCGCGGCGAAGAACCGGCTCATCTCCGGGTCGGAGAACACCTTCACGACGGCTTCGCGGTCGGCCTCGACCAGCTGACGCAGCTCCAGCCGCGCCGTGGTCAGCGTCGGCGGCGTCATCCCGGGTGCGCGGCGAGCCACCGCAGGGCGAGCGGGTAGCCGTCGACGCCGAGGCCGGCGATCACCGCGGTCGCGATGTCCGACAGCACGCTGTGGTGCCGGAACGCCTCCCGCTTGTGCACGTTCGAGATGTGCAGCTCGATCAGCGGCGCGGACAGCTGCGCCGCGGCGTCGCGCACCGCGATCGAGTAGTGCGTCCACGCGCCGGCGTTGAGCACCACCGGGTTCCCGCCGTCGGCGGCTTCGTGCAGCCAGCCGACCATTTCACCCTCGTGGTCGGTCTGCCGGACCTCGACCTCGATCCCCAGCTCCTCGCCGGTCTTCACGCACAGCGCCGCGAGGTCGTCGTGGGTCGTCGAGCCGTAGACCGACGGCTCGCGCTTGCCGAGCCGGCCCAGGTTCGGGCCGTTGAAGACGAACGCCTTCACAGCAGCACACTCCCGCCGCTCTTCGGAGCGTCGGCGGCGATCGCCGAGTACGCGGCCGCGAGCAGCGACGGGTCCGGGCCCTCGAGCCGGCCGGGCTTGCCGAGGGCGTCGAGGACGACGAACCGCAGCACCCCGGAGCGGGTCTTCTTGTCGCCTTTCATGATTTCCAGCAGCTGGGGCAGCGCGTCGGCGTCGTACGTCGTCGGCAGGCCGAGCAGCTTCAGCACGGCGGCGTGGCGCTCGGCGGTGGCGTCGTCGAGCCGCCCGGCCAGCCGCGCCAGCTCGGCGGCGAACACCAGCCCGACGCTCACCGCGGCACCGTGGCGCCACCGGTACCGCTCGCGGCGCTCGATGGCGTGACCGAGCGTGTGGCCGTAGTTGAGGATCTCCCGCAGGTCGGACTCGCGCAGGTCGGCCGCCACGACGTCGGCCTTGACCTGGATCGACCGGCGGACCAGCTCGGCGAGCACGTCGCCGCTCGGGTCGAGCGCGCCGGCCGGGTCGGCCTCGATCAGTTCGAGGATCCGCGGGTCGGCGATGAAGCCCGTCTTGACGACCTCGGCCATCCCGGCGACGAGCTCGTTCGGCGGCAGCGTCTCCAGCGTCGCGAGGTCGACGAACACCGCGCTCGGCTCGTGGAACACCCCGACGAGGTTCTTGCCCGCCTCGGTGTTGATGCCGGTCTTGCCGCCGACCGCGGCGTCGACCATGCCGAGCAGCGTCGTCGGGACGTTGACCAGGGACACCCCGCGCATCCAGGTACCCGCGACGAACCCGGCGAGGTCGGTGACGGCGCCGCCGCCGAGGCCGACGACGACACCTTGGCGGTCCAGCCCGATCCGGCCGAGCACCTCCCAGCAGAAGCTCGCGACGGTGAGCGCCTTGCCGTCCTCGGCGTCCGGGATCTCGACGCGGTGCGCGTCGAGACCGGCGGCGATCAGCTCTTCGCGGATGGCCTCGGCCGTGGTGGTCAGCGTGGGCGGGTGGACCAGCGCGATCTTCGAGGCGCCGGCCAGTTGCGCGGTGAGGTCACCGAGCAGGCCGCGGCCGACCACGACGTCGTAGGGACGGGCGGTGGCGACGGGGATGCGCACCGGATCGGACACGGGGTGACTCACTCCTTGGCTTCGGCGGGGACGGTGAGCTCGGCCGCCAGGCCCGCGACGATTTCGGCGGGCGTCCGGTCGTCGGTGGCGACCTCGATGGTGGCGACCTCGCGGTAGACGGGCGCCCGCTCGTCGAGCAGTTTCTTGAACGTGGCGCGGGGGTTCACCCCGGCCAGCAGCGGCCGCGCGGACGACAGGCCGGTGCGCTGGACCCCGGCGGCGAGGCCGACGTTGAGGAACACGACGGTGTGCTCCGCCAGCCGGGCCCGGGTGCCCGGGGTGAGCGGGGCGCCGCCGCCGAGGGAGAGCACGCCGTCGTGCTCCGCCAGCCCGGTGGCGACCGCTTCTTCTTCCAGTGCGCGGAAAGCGGGTTCGCCGTCGTCCGCGAAGATGTCGGCGATGGTGCGGCCGGTGCGCGCGACGATGTCGTCGTCACTGTCCCGGAACTCGACGCCGAGCGCCTTGGCGAGCAGCGGGCCGACCGTGCTCTTGCCCGAGCCGGGCGGCCCGATGATCACCGCGCGAGGGCTCACCAGCGCTCCTCGAGTGCCTTCAGGTACGCCTCGGCGTTGCGCTTGCTCTCGGCGAGGGAGTCGCCGCCGAACTTCTCGAGCGCGGCGTCCGCGAGGACGAGTGCCACGACCGACTCCAGCACGACGCCGGCGCGCGGCACGGCGCAGACGTCGGACCGCTGGTGGATGGCGACGGCGGACTCGCCGGTCTTGACGTCCACTGTGGACAGTGCTTTGGGGACGGTCGAGATCGGCTTCATCGCGACGCGCACCCGCAGCGGCTCGCCGTTGGTGATGCCGCCTTCGAGGCCGCCCGCGCGGTTGGACCGGCGGGTGACGCCGACCGGGCCGGTGCCGCGGTCGATCTCGTCGTGCGCCTGGCTGCCCCAGCGACGGGCGGTGGTGAAGCCGTCACCGACCTCGACGCCCTTCATGGCCTGG
Source organism: Amycolatopsis camponoti (assembly GCF_902497555.1). Lineage (NCBI taxonomy): Bacteria > Bacillati > Actinomycetota > Actinomycetes > Pseudonocardiales > Pseudonocardiaceae > Amycolatopsis > Amycolatopsis camponoti. The sequence goes on along the minus strand of NZ_CABVGP010000001.1, from coordinate 2,218,828 downwards.
ACGCCCATCAGCGCGCCGGCGAGCCGGGCGTCGAGCCGGCGGTCCCAGTGGACGTGCGAGCCGAGGCCCGGCGGCAGGCCGTAGGCGAGGACCTCGATGACGCCGCCGACGGTGTCGCCCGCCTTCCGCACGGCGTCGACCTCGGCGACCATGGCGTCGGTGCCTTCCTGGCCGAAGGCGCGCACCGGGCTCTCGTCGATGGCGGCGAGGTCTTCCGGCTTGGGGACGAGCCCTTCGGGGGCGTCGGCCCCGCCGATCGAGACGACGTGGCTGAGGATCTCGACGCCGAGCAGCTGCTTCAGGAAGTTCCGCGCGACGGTGCCGAGCGCGGTCCGCGACGCGGTTTCGCGTGCGCTGGCCCGCTCGAGGACGGGGCGGGCCTCGTCGAAGCCGTACTTCTGCATGCCGGGCAGGTCGGCGTGACCCGGGCGCGGCCGGGTGAGCGGCTCGTTGCGCGCGAGGCCTTCGAGGATCTGCGGGTCGACCGGGTCGACCGCCATGACCTGCTCCCACTTGGGCCACTCGGCGTTCTCGATCTGGATCGCGACCGGGCCGCCCTGGGTGAGGCCGTGGCGGACGCCGCCGAGGAAGTCGATGTGGTCGGTCTCGAAGCCCATCCGCGGGCTGCGCCCGAAGCCGAGGCGGCGCCGGGCGAGCTGCTCGGTGACGTCGGCGGTGGTGACGCCGACGCCGGCGGGCATGCCTTCGAGCACGGCGGCCAGCGCGGGTCCGTGCGATTCACCTGCGGTGATCCAGCGCAACATGGGCTCAATCCTGTCACGGGGGCCGGGCGGGCCCGAAGAGTGTTCCGGTCATGGCGCACCCGGGAAGAGGGCGCACAGCCAGGTGGCGGCGAGGAGGGCGGGTCCATGGGGCACTCGGTGGCCGCCGAAGGGACGAATCGGGGGTGGGATGGGTGTGGGCCGGGTGGTGGTTGACGGCGCCGGGTGCGGGCGGGCCGGCGGAGCTGGGGGTGGGACGGAGGCCGGTCGGGTGGTGGCCGCCGGCGCTGGGTGCGGGCGAGCCCGCGGAGCCAGGGGTGGAACGGACGCCGGCCGCGTGGTGGCCGACGGCGCCGGGTGCGGGCGGGCCGACGGAGCTGGGAGTGGGACGGAGGCCGGTCGGGTGGTGGCTGACGGCGCCGGTCGAAGGCCGCGGTGCCGGCCCGAGCGCGGCACGGACGCCGGTCGCTCGGCACCTGACGACGCGAGGCGCAGACCGAGGCGCCGGCCGGCCGCCGATACCGAGCGCAGGACGAACGCCGGGGGTCTGACGGCTGAGGGCGCCGGGTGCCGAACGGCGGTCGGCGCTGGGGGCAGGACGGGCACCGGTCGTTCGGTGGCTGACGTCGGGCGCGCGGCGGGTGCCGGATGCGGCTCCTGCGCCGGTCGAAGGCAGGCTGATGGCGCCTCCCTTGCTCGGGTGCCGGGGCGTCGGCGGCCTACCTCCTGGGCGATCGCGATGGCCAGGCTGAACAGAGCCGCCAGGATCGCCGCGAGTGCGAGGGCCGGCCAGCCCGTCGCGCCCAGGACCGCGCCCAGGCTGCCGGACAGCTTCACGTCGCCCGCGCCGAGGCTGCCCGGGACCGCGCGGGCGACCAGGGCGTGGGCGCCGCCGAACAGGAGGGCGCCCGCTGCCGCGCGTGCTGCCAGGGACGGGCCGCCGCCGCCGAGTGCGGCCGCTCCGATCGCCGCGCCGAGGAGGGGGTACGCGGGCAGGGTCAGCACGTCGGGCAGGCGCAGGTGACGCAGGTCGGCGAGGGCCAGCGGGACGGCGATGACCGTCAGCACGACCGGCACGGGCAGCCACCAGCCGGGCCGGCCGCCCGCCTGCCACCGCGCGGTGACCATGGCGACGCCGACCGCGGCCAGCGCGGCGGCGCGCCAGACCGGGATCGGGGCGTCGGCGCGGGCGAGGGCCCACGCCGCAAGGGGCGCGGTGACGGCTCCGGCGGCCGCCGCGGTGGTGAGGACGAAGATCGTCGGGGGCATGGGTCCAGGGTGCGGCGACCGGGCTGAGCTGGGCAAATGGCGGGCGCAGCGAACGGTCCGTTCGCTACGTTCCGGGCCGGTTTTCACTCCTGTGGGCGACACGCCGGGCGCGGAATGTCGGCCGAAACCACTCGGATCGAGACGGCGCGAGGGCCGGGCACGGAAAGAATCAGGCGGCCCGTCCGGAACCCCCTGCGTCCCGGACGAGCCACCGACCCCTCACAACGTCAACCGCAACAGCGGTTTTCCGCTGGTCCCCCCACGCACCTCCAGCGCCGCCAGATCGGTCCGCTTCAAGGCCGTGCCGATCACGATGCGGGCCGTGTTGTCCGGGACCGCCTTCCACGTCGCCAGCTGGGTCTCCACGCCCGTGCGGGAAATCGCCACCAGTACGTACTCGCCGCTGCTGCGGTCGCCCGTGTAGCTGCACGACATGTCGACCTGCGTGCCCCAGTCGAAGGCCGCCAGGCTGGCATCCGCGCGGACCGGGAACTCACCCAACGAGGTCATCGCCGTGTAAGGCGGCTGAGCAGGCGAAGGCGCCGAAGCCACCACCGCCAGCGCCACGCACGCCGACACCGCCAGCGCGGCCGACGCGGACGTCACCGCGAGCCGGATCCGGCGGCCGCGGCGGACGCGGCGGAGCACCGTCGGGAGCAGGTCCGGCGGTGGCGGGCCCGCGTCCGGCACCGCGGGCGGGGCGTCCACCCTGGCCAGCAGCCCCGGCAGCCCCGCCATGTCCCGCACCGAGGACGCGCACCGGTCGCACGTGCGCAGGTGCTGCTCGAAGCGCTGGCGGTCCTCGGGGGAAAGCGCCCCGAGCACGTAGGCCGCGTCGAACGTCGCGAACGGGTCCTCGCTCACTGGGTCACCCCCCTCTCCTCGAGCACCAGGCGCAACGCGCGCAACGCGTAGTGCGTCCGGGACTTGACCGTCCCTTCGGCCACACCGAGCCGCGTCGCCGCGTCCGCCACGGAATAGCCCTGGAAGTAACACAGCACGAGCACCTCGCGGTGCCGCTCCGACAGCTCGGCGAGCGCCTCGGCGACCAGCCAGCCCTGCACCGCGCGGTCGGTCCCGTCGCCGACCGCGCGTTCCGGCGGCTGGTCGGTCATCACTTCCGACCGGGCCGACGCCGAGCGCCAGCCGTCGATCGCGATGCGCCGCGCGACCGTGAACAGCCACGCCCGCGCCGAGCCCTGCGACTGGTCCAGCACCGCCGTCGACCGCCAGGCGCGCAGCAGCGTCTCCTGGACGACGTCCTCGGCCCGGATCCGGTCGCCGGAGGTCAGGTGGAGCGCGTACGACCACAGCGCGCCCGCGTGTTCCTCGTGCAAGGCGCGCATCAGCGCGTCTTCGGCGACTTCCCCCACGGACTCAGGCCGCGACTCGGCGCCGGTCCTTCACGAACAACAGCGCCAGGCCGCCGACGATGCAGACCGCCTCGGTGATGACGCCCCAGTACTCCGGCTGGCTGTTGAACTGGTCGTGGTTCCCGGCGAACCCGACGGTCGCGGCGAGGACGTACGCACCCAGCGTCAGCACCCCGAAACCGACCGCGCCCAGCGCGGGCAGCCAGTGCCGCCAGGCCAGCACGGCGATCGCGAGGACCAGGCCGCCGATCGCGTCGAGCAGGAACAACGGCCCGACGATGCCCGGGTAGTCCTCGGTCCACAGGAAGTAGTGCACGCCCGCCGAGCCGAGCAGCGCGGCCGCCACGACGATGCGTAGAACCCAACTCACCATGATCGATCCTCCACTCCACACCCACTCGGGTACATACACGGAGCAGGGGCCGATCCGGTTCACCGCGAATTGAACCGATGGGGTGTCGATCTCGTTTAGAGGGGCATGACTGCCGAAACCCACTCCCGCCGCACCGTCCTCACCACGGGTGCCGCCGTCGCAGGTGCCGCCGTGGGCGCCGTCGCGCTCTCCGCCTGCGGTTCTTCGGACGACGCCAAGTCGGGCACCGCGCAGGCGCCGATCGCCGCCGGGACGCCGCTGGTCGCGCTCGCCGACGTCCCCGTCGGCCAGGCGAAGGCCGCCAAGGCCCCGGACGGCTCCGACGTGATCGTGGCCCGGACGTCCGAATCGGCGTGCGCCGCGTTCAGCGCGATCTGCACGCACCAGGGCTGCACCGTCGCCCCGAAGGGCGCCGACCTCGTCTGCCCGTGCCACGGCTCGGTGTTCAACGCGCTCACCGGGGAGGTCAAGCAGGGCCCGGCGAACAAGCCGCTGCCGAGCGTGCCGGTCAAGGTCGAAAACGGGAAGGTCGTGACCGGCTGACGGGCCGGGAGCACGCGAAGGGCCCTTGGGGACGACTGTCCACAAGGGCCCTTCGCGTGACACGAAGACCTCAGGCGTCCCAGCCGAAGAGCTTCTCGCCGGCGGCGACGTCGCGCTCGGCGTCCAAACCGGACAGCACGTCCGCCGAGGCGTCCAGTGCGACGACCGGGACGATCGCCGAGTAGCCCGCCGCGGTCACCGCCTCCGGGTCCCAGCTGACGATCGGCTGGCCGGCCCGCACCTGCTCGCCCTTGACGACGTGCAGCGTGAAGCCCTCGCCCTTCTCCTTGACCGTGTCGATGCCCAGGTGCACCAGCACGGCCTTGCCGTCCTCGGTCGCGACGACGTAGGCGTGCGGGTGCAGCGTCGCGACCGTCCCGTCGACCGGCGCGACCGCGTCGGACCGGCCGCCCGAGGGCTGCACGGCGACGCCCGGACCCACCATGGCCTGCGCGAACACCGGGTCCGGGACCTCGGTGATCGGCACCACGCGCCCGGCGACCGGGCTCAGGATCTCCAGGCTCACAGCAGGTCCTCGATGTCGCTGGCGATCGTGTCCGCCTCCGGCCCGACGATCACCTGCAGAGCAGACGACCCCATCTTGACCACGCCCATGGCGCCGGCCTTCTTCAGCGCCGGCTCGTCGACGAGGCTCATGTCCTCGACCTCGCAGCGCAGCCGCGTGATGCAACCCTCGATCTCGGTGAGATTCTCCGAGCCGCCGAGTGCGGCGAGGATCTTTTCCGGCCTGTCATCCGCCATCGCGGTCTCCTTGATCACTGTTTGTTCCCAACCTGACGCGCACCGCGTGTCCACCTGTACTACGCCGTTCGTCGGCATGCACCCCGCCGCGGGCCACGAACGGATAACGGTGGTTGACACCCGTCCGCACGGCGGAGCATCCTGCCCCATCAGATCATTGGTCTAGACCGGAACGTACCAATGTTCCGGGCCGGACGCGAGCACCGGTCCCCGGTGACGCGAGAACGAGGAGGGTGACGCCGATGAGCGCGGCAGCGCACGTCCCGCCACCCGACCGGGTCGTCAACGGGCCCACGCCCAAGCACGCCCAGCTGCGGGAAATCCTCCGCCGCACGGTGGAGCGCGAGCTCCCCCCGGGTGCGCCGATCCCGTCGGAACGTGAGTTGGCCCAGCGCTACGGCGTGTCGCGGCTCACGGTCAGATCGGCGATCGGCAAGCTGGTCGAGGAAGGTCTGCTCGCCCGGGTCCGCGGCAAGGGCACGTTCACCGCGGCCCGGCGGATGGAGCTGCAGCTCTACCTCATGTCGTTCACCGACGACATGCGGCGGCGGGGGCTGACCCCGACGACCGAGGTGGTCTCGGCGGCCACCGAGGTCCCGCCGACCGCCTCGGCGCACGCCCTCGGGCTGTCCGAGGGCGCCCCCGCACACCACCTCGTGCGGTTGCGCCACGCCGACGGCGTGCCCCTGGCCGTCGAACGCGGCTGGTACCACGCGGGCCGGGCTCCCGGCCTGCTCGAGCTCGACCTGACCCAGTCCATCTACGCGCAGCTGGCCGAGACGTACGACGTGCGTCCCGACCAGGCGTGGCAGACGGTCTGGGCCGAAGGCGCGGACCGCGAGACGGCCCGGCTGCTCGGCATGCGTGCCGGCAGTCCCCTGCTCGTGTTCCGCCGGGTCTCCAGCGCCAACGGCGACCCGATCGAAGACATCACGTCCTGGTACCGGGGAGATCATTACCAGGTGACCATGCAGTTGGACCGGAACACCCCGGAACCCGGTCAACCACCCCACTATGGAGGATCCAGATGAGCTCCACCACCGCGGAGGGGGCGAAGAAGAGCGGCAGCGGTCTCGCCGGTCTTCAGCGCTTCGGCCGTAGCCTCATGCTCCCCATCGCCGTGCTCCCGGCGGCGGGCATCCTGTTGCGGTTCGGACAGGACGACATGCTCGGCAAGGACGGCCTCGGCTGGAACAAGGTCGCCTCGGTGCTGGGCGCCGCGGGCGGCACGCTGTTCAACTGGCTGCCGCTGCTGTTCGCGGTCGGCATCGCGGTCGGCTTCGCCAAGAAGGGCGACGGCTCGACCGCCGTCGCGGCGGTCGTCGGCTTCTTCGTCTTCAGCGCCGTCATCCAGGTGTTCGCCCCGCTGAGCGACCTGCCCGGTTACAAGGCCGGCGCCACCGAGCTCGCGCCGATCAAGTGGCCCTACTCGGTGCTCGCCGGTGTCGTGGTCGGCATCGTGGCCGCGTTGCTGTGGCAGAAGTACCACCGCATCAAGCTGCCCGCCTACCTGGCGTTCTTCGGCGGCCGCCGGTTCGTCCCGATCATCACCGCGGGCGTCATGGTGCTCCTCGGCGTGATCTTCGGCCTGGTCTTCCACTGGGTCGACCAGGGCATCCAGGCCGCCGGTGACGCGGTCACGGCCTCCCCGATCGTCGGTGGCGGCATCTACGGCGCGCTGAACCGCCTGCTCATCCCGGTCGGTCTGCACCAGCTGCTCAACGTCCCCGTCTGGTTCATCTTCGACGGCGGTGACATCAACAACTTCGTCGCGGGCAAGATGTCGGCGGGTGCCTTCACCACGGGCTTCTTCCCGATCTTCATGTTCGCGCTGCCCGCCGCCGCCCTCGCCATCTGGCAGACGGCCCGCCCGGCGCAGAAGAAGGTCGTCGGCGGTGTGATGATCGCCGGTGCGCTGACCTCGTTCCTGACCGGTGTCACCGAGCCGATCGAGTTCTCGTTCATGTTCGTCGCGTGGCCGCTGTACTTGTTCCACGCGATCATGACCGGCACCTCGCTGGCGATCTGCAACGCGCTGGGCATCCACCAGAGCTTCAACTTCTCGGCCGGCGCGATCGACTACCTGCTCAACTTCGGGGCCCCCGCCGCGCAGAAGCCGTGGCTGCTGATCCCGATCGGGCTCGTCTACGCGGTGATCTACTACGTGGTCTTCCGCTTCGCGATCACCAAGTGGAACCTGCGCACGCCGGGCCGTGAGGACGACTCGATCGAGGCCGACCTCGACCGCACGGCCGCCGCGTAACATCCGTAACCGACGTAACACCCCTTAGGGAGAGGACGAACATGCCGGAGAAACGCGTCGCCGTGGCGAGCAAGGTGGGCCTGCACGCCAGGCCGGCCGCGCTGGTGGCGAAGGCGGCCGCGGCGCAACCCGTCGCGGTGCAGATCGCGAAGGCCGGCGGGAGCCCGGTGGCCGCCGGCAGCGTGCTCAACCTGATGACCCTCGCCGCCGGGTACGGCGACGAGGTCGTCATCAGCGCCGAGGGCGAGGGTGCAGAGGAGGCCGTGGAAGCGGTCGCCCAGCTGGTCGCCACCGACCTCGACGCCTGAGCTGGATCCACGAAGGCCCTCGCACCGGTCCCCGACACCGGTGCGGGGGCCTTCGTGGCGTTTCGTAGGGTGGACGCATGGAGAGCGTGCGCCTGATCGACGAGTGGCCGGTGGACAACGCGGCGACGGCCGTGGTCTCCGCGGACGGGACCGTCGTGGGCCGCCACGGCGACACCGCGCGGAAGTTCCGGCTGGCTTCGGTCAGCAAGCCGCTGACCGCCTACGCCGCGCTCATCGCGGTCGAAGAGGGCGTCGTCGAGCTCGACACGCCGGCCGGTCCCGAGGGCTCGACCGTGCGGCACCTGCTCGCCCACACCTCCGGCCTCGCCTTCGACGCGCACAAGGCCATGGCCGAGCCGGGCACGCGGCGGCTCTACTCCAACGCCGGGTTCGAGCAGCTGGCCGACGCGCTGGCCGAGCACTCCGGCATCCCCTTCGCGCAGTACCAGGCCGAGGCGCTGTTCGCCCCGCTCGGCATGACTTCGACCGCCTTGACGGGTTCGCCCGCCTCCGGTGCGGAGTCCACTGTGGACGACCTCGTGGCCTTCGTTGCCGAGCTGCAGGCACCCAAGCTGCTCGACCCCGCGACCGTCGCCGAGGCGACGAATGTCGTCTTCCCGGGCCTGTCCGGCGTGCTGCCCGGGTTCGGGCACCAGAAGCCCAACGACTGGGGCCTCGGCTTCGAGATCCGCGACCACAAGAGCCCGCACTGGACCGGCGCGAACAGCTCGCCGCGCACCTTCGGGCACTTCGGCCAGTCCGGCACGTTCCTCTGGGTCGACCCGGACGCGGGCGCGGCCTGCGTCGCGCTGACCGACCGCGCGTTCGGCCCGTGGGCCGCCGAGGTCTGGCCGCGCTACACCGACGCCGTCCTGGCGGAATTGAGCGCGTGAAGGCCCTGCTCGCCGCCCTGCTGCTCCTGCTCGCCGCCTGCAGCGCACCCCAGGCCGCACCCGCTCCCGCGCCGCCGTCCGCGGCCGCCCCCGAAGCCCCGCCCGCGCTGGGCACGAACGGCGCCGCCGTGCCGGCGCTGCGCTGGACGCCGTGCCACGGGAAGTTCCAGTGCGCGGCCGCGTCCGTGCCGCTGAGCTACCGCGAGCCGAAGGGCACCGCGCTCACGCTCTCGGTGATCCGGCTGCCGGCGAGCGACCCGGGCCGGCGGGTCGGCTCGCTGTTCTTCAACTTCGGCGGCCCGGGCACGGACGGCGTCGGTGAGCTGACGCGGTTCGCCGACCGCTACCCCGACGAGCTGCGCGCCCGCTTCGACCTGGTGAGCTTCGACCCGCGCGGGATCGGCGGGTCCGCGCCGATCAGCTGTCCCGGCGCCGACCACGCCCCCGCGCCGGGCTCGCCGCTGCGTCAGCCGGACGCGTTCTTCGCGGCGAGCGCGGCGCCGGGCCGGGCGTGCGCGGCCGGGTCGGGGGCGCTGCTGAGCCACCTGTCGACGGCGAACGTGGCGCGCGACCTGGAGCTGCTGCGCCAGGCCGTCGGCGATCCCACGCTGAACTTCTACGGCTACTCCTACGGCACCTACCTGGGTGGCACGTACGCGAACCTGTTCCCGGACAAGGTCCGCGCGATGACCCTCGACGGCACGCTCGACCTCGTCGCGAACGCCACCGGGAAGCCGAGGCAGGAGAAGGAGCCGGTCGACGTCCGCGCCGACGTCGCCGGGGCGCAGCAGCAGGAGCTGGACCAGTTCTTCGCGGTGTGCGCCGCGGCCGGGCCGAAGTGCGCGTTCTCCGCCGGTGACCCGAAGGCGAGGTTCGCCGGGATCTTCGCGCAGGCGTCGCGCGGCCCGGGCGTCGGCTCGCTGATGAGGACCGTCGACAGCGCGCTGTACCAGTCGGGGCGGTGGAAACGGCTCGCGCAGACCCTGGCCGCGATGCCGGTGGGTTCCGGTCCGGCCGCGCCGGTGCTCGACCCGTACGTGCCGACGCACTCCCCCGGGTTCCTGGCCGTCCAGTGCGTCGACAGCGACAACCCGTCCTCGGCGGCGGATTATGCGGCACTGGCGACGCGGGAGAGCGCGCGTCAGCCGTATTTCGGGCTGGGCGCGGTGTTCTCGATGGCCCAGTGCGTCGGCTGGCCCGCGCACGACGACGACCGGTACACCGGCCCGTGGAACCGGCGGCGCGCGAACCCGATCCTGGTGCTGAACAACCGGTTCGACCCGGCGACCCCGCTGCACAACGCCCGGGCGACGGCGGCCGAGCTGGGCGACGGCCGGGTGCTGGTCGTCGACGGATACGGCCACACTTCGCTGGACGCGCCGAGCGCGTGCGCCTCGGCGGCCGTCGTTCGCTATCTGACGGATCCGGCCGCACCGGCGGAGGGCACCACCTGCGCGCCGGACGCGGTCCCGTTCTCGTGAGTGAGAAACAGTGTTCTAACGCTGTTTCTCACTCACGACCAGCGCGGGCCCGTCGTCAAGCCGAACGGACGCGTTCAGCAGGGTCTTTGGACCCTGCCCGGCGTGCGCTGCCGGTGGTGTCATGGTTCTCGTGCGGGCCCGCCGCCGGGCCGGTGCGGGGACCTCGGGCCCCGGCGGGCCGCACGCTTCACTCCATGAGCCGGATCGGCTCCCCCGCCTGGAAGGCCGCGATGTCCTCGACCGCGTCGCCGTAGAAGATCTCGTAGGTCTCCCGCGCGACGAACCCCAGGTGCGGCGTCAGGACCGCGTTGTCCATCGTCCTCAGTGGATGGTCGGCCGGGAACGGCTCGACGTCGTAGACGTCCAGCGCCGCCGCCCGGATCTCCTTGCGCCGCAACGCGTCCACCAGCGCGGACTCGTCGACGATCGGGCCGCGCGAGGTGTTCACCAGCAACGCGCTCGGCTTCATCGCGGCGAGTTCGGCGGCGCCGACCAGGCCGCGGGTGCGGCCGCTGAGCACGAGGTGGATCGAGAGCACGTCCGAGCGGGCGAACAGCTCGTCCTTCGCCACCGCGGTCACGCCGTGCGGGGCGGCCTTCTCCGGCGTCAGGTTCTGGCTCCAGGCAATGGTCTCCATGCCGAAGGCCTGCCCGATCTTCGCCGCGCCCGCGCCGAGGCGGCCGAGGCCGAGCAGGCCCAGGGTCTTGCCGTGCAGCATCGTGCCGACGGTCGTCTGCCAGCCGCCTTCGCGCATCGACCGGAACTCCTGCGGCAGGTTCCGCGACGCGGCCAGGATCAGCGCCCAGGTGTGCTCGGCGGTGGGTTCGCCGAGGTACCCGGTCCTGGACACGACGACGCCGTTGCGTTTCGCGGCCGGCACGTCGATGGCGGCGTTGCGCGGGCCGGTGCTGACGAGCAGCTTCAAGTCCGGCAGCCGGTCGAGCACCTCGGCGGGGAAGCGGGTGCGTTCGCGCATCGCGACGATCACGTCGAAGCCCTGGAGCTGCCCCACGACGTCGGTGAGGGGCTCGGTGAAGACGGTGATGTCGGCCTTCAGCGAGTCCCAGTCACCGAAGGTCAGAGCGACGTCCTGGTAGTCGTCGAGAATCGCGATCCGCATGATCTCACCGTAGGGCACGAGGACCGCCGCGTGACGCAGCCCTCTTGAACGCGTTCAAATTCAGCGCTACCGTCCCTTCTTGAACACGTTCAAAACAAGGAGGACCCATGGACCCGATAGTCGTCGCGTACGCCCTCTACCTGCTGATCAGCATCCCGCTGACGGTGCTCGTGGCCCGGACGCTGAGCCGCCACGGCCGCACCTTCCTCACCGAGGTCTTCGCCGACAGCCCCGGCCTGGCCAACGCCGTCAACCAGCTGCTGGTCGTCGGCTTCTACTTGGTCAGCCTCGGCTTCGTGACGCTCTTCCTGACCAGCCACGCCGAGGTGCCGACCGCCCGCGAGGTGTTCGAGCTGCTCTCGGTGAAGGTCGGCGTCGTCGCGCTGATCCTCGGCGCGATGCACCTGACGAACGTGCTGATCTTCAACGGCATCCGCCGCCACCACCTGGCGCCGAAGCAGGCACCGCGCCCGGCGACCATGCCCTACGGCATGCCGCAGGTCCCGCCCTTCCCCGCGCCCTGACGTGCCCGGCGCTAACGTGCCGCACGTGGCCAAGAGCGAGGAAACGCGGTCCCTGATCGTCACGACCGCGATGCGGCTGTTCACCGAGAACGGCTACGACCGCACGACGATGCGCGCGATCGCCGCCGGAGCGGGTGTCTCCGTCGGCAACGCCTACTACTACTTCTCGTCGAAGGAACAGCTGATCCAGGGCTTCTACGACGAGATCGCGCGGCGGCACCTCGGCGAGGCGCGCGCCCGGATCGGCGGCGAGACCGCGTTCGCCGCCCGCCTGAAGACCGTGCTGCTGTGCTGGCTGGACATCGCCGAGCCCTACCACCGCTTCGGCACGCAGTTCTTCGTCAACGCAGCCGACCCGGAGTCGCCGCTGAGCCCGTTCAGCGACGACTCCTCGGCCGCCCGCGAGGCGTCGATCGGCCTCATGCGCGAGGTCGTCGACGGCTCCGACGTCAAGCTCGACCCGGAGCTGCGCGAGCAGCTGCCGGAGCTGCTCTGGCTGTACCAGATGGGCGTGGTGCTGTTCTGGGTCCACGACCGCTCCCGCGGGCAGAAGCGCAGCCGGATGCTGGTGGAGCGCAGCGTGCCGCTGCTCGCGCGGCTGGCCGCGCTCTCCCGGCTGCGGATGTTCCGCCCGGTCAGCCGGGAGATCGTCGACCTCATCCAGGACCTCGCTAAGAAGGACTGACCGCCCGGAAGTAGAGGAACCGCGGCTCGGTCCGCAGCTTCACCGTCCACTTCGGATCGACGTCGGCCGCCTCGGGCACCGGCATCGGTTCCACCAGCCGGTCGACGGCGAACCCGGCGTCGCGCACCGCCTGGAACGTCCAGCTCAGCGGCCGCCGGTAGAAGCGGACCGGGTGCGGTTTCCCGTCGAGGCCGAAGTCGTCTTCGAGCAGTTCGAGCTGGAAGTAGTCGTCCTTCTCGAACCAGCGCCAGTCCTCGCCCGGGTGGTGCACCGAGAACACCAGCCGGCCGCCCGGCTTCAGGACCCGCCGGAACTCGGCCAGGGTGGCGGTCCAGTCCTTCAGGTAGTGCAGCACGACCGACGCCGTGACGACGTCGATCGAGGCGTCCGGCAGCGGCAGCGGCCCGGTGACGTCCACGACCTCGAACCGGGCGACGTCTCCGAACTTCCGCCGGGCGACCTCGACCATGCCCGCGCTGGCGTCGACGCCGAGGACGTCGGCGCCACGGCCGGCCAGCAACGCGCTGAGGTGCCCGGCCGCGCAGCCGACGTCGAGGACGCTCAGGCCCTCGACGTCGCCGGCCAGGTCCACGATCGCGGGCCGGTCGTAGAGGGCGTTGGTGACGGACTTCTCCGCGTGCGACGCGTAGGCCTCGCTGTAGCCGTCGTACTGCTCGGCCCGCGCGCGGGCGAGGATCTCCTCGACCACCGCCGTCTTGGCGTCGGCGTACTGCTGGATGTACTTCCACTCCTTCGCACCCAGCTCGCGCTTCGTCGTCGCGTAAAGCGCCAGCTCCTCCGGGTGCGACCGCAGCCGGTCGCGGAAGAGCCGGTAGCGCGGCGTCTGGCCGTTGCCCGGCGAGTAGACGTGCAGGTTGATGTTCGTGTCCGGGCCCTTGAAGCAGCGGTGCTTCTCCCAGTCCGGCTCTCGGATCACGAGCTGGTAGCCCGCGGCTTCCAGGGCCGGGAGGTACGCGTCTTCGTCGTCGGAGTCCGGCACTTCGAGCAGGATGTCGACGCAGGGCTTGGCGCACAGGCCCGGCACCGACGTCGACCCGACGTGCTCGAGGACGAGCACCCGCTCCCCCAGCGCACCCCGGATCCGCTCGGCCTCACGCTCGAACTGCGCCGGCCACTCCGGGTCGTAGTCGACGAGGGTGACCGTGGTGTTGAGCTTCGGCGCCTCGCCGCCGACCCACCCCGACTCGATCTCGTCCTCGCTCAGCGCTTCTTGGCTGGTCATTCCGGTAGACCCCCTTCTTCAAGGCAGTCGGCCAGATTATCAACACGCGCAAGCGGATTTACGAGATCGGCAGCGGCAGGAGGTTCCCGGTGGCTTCGCGCAGGGCGTCGCGCATCGCCGCCCGCGGGGCCGGCCGGCCGGTGAAGTGCTCGGCCTGCCCGAACGCCTGGTGCAGCAGCATGTCCAGCCCGGTCGCGAGGCGGCCGCCACGGGCCGCGACGGCTTCGGCGAGCGGCGTCGGCCACGGGTGGTAGATGACGTCGAGGACGTGCGCGATGGCCGCGAGCTCGGCGACGTGCGCGGCGACGGCGTCCGGCGGCACGGTGGTCACCAGCACCGCCGCGGAGCCCAGGGCCGCGAAGTCCGTCTCGGACCAGCGAAGCACGTCGACGTCGAGCGAAGCACGCTTCGCCGCGTCGAGGGTTTCGCCGGCTCGTGCCGGATCCCGCACGACCAAGCGCACCTGCCGCACGCCCAGCTCCGCGAGCCCGACGACCGCCGCGGCCGCGGTGCCGCCCGCGCCGAGCACCACGCCGGTGTCCCCGGGCGACGGCTCGTAGCCGCCCGCCGCCCGCAGCGCCCCGGTGACGCCCTCGACGTCGGTGCAGTCCGCGAGCCAGCCCGCGGCGGTGCGGACCAGGGTGTTGGCCGCGCCGACGGCGGCCGCGCGCGGTGTCACCTCGTCCGCGTGGTCCAGCGCCGCGCGCTTGCCCGGCATGGTGACCGAGAGCCCCGCCCACTCCGGGCCGAGCCCCGCGACCAGGCCGGGGAGCTCCTCGGCGCTCGTCTCGATCCGCTCGTACGTCCAGCCGGTCAGGCCGAGCGCGGCGAACGCGGCGCCGTGCAGCACCGGCGACAGCGAGTGCGCCACCGGCTTGCCCAGCACCGCGGCCCGCCGGGGCTCAGAACGCACCGTTCGCCTTTGCCTTCTCGACGTTCTTCTTGTGGTCGTCGAACGACACCGCGAAGCACGACAGGCCGTTCTTCTCGCACTTGACGAAGAACAACCAGTCACCCGCCGCCGGGTGCACCGCCGCCTGGATAGCCTCGGGACTCGGCACCGAGATCGGCGTCGGGGTCAACCCCGAGATCTTGTAGGTGTTGTACGCGCCGGCCTTCTCCCGGTCGCCGTCGTTGGTCGCCAGGGTCGGGCGGTCCAGGACGTAGTTGACCGTGGAGTCCATCTGCAGGCGCATGTTGCTCGCCAGCCGGTTGTAGATCACCCGCGAGAGCTTGCCGAAGTCGGCCTTCACGGCCTCGCGTTCGATGATCGAGGCGATGATCAGCGTCTGGTACGGCGTCATCTCCGGGCCGGTCGACTGCGGGCTCAGGCCGGCGTTCTGGATCGCCGCGGTCGAGCTGCTCACCAGCTGCCCGATGATCTCCTGCGCGGTCGCCCCGGGCCGGACGTCGTAGAGGCCCGGCGCGATCAGGCCCTCGAGCCTGCGGTCCTTGCGGTCGGCCTTGTTCGCGGGCTCGACCGCCCAGTCCGGCACACCCAGCTTCTTGAGGTCGGCACCGTCGACGACCTTGCGCAGGTCGTCGGTGCTCACGCAGGTGCTCTTGCCGTCGAGCTGCGCGCACGACGCCTTCGCCATCAGGCTGTACACGCCGGGCGTGACCTTGCCGTCGGGCTGGGTGATGTCGTCGAACTGCGTGTACGGCCGGATCTCCAGCTGGCCGACCCGCGACGCCGGCGTGAGGATCCGGTCGACCGCGCTGGCCCCGGACATGTGCGACTTCATCACGTAGAAGCCGTGCTGGATCCGCGACAGCTTCGGGTTGTCCTCGCCGGCCTTGACGAACGCCTTGCCGCTGGCGACGACGCCCGCCGTGGCGAGCTTCGCGCCGATCGCCGACGTCGAGTCGCCGTCGTCGACCTGGAACAGCACGTCGCCGTCGCCGGAGCCCTCGAAGTCGTCGTAGCCGAAGATCTTGTTGAAGCCGTAGTAGGCACCGCCCGCGAGCAGCACGATCACCACGAGCGCGGCGACCCAGCCGAGGGCGCGCTTGCCCTTCTTCTTCTTGCGCGGCTTCTCCGGCTCTTCCTCGTAGCCGTCCTCGTACTCGGCGTCGTCGTAGTCCTCGTAGTCGCCGTCGTACTCGTCGTAGTCCTCGTACTGCGCGTACTCGTCGTCCTCGGCGAAGAACTCCTCGGGCTCCTCGTGCGCCGGCTCGGCCGGGGCCTGCGCCGGGATGATGTCGGTCACCGGCTCCTCGCGCACGGGCGGGGGCGGCGGACGACGGCGCCGAGGCGGCTCCGCACCGGGTTCGGGCACGCCGACAGAGCGGTCACCCGGCTGGACGGACCGCCGCGGGGGTTCCGGTGCCCCGAGACGGGGGTCGGACGCGGCGTCGGGATCCAACGCTGCCCGGCGCCGGCGCGCCTCGACGGCCTCGTCGGGATCGGGTGCCGCGCGGCGACGGCGCGGATCGGCGGCTTCGCCCGGGTCGGGAGCGGCGCGACGCCGCCGGCCCGGCGCCGGCTCCACGGGCTCGTCGGGGGCGGACGCGGCCCGGAACCGGGCGAGGTCGGCCACCTCGTCCGACGCGCCCCGCGAGCGGCGCGGACCAGGGCCTTCGTCCTCCGGCGCGCCGCGGAGGCGGCTCGCCTGTGCTTCGGCGGCCTCTTCCAGGTCGAGCATCGCCTGGTGGCGGCGCGCGGCGTCGGCTTCGGCCAGCTCTTCGGGAGTCGGACGGCGACGGCGCGCGTCCGCCGGCTCGGCCGGGACCGGCGCGGGACGGCGGCGGCGCGGGGCCGCTTCGTCGGGCGCCGGGGCCGGACGCCGGCGCCGGGGTTCGGCGGGCTCACCGGGATCCGGGGCCGCGCGGCGGCGGCGCGGGGGCGTCCCGTCGGCGGCACCGTCGTCGAGGCCGTGGCGGGCCCGGACCGGTGCGGAGCGCTCGGCGTCCCGCGGGTCGAACTCGTCGTCGGCGGGGGGCAGCGTGGCCGGCGGCTCGAGCCGTCGGCGGCGGCCGGACGGCGGCGCGTCGCGGCGCGGGTCGTACCCCGGCTCGGGCCGTGCCCGGCGCGACGGCTGGGGCAGCTCGTGAGAGCCACTGTGAGAGCCACCGTGCCGCGACGGCTGCGGAAGCTCTTGATAGCCACTCGCGTGGGGGTCGTGCGGGTCCGCACGGCGTGGTGCGGGCCGGGACGGCGGCGGGGTGGCCGGTCCCGGCTCGCGGAGTCGCCTGCGCCCGCGTGGGGGCTCAGGTGGCTGCTCGTTCATCGGTCTCCCTCCCGGGCGCGGTGCGCAGCTGCGGCGTCGATCCAGGCCTGCAGGATCTCGACGGCGGCGGCCTGGTCGACCACCGCACGCTGCTTGC
Source organism: Amycolatopsis camponoti (assembly GCF_902497555.1). Lineage (NCBI taxonomy): Bacteria > Bacillati > Actinomycetota > Actinomycetes > Pseudonocardiales > Pseudonocardiaceae > Amycolatopsis > Amycolatopsis camponoti. The sequence continues at coordinate 2,201,942 of NZ_CABVGP010000001.1, read as the reverse complement.
GGCCTTTGACCCCGCGCTGGGAGAGGATGCGGGATGCGGTGACCGTGGTCAGCCGCTCGTCGCCCAGCCGGACCGGCACGGGCGCGACGCGCCCGGCCAGGCGTTCAGAATACGCGATCGCCAGCTCGGCCGCCGGACCCTGCCGGTTGGCGAGCGTTCGCGGCAGGCCCACGATCACCTCGACCACCTCGTGCTCGGTGACGAGGGCGGCCAGCTGGTCCAGATCACTGTCGTCGGTCGCATCGCGGGAGAGGGTAACCAATGGCGAAGCGAGCACGGGGGCCGGATCGCTCAGCGCCACCCCGACCCGGACGGATCCGACATCCACCCCGAGCCGACGGCCGCGGCCCGGATCGTCCTTGCCTGGCCGATCCGGGCCGCGGTTCCCGCGGTTAACCAATGCCGGCAATCGCCGAACGGAGGGCGGTGACCGCCTCGGCCGCGCCGGCCGGGTTGGTGCCGCCACCCTGGGCCATGTCGGGCTTGCCGCCGCCGCGGCCGCCGATCTTCTCGGCGAACGACGGGACGAGCTTACCCGCCGCGATGCCCTTGTCCTGCGCCGCCTTCGTCGTCGCGACGACGAAGCTCAGCTTCTCGCCGGCCGGGGAGAACAGCGCCACGACGCCGGGCCGTGTGCCGAGCCGGCCGCGGATGTCGGAGGCGAGCGCGCGCAGGCCGTTGCCGTCGACGTCGGGGACGACCTCCGCCACCACGGTGACGCCGCCGATCTCCTGCGCCTTGTCGAGCAGCGAGCCCGCCGAGCCCAGCACCTGCTGGGTCTTGAGCTGTGTGATTTCCTTCTCGGCGTTCTTCAGCCGGGTCAGGACGTCCTCGATGCGGCCCGGCAGCTCGTCCGACGGCACCTTGAAGGTGTTCGCCAGCTGCGAGACCAGCAGCTGCTCCTTGCGGACGTACTTCAGCGCGTCCGAGCCGACCAGTGCCTCGACGCGGTGCACGCCCGAGCCGATGGAGGCGTCGGAGACGAGCTTGACCAGGCCGAGCTGGCCGATCCGGTCGACGTGCGTGCCACCGCAGAGCTCGCGGGAGTACTCGCCCATGTCGACCACGCGGACGTCGTTGCCGTACTTCTCGCCGAACAGCGCGACCGCGCCCAGCTCGAGGGCCTTGTCCTTGGTCGTGGTGAAGCTCTGCACCTCGACGTTGGTCTGCAGGTAGTCGTTGACCTCCTGCTCGACCTCGGTCAGCACGTCCGCCGACACCGAGCCCGGCGTGGTGAAGTCGAACCGCATGCGGCCCGGTGAGTTCAGCGAACCCGCCTGCGCCGCGCGCTTGCCGTACGCGCCGCGGACGGCCGCGTGCACCAGGTGCGTCGCGGAGTGCGAGCGCTCGATGGACAGCCGGCGGTGCGCGTCGACCGAGCCGGTGACCTTGGAGTCCAGGCCGATTTCGCCGTCGACGACCTCGACGCGGTGCACGAACAGGCCGGGCACGATCTTCTGGACGTCCAGGACCTTCAGCTCGACGCCGTCGCCGAGCAGCACGCCGGTGTCGGCGACCTGGCCACCGCTCTCGGCGTAGAACGGCGTGCGGTCGAGGACCAGCTCCGCCTTCCTGCCCGCCGAGACGCTGCGGACCGGCTGCCCGTCTTCGAGCAGCGCGACGACCTTCGCCTCGGCCTGCAGGTCGGTGTAGCCGAGGAACTCGGTCTCGCCGTGCTGCTCCAGGACCTTCCGGTACTCCGAGAGGTCGCCGTGGCCGGTCTTGCGGGCCGCCGCGTCCGCCTTCGCGCGGGTGCGCTGCTCGTTCATGAGCGTGCGGAAGCCGTCCTCGTCGACGGTCAGGCCCTGCTCGGCCGCCATCTCGAGGGTCAGGTCGATCGGGAAGCCGTAGGTGTCGTGCAGCTGGAAGGCCTTGTCGCCGGCGAGCACGTCGCCACCGCCGCGCTTGGTCTCCTCGGCCGCCAGGTCGAAGATGCGCGAGCCGCTCGTCAGGGTCGAGAGGAACGCCTCCTCCTCGATCCGGACGACCTCGTTGATGCGGTCGAACCCGCTGACCAGCTCCGGGTAGGTCGGACCCATGGTGTCGCGCACGACCTTCGCGAACTCCTGCAGCACCGGCTCCTGCACGCCCAGCAGGCGCGTCGAGCGGACGATGCGGCGCAGCAGCCGGCGCAGCACGTAGCCGCGGCCGTCGTTGCCCGGGGTGACGCCGTCGCCGATCAGCATGACGCCGGTGCGGGCGTGGTCGGCGATGACGCGGAAGCGGACGTCGTCGGCGTGGTTCGAGCCGTAGCGGCGGCCGGAGAACTCCTCGGCGCGGCCGATGACCGGGCGCACGAGGTCGGTCTCGTAGACGTTCTCGACGCCCTGCAGGATCGTCGCGACCCGCTCGACGCCCATGCCGGTGTCGATGTTCTTCTTCGGCAGCACGCCGATCGGCTTGTGCCCGAGCTTGGGGCTCAGGTCGCCGCGGACGTCCTGCATGAAGACGAGGTTCCAGATCTCGATATAGCGGTCCTCGTCGGCGACCGGGCCGCCCTCGCGGCCGTACGCCGGGCCGCGGTCGTAGTAGATCTCCGAGCAAGGGCCGCCGGGACCGGGCACGCCCATGTCCCAGTAGTTGTCCTTGCCGTCGCGCTCCTGGATGCGCTCGCCGGGCAGCCCGGTGAGCTTGCGCCACAGGCCGGCCGCCTCGGCGTCGTCGTTGTAGACGGTCGCCCAGATGCGGTTCGGGTCGAGGCCGAAGCCGCCTTCGCCCTGGGGCTTGGTGATCAGCTCCCAGGCGTACTCGATGGCGCCTTCCTTGAAGTAGTCGCCGAAGGAGAAGTTGCCGGCCATCTGGAAGAACGTGTTGTGCCGGGTGGTCTTGCCGACCTCGTCGATGTCCGGCGTGCGCACGCACTTCTGCACGGAGGTCGCGCGCGGGTACGGCGGCGGCGCCTCACCGAGGAAGTACGGCTTGAACTGCACCATGCCGGCGTTGACGAACAGCAGGTTGGGGTCGTCGAGGATCAGCGGCGCGCTGGGCACGCGCGTGTGGCCCTTGCTTTCGAAATGGCGCAGGAAGCGATCGGTGATTTCGTGTGTGTCCACGGAGTCTGTCCTTGCTGTGCTGTTCGTCACCGATCCAACCACAGTCACGGCCGATGGCTTTCGCGGCAACGGCTGCTTCCGCTCGAGGGACGGCCTGCTTTTGGTCGGATCGGTGACGGGGGGTGGCGAAGAGCGGGGCGACGTCGACGGCGGAAGGGTTCCGGGCGGGCCCGGATCAGCCCTCCGCCCGGCGAGCTCGCCGGACCGGGCGCCGGGCGGCAGCGGCGTGCCGTCCTTCGGCGCGGGGCGCGGTGACGCCCGTGCGCTCCTCGACCATGTCGTGCAACTCCTGCTCCCGCTCGCTCATGCCCGCGCGGACCTCCGCGCCGAACGAACCCACGGCGCCGGCCAGCTCGCGCACGGCCTCGCCCAGGTTCGATGCTAACCCGGCCGGAGTGGCCTGACGAGCGGTTTCGGCGGCCTTGCGGGACAGCGCGACCCCGGCGACCACGCCGACGCCGAGCCAGAACAGCCGCTTCACTTCGCCGCCTTCTTCGCGGCCTTCAGCGCGTTCTTCTTCTTGCGCGCCCGGATCGCCTTGCTGAGCCCGTAGGACAGCGCCGCGGTCTTGACGAGCGGGCCGCCCAGGGTCGCGGTGAACACCGACGTCAGCGCGGAGACGTTCCCGGTGACGGCCTGCGCGTTCGACGTGATCCCGTCCACCCGCTCGAGCTGGGTGTTGACGTGCGTGATCGTCTGGTTCGCGCCGATCAGCAGCGGATCGGTGTTGCTGTTGGTGCGCTCGATCGCCTCGGTGGCCGCGTCCAGCGTCTTGCCGAGCTTGATCAGCGGGATCGCCAGCAGGACGACCAGCACCACGAATGCTCCTGCGGCGATCAACGCGGCGATCTGCCCTGCCGACACGGGCCCTCCTCGGTTCACGGGTCTTGGGTGCGGATGAGGTTACCGCCTGGCCCGGTTCCCGACCGTGTCACCCCGCGCGGGCCGGAAAACGCCTCGCTCCCCGCGGCGGCGGCGCGGTAGACCTGGGCGATGGCACACGACGACGGACCGGGCCGCCGGATCCTCTCCGGCCCGGGCGGGGCCGCGGCCGACGTGCTGGCCGCGTTGCCCGGCGCCGACCTGACGACGGTCCAGCTGGAGGTCGCGCGGCGGCGGGCGTCCCGGCTGGCCGGGCCGGACGTGCTGCGCCGGCACCGGGCCGACCGGTTCACCGGCCCGAGTCCCCTGCCGTTCGCGCTGCTGCGGCGGGTCGAGGACGCGGTCCTGGGCGCGGCGTCCGGTTTCGACCTGGTGACGCTCGCGCCGCTGGTCCCGCTGGGCACGCATTCGGCGGTGACCGGGCTGGCCCAGCACCGGGTGGTGCCGACCGGCCGCGGCACGGAGGTCGCCGCGGACCCGACGACGGGGCTGGCCCTGGAGGCGGCGGTGCGGCGCGCCGCCGGGGGTGTCGTCCGGCTGGCGACGGTGCAGCGCGTGGTGCGCGCCCAGCCGGTCCCGGCCGGGTTGTTCGCGCACTTCTCGCTGTTCGGCGCGGTGACGGCCGGGCGCGACACGGGCGACCGGGAGTTCGAGCGGGCGGCGCTGGCCGAGCACGCGCGGCTGATGGTGGCCGGGTGCCGTGCGCTGGGGGCCACGGCGGTCTCGCTCGGCGTGACGGTGCTGGACCCGCGGTTCGAGGGCCTGCTCACCGCGGCGGAGGTACCGGTCCACCCGTTCCCGGACCGCGAAGGCGGCCGCGGCGGGTACTACGAGGGGCTTTGCTTCAAGGTGTACGCGTCCTTCGGCGACGAACTCCTCGAGGTCGGCGACGGCGGCTTCACGCCGTGGACGCGCCGGCTGCTGGGGAACGCGAAGGAGCGGTTGATGACGAGCGGCCTCGGAGTCGACCGCCTGGCCACGCTCCTCCCGGCTTAGCGGCGGGAACCGGGGTCAGCTTTCCTTGATCACCGCGGTGTAGAGCGCGGCCATGTCCTCTTCGCCGTGGCCCGCCTCCACCGCCGTCTCCAGGTGGGCCAGCGCCGCGCGGGCCCCCGCCACGTCGACCTCGGCGCCCGCCGCCTCGACCACCAGACGCGCGTCCTTCGCCGCCAAGCTCGCCGGGAACGCCGGTGGGTACTCGCCCGCCAGCATCGCGGCACCCTTCACGTGGGCGTAGCCGACGTCGAGGCCGCCGCCCTCGATCGTCTCCAGGAACAGCGACGGGTCCAGGCCCAGCCCGCGGGCCAGGCCGAGGCTCTCGGCCGTCGCGTTGGTCAGCGCGAGCACCCACGCGTTCACCACCAGCTTCAGCCGGCTCCCCTGCCCGGCCGGGCCGAGCCACCGCGTCTTGACGGCGACCGCGTCGAACACCGGCGTGGCCGCGGGGCGGGCCTCGTCCGGCCCGGACGCCAGCACCTGCAGCTGCGCCTGCTCCGCGGGCGTCCGCGTGCCGAGCACGGGCGCGTCGACGAACACGACGCCCGCCTTTTCGGCCGCCGCGGCGAGGCGGTCGGTCCAGTCGAGGCCGACCGTGCTCATCTGCAGCCACAACGTGCCCGAAGCGGGCGAAGCGGCTTCGAACGCCGAAGCGACCGCGGGTCCGTCCGCGAGCATCGTCACCAGGATGTCCGCGCCCTCGGCCGCGGCGGCCGCCGAGTCGGCGACGGTGGCGACGTCGGCGAGGGGCTCGGCCTTCGCCCGGGTCCGGTTCCAGACCCGGACCTCCAAGCCCGCCTTCGCGATGTTGGCCGCCATCGGCGCGCCCATGATTCCGGTTCCGAGAAAAGCGACGCTCATGTCCCCATCGTGCCGAACGCGCGCCCGTCCCGCAGTTCGCGTCAGTAGTCGCCGAGGAGGCAGAAGGGGTGGCCGGCCGGGTCGGCGTAGACGCGCCAGCCGCGGCCGCCGAGGTCGGGGTCCAGCAGCCGGCCGCCGTTCACCAGCACCTGGTGGTGGGATTCCCGGAAGTCGTCGACCTCGAAGTCGAGGTGGAACTGCTGCGGGAAGGCGGGGTCGGGCCAGCGCGGCGGCCGGTAGTCGAACGAGCGCTGGAACCCCAGGACGATCCCGCCGGCGTGCAGGGTCGACCAGTCCTCGTCGACGCGCCACCGCGGGTCCGGCCGGTCCACCTCGCCGCCGAGCAGCGCCTGGTAGAAGCGGGCGAGCACCACCGGTTCCGGACAGTCCAGGACGATGCACTGCAGTGTCGCGGGCACGGGAGCGCCTCCTGCGGTCGCGGCGACCCCGGTTCGTGGCCGCCTCAAGGCGCGAAGCTTACGAAACCCGATGATCTTGGCTTCCGCGGGCCACGCTGGTGATCAGGTTCCCGGCGATTCGTCCGCCGGGCTCACTTCTCCCCGCGGATCGTCCGGCGCAGCTTCGGGACGCGCTCGGCGAGCGTGCGCTCGGCGCCGCGCTGGGTCGGCTCGTAGTAGTCCTTGCCGACCAGCTCGTCCGGCGGGTACTGCTGGGCCAGCACGCCCTCCGGGACGCCGTGCGGGTAGCGGTAGCCCTGCGCGTTGCCGAGCTTCTTCGCGCCCGCGTAGTGCCCGTCGCGCAGGTGCGGCGGGACGGTGCCGGCGAGCCCGCCGCGGACGTCGGCCAGCGCGGCGTCGATGCCCGCGATCACCGCGTTCGACTTCGGGGCCGTCGCGAGGTGCACGGTCGCCTGCGCCAGCGCGAGCCGTCCCTCCGGCATGCCGATGAACTGCACCGCGTGCGCCGCCGCGACGGCCGACTGCAGCGCTGTCGGGTCGGCCATCCCGATGTCCTCGCTGGCGTGCACGACCAGCCGCCGGGCGAGGAACCGCGGGTCCTCCCCCGCTTCGATCATCCGGGCCAGGTAATGCAACGCTGCGTCCACATCGGACCCGCGGATCGACTTGATGAACGCGCTGATGACGTCGTAGTGCTGGTCGCCGTCGCGGTCGTAGCGCACCGCCGCCTTGTCCACAGTGGACTCGACGATCGGCAGGTCGATGGTCTTCGCCTCGGTCGCCGACGCCGCGTCCGCCGCCGCCTCCAACGCGGTCAGCGCGCGGCGCGCGTCACCCCCGGCGAGCCGGACGAGGTGGGCGCGGGCGTCGTCGGTCAGCGTCAGCTCGCCGCCGAGACCGCGTTCGTCGGCCAACGCGCGTTCGAGCAGCTGCGTGATGTCCTCGTCGGTCAGCGGGCGCAGCTGCAGCACCAGCGACCGCGACAGCAGCGGCGAGACGACGGAGAACGACGGGTTCTCGGTGGTCGCCGCGACCAGCAGCACCGTGCGGTCCTCGACCGCGCCGAGCAGCGCGTCCTGCTGGGTCTTGGAGAACCGGTGGACCTCGTCGATGAACAGCACGGTGTTCTCGGCGTTGTACTGCCGGCGCCGGCGCGCCTCCTCGATGACGCCGCGGACCTCCTTGACGCCCGCCGAAAGCGCCGACATCGCGACGAACCGGCGCCCGGTCGCGATCGAGACCAGGTTGGCCAGGGTCGTCTTGCCCGTGCCGGGCGGGCCGTAGAGCAGCACCGACGCCGGCGCGGCGCCCTCGACCAGCCGCCGCAGCGGAGCGCCTTCGCGCAGCAGGTGCTGCTGGCCGACGACCTCGTCGAGCGCGCGCGGCCGCATCCGCACGGCCAGCGGGGAGCTCGCCGGGTCCGCCTGCCGCTCGTCCGCGTTCGACGTCGTCCGCTCCGGTGACGGCGCGATGTCGGTGTTCACGGTGAAGAGCTCGTCCTGTGCCACACGGATGACGTTAACCGAAGCCACCGACAGAACCCTTGCCCCGGTCCACGCGGCAGCGCTACCGTCGTGATGACTGGTTGACCGAAAGTGCGAATCTGGTCAACAAGTCAAACGCTCAACGGAACCGCAGGTGGAGAACGCATGAGTCATCCCAACCGCGAACGCGCGGACCGCATCCTGGACGCGGCCGGCGAGCTGCTGCTGCGCATGGGCTACCGGAAGGTGGCGGTCGACGACATCGCGCGCGCGGTCGGCATCGGCAAGGGCACCGTCTACCTGCACTGGCGCAACAAGGAGCTGCTGTTCCAGGCGCTGATGATGCGTGAGTCGGCCGACCTGACCGACGAGATCCTGGGCCGGATCGAGGCCGACCCGGCGATGATCCTGCCGCACAAGATGATCTCGGCGTCGTTCCTCGTCACCCACCGGCGGCCGCTGGTGATGGCGATGCTGCGCGGCAACGCCGACATGTTCGGCTCGCTCGGCGACCTCGCCCTGCGCAAGCAGCAGGACGAGCTGCGCGCGCGGTTCGAGGAGGCGATGCTCCGGCGCGGACTGATCCGCTCGGACGTCCCGAACCTCACGTACGCGCTCAACGCCGCGACGCTCGGCTTCTACCTGGGCGACACGCTTTCCGACGAGTTCGACGGCATCCCGCTCGAGGGCAAGGCGGAGGTGCTCGCCCACCTGATCCGCACCGCGTTCGAACCGGCCGGGGAGCCCGATCCCGCGGCGGTCGCGGACGTGGCCGCGGAACTGAGCTCGGCGCTCGAGGCGCTCGTCTCGGGCTACCGGCAAGGGATCTACGCACACGATCCCGCCAGGGCACCCGGCTGACCCGGGGCCACCAAGGGGAAAGAAGGGGCGGACATGACCACCACACAAGCGGACACCTGGGGACTCCACGAATCCCAGTTCTGGCTGCGGGGGAAGCAGCCCGGGGAGCGCGTGCACCACGCGGCCGAGCTCGGGTTCTGGAACGTCTACGGGCACCCGGAGGCCGAAGAGGTCCTGCGCGACCCGGCGACGTACTCCTCGGACACCACCCGGCTGGTGCCGAAGGACATGATGCCCGACATCGACCTCGAGGAGATGCAGGCGGGCAACCTGCTGCAGCTGGACCCGCCGCTGCACAACAAGATGCGCAAGCTCGTCAGCCGGGCGTTCACGCCGAAGGTCGTCGCGGACCTGGAGCCGCGCATCGCGGCGGTGACGCACGAGATGCTCGACGCGGCGGGCGGCGACGGCCGGCTCGAGCTGGTCGAAGACCTCGCCTACCCGTTGCCGGTGATCGTCATCGCGGAGCTGCTGGGGGTCCCCGCGAGCGACCGGCACCTGTTCAAGGGCTGGGTGGACAAGCTGTTCGACTCCTCGGAGCAGTTCTCGCTGAAGGAGCAGTCCAAGGGGCGGCAGGAGGCGGTCGAGAAGTCCCTGGAAGGGCAGCAGGCCCTCGTCGAGTACCTGGGGCAGCACGTCGACGAACGGCGCAAGCAGCCCCGCGAGGACCTGCTGACGAAGCTCGTCGAAGCCGAAGTCGACGGGGAGAAGCTGACCCGCAACGAGGTCGTCAACTTCGCCAACGTCCTGCTGCTGGCCGGGCACATCACCACCACGATGCTGCTCGGCAACGCGGTGCTGTGCCTGGACACGCACCGCGAGTGGGACGAGCGCGTGCGCGCCGACCGGGCGCTGGTGCCGCCGGTGATCGAGGAGTCGCTGCGGTACCTGTCGCCGTTCGCGGCGGTGGCCCGCGCGACGACGCGCGAGGTCGAATTGGGCGGCACGACCGTGCCGGCGGACCAGATGCTGATGGTCTGGGTCGCGGCGGCCAACCGGGACGACCGGGTGTTCGCCGAGCCGGACACGTTCAACCCGCTCCGCGACCCCAACCCGCACCTCGCGTTCGGCCGCGGGATCCACTTCTGCATCGGAGCACCGCTCGCGCGGCTCGAAGGGCGGGTGGCGCTGAACATCCTGTTCGACCGCTACCCGGCGCTGCGCACGATCCCGGACGAGCCGCCGAAGTTCCAGATCAACCCGAACATGACGGGGGTGCGGGAGCTGCCGCTCACCACGGCGTGAACCGGTTGCGCCCTGGGCGAAATCCCTCGCCCGGGGCGCCGCCGTGCCCGAAGGTGGGCCGATGAACGTGGCGGTGCTCTCGGACATCCACGGCGTCCTCCCGGCACTGGAGGCCGTGCTCGCCGAGCCGGATGTCGCGGCGGCGGATCGGATCGTCCTGCTCGGTGACCTGCTCGCGGGCCCGATGCCGGTCGAGACCCTCGAGCGGCTGCGGGCGCTGGGTTCGCGGGCGGTCTGGGTACGGGGCAACGCCGACCGGGAGCTGGCGGCGTCCGCGCGCGGCACCGGGAAGTTCGTCCCGGACCCGATCTTCCCGTGGGCGGCGCGGCAGCTGCGTCCCGCGGATCTGCCGGTGCTCGACGCCCTGCCGCTGACGGTGACGCTCGACGGCGTGCTGTTCTGCCACGCGACCCCGCGGGACGACACGGAAATCGTGCTCGTCGACAGCCCGCTGGAGCGGTGGGCGGAAGTCCTCAAGGGCGTCTCGGCGCCGATGGTCGTGTGCGGCCACACGCACATGCCGTTCGTCCGGCTCGCGGACCGGCGGCTGGTGGTCAACCCGGGCAGCGTCGGAATGCCCTACGGCGCCAGGGGTGCGCACTGGGCCCTGCTCGGCGACGGCGTCCAGCTGCGGCGCACGGCGTACGACGTCGAGGAGGCGTGCCGGTTCCTGGCCGCGCGGTCGGGTTATCCCGGCATCGAGGAGTGGGCGGACTACTTCGTCCGGAACCCGGCGTCGGACGCGGAGGCGTTGCGGGTGTTCAGCGGCCCTGGAACGACTTCCACATGATGACCGCGGCGTAGGGCAGGAACTCGCGGCCGCGGCGCCAGAGCCACGGGATTCCCTTGAGCACCAGCCATCCCACGTGCCCGGAGGCGCTCGGCTCGACCCCGCCGCTGCAGGTGAGGCTCACCGGCTCGGGAACGTCGAAGCCGGCTTGGGCCAGCAGGCCGGTGAAGCCGTCCGCGAGCAGGCGGTGGCCGAGTTCGGAGGGGTGCAGCCGGTCGACGCTCCAGACGGTCAGGTCGTAGGCGCCGGGGAGGCGGTCGAGGTCGAGGCAGGGCACGCGTTCGCGGGCGACGACCTCGTCGATGGCGGCGTTCAGCTCGCCGACGCGCGCGCTGAGGGCGCGCTTGAGCGACGGCGGGAGGCGGAAGACCTTGCTGTGGTCGTGGAAGCGCACCGGGATGACGGTGGTCTTCACCTCCCGGAGCCGCCGGATGACCTCGGTGAGGTCGGCGGCGATCCGGGCGGCGTCGAAGTCCGGGCGCAGGGTGTCGTTCATGCCGGCGACGAGCAGAGCGACATCGGGCCGATGCGCGACGGCGGCGGGCACCTGTTCGGTGAGCACGCACCGCATCCGGGCGCCGGTGAAGGCGGGGTTGAGGTAGCCGTCCGCCTCGACCCCGAGCGCCTCCGCGACGAGCGGGCCGACCCCGCGCCAGCCGCCGCGCTTGGGAAGGGGATCCCCGAGCCCGACGGCGGTGGAGTCGCCGAGCACGACGAGCCGCCGGGCGCGCTTGAGCACCGGCACGGCGGCTTCCAGCGGCGGCGCGACGGCTTCCAACGCGGGCACGGCGGCTTCCAGCGGCGGCACGGCCGCGAGCGCGGGGCGGGAGGGTTCGGGGAACGGAGTGACTTCGACACTCATCACGGTCACGCCCACGACCATCGGCCACGGAAGCTCACTTGCGGTGAGGACGAGGTAACACGCCCGCGACCGGGCGCCTAATTCTTGACGCTCACCTCACAGGTGCCGGAAAAGTCCCGTTCCGCGGCGGACTGGGCTGACGATGCCGAGGCCCACCGCCTGAGCCGGACCAGGCCAAGCGGCATCCGGACATCACCAAGCTGACCCGCGGTACCCCCGGCGATCGCCCCGCCCCGAAAGCAGCCCCCGCCCGTCCCTGGGGGGCGGCCCCGCTTCCAGCGTATCGGCGAGCCCCGACGGAAACCCGAAAACAGCCGCCCACCAGCCGACCGATCCACATCACGGCCACCCTGTGGACAACCACCCGAACTCAGCGAAAAGCCGGATAAAAAGCCAGGTCGGCATGCGGACCCAGCCGCGCCGCCAATGCCGCCGCCACCCGGGCCGCGAACTCCGATACCGCCGTCATCCGGACGTACCCCGCGTGCCTCGCCAAGTCGCGCCACCACGTCACCAGCGCCGCCTCGCGGCTCACCGGGGCCGCGTGGCGGGACAGGTCCAGCGAGCCCAGCTCCTCCCCCGTGATCAGCCACACCCGCAGCAGCTCGCTGCTCGTCAGGTGCGCGGCCAGTGCCTCGTCGTCGGCCAGGGCCGGCCAGACCGCCACCACCTCCGCGCGCCACGCCGCGATCATCGCCTCGCTCATGCCCGCCGGGAGGGCCAGCGCGTCCGGCCAGCTCGCGAACGGGAGCCTCAGGTGCGCCGCGTCGACCAGGACCGACCGGACGCAGCCGTACTCGAAGTCGAGGAACCGGACGCTCTCGCCCGTCACCAGGTTGTTGTCCGGGCTCAGTTCCACCGGGCTGAACGCGCGAAAGCCGGCCGAATCAGCCTGCTCCCGCGCCGCCGCCACCTGCGCGAGGACCTCGTCCGGCGCCGGGATGCCCAGCCGCTCCTGGATCACCGCCGGCACCCGTGAGCCCAGTTCGTCGCCGTCGCCGGGGTCGGTCTTCGCCGGGCCTCCCAGCCGCCGCAGCAGCGCGTTGAAGTCGGCTTCGCGCCCCGCCGTGCTCGCGTGCAGCCGACCCAGGGAACGGGCCCACGACAGCAGCGCGCGCTCGGCCGCGCGGGAGTCGCGGGCGTAGAGCTTGTCCTCCAGCGTCGGCGTGCGGCCCAGGTCCTCCAGCACCAGCACCCGGTCTCGGCCGTCGTGGGCCAGCAGCTCCGGGCACATCCGCTCGTCCGGCGCCAGCGCCGTGAACAGCTGGTAGCTGACCGCCTCCTGGGCGAACGGGTCGGCACCCGAGGACGGCTGGTCGGGGTAGTGCTTGATGACGAGCGTGCGCGGCAGCGCGAAGGACGACGACACCACCCTCGCCCGGACCACCGTGGCCGGCCCGCTCCCCGCGAGGTCTTCGGGCGCGACCAGCGTGATCGCACTGCCGAACCGGCGCGAAAGAACGGACTCGCCCGCCGCGACGGCCGCGGCGACGGCAAGGTGCTCGGCTCCTGCCCCGACCCCAGCATCGCCGGTGGAGGAGGTGTCGACTGTCATTGTCACCGACCCTACTCGTGACTGAGCAACCATGACTACTGACATCCGGACAAGAAGGAGCCCCCGGCCCGGAGGGGGTCATCCCCGTGAAAGCGGACGCATCCCCACCGGTGAACGTTGCCCATTCCGGCGCACGATCAACACAATGGCCGCTGCTGCAACGATTCCGAGAAGGTTGACGAGCAGCTGACCCACCGATTGGACGCACCGGCTCCACTCCCCCGCCACGGCGGCGACGACCGCGTACCCGGCGGCCGGCACCGTCGTGACGGAGATGAAGACGCCCACGAGCGCCGCCGACTTCGCCGACGTCATCGCGAGCATCCCGGCCGCGCCGGCGAGCATCGCCACGACCAGCGACGGAACGCCGACGGAGAACACGAAGTCGACCTCGTTGTGCTGCTTCAGCTCGAACGCCCGCTCGCCGAACACGTCGGTGACGCGCACCAGCAGCGCGCCGCCGAGCGTGACGACCATGGCCAGCGGGAAGCCGACGCCGAGAGCGCCACTCGCGAGCCGGACGAGGTCCCAGCGGCGCAGCACCAGCCCCACCGCCAGTGCGGCCAGCGGCCCGAACTCCGGGCCGACGACCATCGCGCCGACGATCGTCACGGCGGAGTCCGTCAGCACACCGACCGCCGCCAGGAGGCAGGCGATGGTGAGGAACGCCAGGAACGTCACGTTGAGCCGCGACTCCTCGCCCGTGCGGGCGACCAGCTCCTCCCACACGACGGCGTCCGCGCCTTCACCGGGCGCGGCCTCTTCCGCCTGGTCGGCGGCGTCCGAGAGCGCCGTGTCGAGGGATTCGAGCGTGATGCCGCCGGTGTGGTCGAGCTCGAGCACGCACAGCGCCTCGAGGATCTCGTCCGCCGCTTCCCGCGCGATGTCGGCCTCGACCAGGTCGCCTTCCGGCGACACGGCGGCGCCGCGGTGCACGATCAGGTGCGCTGTCCCGGCGTGCGCCCGCAGGATGTCGAGCGCCTCGGCGGTCTTGTCCGGCGGGCACACGGCCCTGAGGTGCAGCACTAGTTCTGCGGGGGCGCGGCCGGCTTCGCGTCGATGCCGGCCTCCTTGCGCTGCTGCGCCGTGATCGGCGCCGGCGCCGCGGTCAGCGGGTCGTAGCCGCCGCCGGTCTTCGGGAACGCGATGACATCGCGCAGCGAGTCGGCCTTGGCCAGCAGCATGACGATGCGGTCCCAGCCGAACGCGATGCCGCCGTGCGGCGGCGGCCCGAAGGCGAAGGCGTCGAGCAGGAAGCCGAACTTCTCCTGCGCCTCCTCCTCGCCGAGGCCCATCAGGCTGAAGACGCGCTTCTGGACGTCGCCCTGGTGGATACGGATCGACCCGCCACCGATCTCGTTGCCGTTGCAGACGATGTCGTAGGCGTAGGCGAGCGCGTTGCCCGGGTCGGACTCGAACTTCTCGATCCACTCCGGCGTCGGCGAGGTGAAGGCGTGGTGCACGGCGGTCCACTTGCCGGAGCCGACGGCGACGTCGTCACCGATGTCCTCGACCGGCGCGAACAGCGGGGCGTCGACGACCCACACGAACGACCAGGCGTCCTCGTCGATCAGGCCGAGGCGCTTGCCGATCTCGTCGCGCGCGGCGCCGAGCAGCGGCTGCGTGCTGGCGGCCTTGCCGGCGGAGAAGAAGATGCAGTCGCCGGCCTGGGCGCCCGCCGCGGCCGCGACGTTCTCGCGCTCGGTCTCGGACAGGTTCTTCGCGACCGGGCCGCCGAGCGTGCCGTCCTCGTTGACGAGGATGTACGCGAGGCCGCGCGCGCCGCGCTGCTTCGCCCACTCCTGCCACGCGTCGAGCTGACGACGCGGCTGGCTCGCGCCGCCGGCCATCACGACCGCGCCGACGTAGGGCGCCTGGAACACGCGGAACGGCGTGTCGGCGAAGAACTCCGTCATGTCGGTGATCTGGAGGTCGAAGCGCAGGTCCGGCTTGTCCGAGCCGTACTTGGCCATCGCCTCGTGGTAGGTGATGCGCGGGATGGGCCGCGGGATCTCGTGCCCGATCAGCTTCCACAGCGCGGAGACGATGTCCTCGCCGAGCTTGATGACGTCGTCCTGCTCGACGAAGCTCATCTCGATGTCGAGCTGGGTGAACTCCGGCTGGCGGTCGGCGCGGAAGTCTTCGTCGCGGTAGCAGCGCGCGATCTGGTAGTACCGCTCCATACCGCCCACCATGAGCAGCTGCTTGAACAGCTGCGGCGACTGCGGCAGCGCGTACCAGGAGCCGGGCTTGAGCCGGGCGGGCACCAGGAAGTCGCGCGCGCCTTCGGGGGTCGAGCGGGTCAACGTCGGGGTTTCGATCTCGACGAAGTCCTGGGCGTGCAGCACCTCGCGCGCGGCGCGGCTGACCGCGCTGCGCAGGCGCATGGCCGCGGCCGGGCCGCTGCGGCGCAGGTCGAGGTAGCGGTGCTTGAGACGGACCTCTTCGCCGACGTCGACGCGGTCGTCGATCGGGAACGGCAGCGGCGCGGACTCCGACAGCACCTCGAGCTGGGTCGCGAGGACCTCGATCTCGCCGGTGGGGATCTCGGCGTTCGCGTTGCCCTCGGGGCGCTTCGCGACCTCGCCGACGATCTTGACGCAGAACTCGGAGCGCAGCGCGTGCGCGCGCTCGGCCATCTCGCCCTCGCGGAAGACTACCTGGGCGACGCCGCTGGCATCACGCAGGTCGATGAAGATGACGCCACCGTGATCGCGCCGCCGGGCCACCCATCCGGTGAGGGTGACGGTCTGTCCGGCCTGCTCGGCACGCAGGGTGCCGGCGTTGTGAGTGCGGAGCACTGCGACTGCTCTCCTTCGACCTGGGGTTATCGCTGCCTGGAAAGGCTAACGAACACCCGGCGCTTGAGGGGGCCCGGGTGGCGGAGCCCCCGGTTCGGGGCGCAGCCCCGAACGTCACAGCGTACGACGTCGGCAGGCTTGGGTTGCGCGGTGGTCAGAGCACGTACTTCGGGCGGGCCTCCAGCGCGGCGACCAGCCGGTGGGCCTGGGCCAGGTAGGCGCCGACCTGGTAGATCCGCCCGCCGGGGTGGGTGACGACCCAGCCGGCGGCCGCCGAGGCGGAGGCGAAGAAGGGCTGGCCGGCGCACGCCATCGCGTCGGCGCGTTCGAGGCCGAAGCCCAGGTCGACGGCGGCGACGACGGCCGTCGGCGGGTCGGCCTGCACGATCGCGTGCGCGGTGAGCTCGATCTGGATGCGCGTGCCGGTGACCGGGCAGGTCGCGGCGGCGTGCACGCGCTCGCCGGTGGCGATGGCCAGCAGGAACATGTCGACGGTGCCGTCGGGGCCGGCGCCGAGGGTGCCTTCGGCCGGCTGGAGCCGGTGGTGGGCCCCGCGCGGCGCGGGTCCGGTGCTGACGAGGTCGCGGTGCAGGGTGAAGCCGATCAGCTCGACGAGCCGGCGCGCCTCGACCGGGGCGACGCCGACGGTCGCGGCCAGCCGGTCGACGCTCACGGGGTGCCGGCCGGCCCGGGTCAGCTTCAGGGCGGCCCACGCGAGCCGGGCGGCCGCGACCCGGTCGGTCTGCGAGGTCGTCATCACCGCTCTCCCTTCCGCATCGATCCCTTCGACGTTAGGCGTCGGTGAGGTGGGGCGACAACGACACGATCGGACATTTTTCCGCAAGGGCGCGACACGGTGGCGCAATCGGGTCGGGACTACGGCGAACGGGGGAGCCGGACCGTGTCCGGCGGCGGTCCGGGTGACAGCTTCACCCACACGGCGGCCCGGCGGATGATCACGCACCGCGGGCGGCGGTAGTCCACAAAGGACCGTCGCGGTGGCCGGGCCCGTTCCGAAGCACGGCCTCTCCCGGCTCACCGCGCCGGAGCCTCAGAGGAGGCGGAGCTGCTCCACGACCGGCGCCTCCGGTGGCGGCTCGGGCAGCGGCTCCGGGCTCCGGGCCTCGTACCCCGTCTTCGGGGCCAGCCCGTGCCGGCGCAGCAACGGGGCCACCCGCTCCCCGAGCCGCTCCCGGTACGCCTTCCGGACGTAGCTCCCCCGCGCGTACAGCTCCCGGTACCGCGGCACGAGCGCCGGGTACGCGCCCGCCAGCCAGCGGCCGAACCATTCCCGCGCGCCCGGGCGCAGGTGCAGCGGGATCACCGTCGCGCTCGTCGCCCCCACCTCGGCCAGCCGGGCGAACAGCGCGTCGAGGGCTTCGGCCGAGTCCGTCAGCCACGGCAGCACCGGCGCCACCAGCACCGAGCACGGCAGCCCGGCGTCGCGGGCCTTGCGGACCAGCTCCAGCCGAGCCTGCGGGCTCGGCGTGCCGGGTTCGAGGCGGTGCTGCAGCTCGCGGTCGAGCAGGGCGATCGACACCGCCAGGCTGACCGGCACGTCGGCGGAGACGTCCTGCAGCAGCGGCAGGTCGCGCGCCAGCACGGTGCCCTTCGTCAGCACCGACAACGGCATGCCGGAGCGGGCCAGCGCCGTGATGATCCCCGGCATCAGCCGGTAGCGGCCCTCCGCGCGCTGGTACGGGTCCGTGTTCGTGCCCATCGCGACGTGCTCCCGCCGCCACGACGGCCGTTTCAGCTGCGCCGCCAGCACCTCCGGGGCGTTGACCTTCACCACCACCTGGGTGTCGAAGTCGTGGCCCGCGTCGAAGTCCAGGTACGTGTGGGTGTTCCGGGCGAAGCAGTTGTGGGACACCATGCCGTCGGCGATGAAGTCGCCGGTGCCGGTGGTGATGTCGAACAGCGGCAGCTGCAGGCCCAGCGGCTCGATCGCCTCGACGCGGCGGCGGCTCGCGCCGATCACCGCGCCGTCCAGCGACCGCTTCCACCCGACGGCCGGGTTGCTCACGTGCAGGAACCGCAGTACCTCGGCCGTGCCGCCGAGCAGCCGGACCTCCTGGCGGGCGGGGAACTTCGGCACCTCGTCGATCTGGTGCGCGAAGCCGAAGCGGGTGAGCGCGCCGGCGAAGGCCTCGACGATCTCCGGTTCGTCGTGGGCGACGGCGAGGACGCCGCGGCCGTAGTCGCCCGCGATGTCGAAGAGGCCGGCGAGGAACCCGCGCTGCCAGTGCGCGTCCGGCTCCGGCGGCACCTTGAGGAACCCGACGGACGCCCCGAAGTCGGGCAGGTACTCGAGGGCGCGCGTGGCGGCGTCCGGTTCCGCGGCGAACCCGCCGGAGCGCAGCATCCCGCAGAGGTAGCCGGCGCGGTACCCGAGCGTTTCGTCCGGCGTGGGCTCGAACCGGCCGACGCCGATCAGTTCGGCGCCGGGCTCCAGGTGCGGGCGTTGCGCGGCGCCGAACTTGGTGCCGGTGACGTGCTTCCAGCCCTTGCTCGTGAGGAACCGGTGGTCGCCGCCGGCGACGAGCCGGGTGCCGTCTTCGAGCGTCACCCGGTAGGCGGCGCGCAGGGTCGTCCAGTGGGCTTCGACCCGGGTCGGCACCAGCCGCCGGGACGCGCCGTGGCCGCGGGTGCCGTAGATCTCGTCGCCGACCTTCAGCTCGGACAGCGCCCGGGTGCGGCCGTCCGCCAGCAGGATCTTGGTGCCGCCTTCGAGGCAGTAGGTGCAGGCGTGGGAGCAGCCGCGGTAGGGGTTGACGGTCCAGCCGAAGGGCACCCCGGACCCGGCGGGCACCTTGTTCAGCACCGAGCGGGCGTGCACCTCGTGAAAGGTGACGCCGTCGAACTCCGGTGACCGCACGGACCGCACCAGGCCTTCCAGCCCGGGCAGTGCCGGCTCACCCTCCCCCGCTCGCTGCCGATCCCATCGCACGGCGCCAGTCGAACATATGTTCTAGTCGAGTGTCAAACCGGTTCGCCGCAGGCGAATCCGGTGGTGCTGTTGTGACTCCTGGGGCGGTTCAGGACGTGAAGCGGTCCAAGGCGCGGATCTTGTTGGTCGCGTCCAGCGCGGCCACCTTGTACGCCTCCGACAGCGTCGGGTAGTTGAACACCGCGTCGACGAGGTAGTCGACCGTGCCGCCGCAGCCCATCACCGCCTGTCCGATGTGGACCAGGTCCGTCGCGCCCGTGCCGAACACGTGGACGCCCAGGAGCTTGCGGTCCGAAGTGGACACCAGCAGCTTCAGCATGCCGTAGCTGTCACCGGTGATCTGCCCGCGCGCCAGCTCGCGGTAGCGCGCGATGCCGACCTCGTACGGCACCGCCGACGACGTCAGCTGGGCCTCCGTCGCACCGACGTACGAGATCTCCGGGATCGTGTAGATGCCGATCGGCTGCAGCGCGCCCAGGCCGTTCGCCGGCTCGCCGAACGCGTGGTACGCCGCGAGCCTGCCCTGGTCCATCGACGTCGCCGCCAGGGCCGGGAAGCCGATCACGTCGCCGACCGCGTACACGTGCGGGACCTCGGTGCGGTAGTTCTCGTCGACCACGAGCCTGCCGCGCTCGTCCGCCTTCAGGCCCGCCGCGTCCAGGGCCAGCTCGCCCGTCATGCCCTGGCGGCCCGCGGAGTACATGACGCCGTCGGCCGGGATGCGCTTGCCGCTCACCAGCGTCGTGATCGTCGCGTCCTCGGACACCGCGACGTCCGCGACCTTCTCGCCGAAGCGGAACGTCACGCCGAGGTCGCGCAGCTGGAACTTCAGCGACTCCACGATCTCGGGGTCGCAGAAGTCGAGCATCTGGTCTCGCTGCTCCACCACGGTGACCCGCGAGCCGAGCGCGGCGAACATCGACGCGTACTCGATGCCGATCACGCCCGCGCCCACCACGACCAGCGACGACGGGATCTGCTCGAGCCGCAGGATCTCGTCGGAGTCGAGCACGCGGGCGGCGTCGAAGTCGACGTGCGCCGGCCGCGCGGGGCGGGTGCCGGTGGCGATCACGACGTAGTCCGCGCTCAGCGTGCGGCGGTCGCCGGCGTGCTTGCCGTCGACGACGATCGTGTGCGGGTCGGCGAACGAGCCGGTGCCGGCGATCAGGTCGACGTGGTTGCGCATCAGCTGCGCGCGCACCACCTGGACCTCGCGCCCGACGACGTGCTGGGTGCGCGCCAGCAGGTCGGCGATGGTGATGTCCTGCTTGACGCGGTAGCTCGCGCCGTACAGCTCGCGCTGGTTCATGCCGGTCAGGTAGAGCACCGCTTCACGCAGCGTCTTGGACGGGATCGTGCCGGTGTTGACGCACACCCCGCCGACCATGTCGTGCCGGTCCACGACCGCCACCCGCTTGCCCAGCTTCGCCGCGGCGATCGCGGCCTTCTGGCCCCCGGGGCCCGAACCGATGACGATGAGGTCGTACTCGTGCTCGCTCACGACGTCGAGCCTGCGCACCCGGGCGCCCCGGCGCAACCCCCGGCCGGTGAAGATCCGCGCGCGAACCCGTCTCGGGGCTAGCGTGACCGGATGCTGCGGGTGTCGCTGCTGGGCGAGCAGGTGATCACCGACGACGAGACCGGCGCCGTGCTGACGCGGTCGCCGCGGTCCGTCGCGCTCGTGGCCCACCTCGTCGTCCACGCCGGGCTGGCACAGCCGCGGCGGCTGCTCGCGGGGCTGTTCTGGCCGGACTCCACCGACGCGCAGGCGCTGACCAACCTCCGTCGCGAGCTGCACCAGCTGCGCCGAGTGCTGGGCGAACTGCCCTCGCTGGCCGTCACCGGGCGCGACCTGTGCTGGCGGGACACCCCGTCGAGCCGCGTCGACGTCCGGGAGTTCGACCTCGCCCGCCGGGCCGCCCTGAGCGCGTCGGACCCCGGTGACGTCGTCGCCCACGCGCGGGCCGCCCTCGCGGCCTACCGCGGCGAGCTGCTGCCGGGCCTGGCCGACGACTGGGTCCTGGCGGCCCGCGCCGAGCTGGAGCGTCAGTGCGTGGAACTGTGCGACGTGCTCTGCCGGACCCCGGCCGGCGACCCGGCCGTCGCGCTCGCCGCGGCCCGGCTCCGGATCCGGCTGCGCCCGCTGGAGGAGACCGGTTACCGGACGCTGATGGGGCTGCAGGCCGACGCCGGCGACCGGGCGGGCGCGGTGAGCACGTACCACCGGTGCGCGTCGGTCCTCGAACGCGAGCTGGGCGTCGTCCCGGCCGAGCCGACCCGCGCGGCGCTGCGCCGGCTGCTCGCCCGGCCGGACCCCGAACCCCGCCGGGCGGCCGCGCCCGGCCTCGTCGGCCGGGCCGGCGAGCTGGCGCGCCTCGGCGACGCGTGGCGTGCCGCGGCGGCCGGTCGCGCCGGGATCGTCCTCGTGCGCGGTGACGCCGGGGTCGGCAAGACGCGGCTGGTCGCCGAGCTGGCCGCGCTGGCCCGCGCGGAAGGCGCGGTCGTCGCCGCCGGCCGCTGTTACGGCACGCCGGGACGGGTCGCGCTGGCGCCGGTGGCCGAATGGCTGCGCACGCCCGCGGTGCAGCGAGCCGCGGCGTCGCTGGACCCGGTGTGGCGGACCGAGGTCGACCGGCTGCTTCCGGCCGCGCGTCCGGCCGCGCGCGGGCATCCCACGGTCGACGCGTGGCAGCGCCTGCGGTTCTTCGAAGGACTGGCCCGCGCGCTCACGGCCGGCGGGCGGCCCGTCCTGCTGGTGCTGGACAACGTGCAGTGGTGCGACGAGGAGACGGGCGCGTTCCTCGCCTTCTGCCTCGGCCTCCTGCCGGACGCGCCGCTGCTGGTCGCCGGGACGCTGCGCGACAGCGACCTCGACCCCGGCGTGGCGGCCTGGACCGCCCAGCTGCGCGACGACGGCAAGCTGACCGAGCTGCCGCTGCGCCCGTTCGACGCCGACGGCACCGCGCACCTCGGCGAAGCGGTGGCCGGGCGTCCACTGTCCACTTCGGACCGGACGCTGCTGCACGCGGCCACCGGCGGATATCCGCTGTACGTCGTGGAGGCCTTGCGCACCAACGATTCCCCGCCGTCCGGTCGCCTGACCGGCGTGCTGCGAGCGCGGCTCGAACAGCCGGGCCCGGCGGCCCGCGAGGTCGCCGGGCTCGCCGCCGCGGCCGGCCGGGACTTCACCCTGGAGCTGCTCACCGAGGCCAGCGACCTCGACGCGGACACCGTCGTCGACGCGGTCGACGAGCTGTGGCGCCGCCGGATCGTGCGCGAGTTCGGCGGCGGCTACGACTTCACCCACGACCTGCTCCGCGAGGCCGCCTACCAGCAGGTCAGCCCGCCGCGGCGGTGGCTGCTGCACCGGCGCCTGGCCCAGGGCATGGAACTGCTGCACGCCGACGACACCGACGCCGTCGCGGCGCAGCTGGCCGAGCAGTACGCCCGCGGCGGCCGGCCCGACCGCGCCGTCGCCCACTACCGGCGGGCCGCGGCCGTCGCCGCCGGGACGTTCGCCCACGCCGAGGCCATCCGGCTGCTGAAGAAGGCCCTCGACCTCGTCCGCGAACGTCCGGCGAGCGGCAACCGCGACCGCGCGGAGCTGGCCGTCCTCGAAGCGCTCGCCGGGCCGCTCAACGCCCACCACGGGTACTCCTCCCCCGAGCTGCAGCAAGTCCTGGAACGCTCGCTCGCGCTCGCGGAGTCCGCCGGCAGCAAGGAGTCCGCGCTGACGGTCCTGCTCGAACTGTGGTCGTCCCGGTTCGTCCAGGGCCGCACGGCGGAGGCGCACGAAGCGGCCGAACGCGCCCTCTCGCTGCTGGCCCCCGGGACGAGCGCCGAACAGGACGGCTCGGCGCACTTCATCGTCGCGGGCTCGTCGCTGAGCCTCGGGCACGACCCGGCCGACGCGCTGCGGCACTTCGAGGTGGGCGCGGAACGCACGCGCGGCGCGTCGTCGTGGCCGATCGGGACCCGGCCGGACGTGCACGGGCCCGCGTGGGCGGCACACGCCCACTGGCTGCTCGGCCACGACGACGCGGCCGTGGCGAGCAGTGCCGCCGCGATCGCCGTCGCCCGCGGGATCGAGCAGCCGTACAGCCTGGCCATCGCGCTGGCGTACGCCGGGATGACCCACCAGATGCGCCGCGACCGGCGGGCGCTGTGGGAGGTGGTCACCGAGCTGCACGACCTGTGCGACCGGTACGGGTTCGCGTACTACCGGGAGTGGGCGCTGGTGCTGGGCGGCTGGTCCCGCGGCGGGGCGGCCGGGCTGGCCGCGGCGCAGGAGGGCGTCGCGCACCTGAAGGCCGAGGGTTCGTTCGCCCGGATGCCGTACTGGCTGACGCTGGTCGCCGAGCTGTCGGGGCCGGCGGCGGCCCGCGCGACGCTGGACGCCGCGCTCGCCGCCGGGGAGGCCCGCGACGACCGCTGGTGGCTGCCCGAGGTGCTGCGGCTGCGGGCGGCCCACGACCCCGACCCGGTGCCCCGCCTGCGGGCGGCCGCGGAGCTGGCGCGGGCCCAGGGCAGCGCCGCCCTGCTGCGGCGGGCGGAGGCCGACCTCGGCGCTTTCGGGGGCGGAGCCTCCGGCTAGGGGCGAAGCCCCGGGTGTCACAGCGTTCGGTCCCCGCCCTGAGCTGCGGCGAACGGACCGAACGCTGCGCGAACGCCGCGTGCCTACGTTCTGCTCGGGTACCGGGAAATCCGAGAGGGGCACCATGACCACCACCGCTTTGCCGCATGAGGAACTGGCCACCGCGCTGCGCGGCGACCTCGTGACGCCGGCCGACCCGGGCTACGACGAAGCCCGCGCCGTCTACAACGCCATGATCGACAAGCGGCCCGCGGCGATCGCCTACTGCCGCGACACCGCCGACGTCGTCGCCTGCGTCCGCTACGGGCGCGCACACGGCCTGGAGCTCGCCGTGCGCGGCGGCGGCCACAACGCCGGCGGCCTCGGCGTCGCCGACGACGCGCTGGTCATCGACCTGTCCGGGCTGCGCAGCACCACCGTCGACCCGGTGAACCACACCGTCCGCGCCGACGCCGGGTGCACCTGGGGCGACGTCGACCACGCCACGGTCGCGTTCGGGATGGCGACGCCGTCGGGCATCGTCGGGTCCACCGGCGTCGCGGGCCTGACGCTCGGCGGCGGCATCGGCTACCTGGCCCGGCGGTTCGGCCTGACGATCGACAACCTGCTCGGCGCGGACGTCGTCCTCGCGGACGGGTCGTTCGTGCACGCTTCGGAGTCTTCGCACAGCGACCTGTTCTGGGCCCTGCGCGGCGGGGGCGGCAACTTCGGCGTCGTCACGTCGTTCACCTTCCGCTGCCACGAGATCGGCGAGCGCGGCGTCGTGATCGGCGGGCCGGTGCTGTACGACCTGGGCGACACCCCGGACGTGCTGCGCTGGTACCGCGAGCTGCTGCCGTCCCTGCCCGAAGAGCTGAACGGCTGGTTCGGCCTGCTGACGATCCCGCCGGCGCCGCCGTTCCCGGAGGAGCTGTGGGGACGCAAGGCGTGCGGCATCGTCTGGTGCTACACGGGAGCGCACGACAAGGCCGACGAGGTGCTGGCGCCGGTGCGCTCGTTCGGTTCGCCGTTGCTGGTCGGCCTGCAGGAGATGCCGTACACGGCGTTGCAGGGGGCGTTCGACGCGCTGTACCCGGCCGGGCTGCAGTGGTACTGGCGCGCGGACGTGTTCCACGAGATCTCCGACGCGGCGATCGACATCCACGTCAAGTACGGCTCCCGGCTGCCGTCGATGCACTCGTCGATGCACCTGTACCCGATCGACGGAGCGGCGAGCCGGGTGGCTCCGGACGCGACGGCGTTCCCGCACCGCTCCGGCGGCTGGTCGGGCGTGATCGTGGGGGTGGATCCGTCCCCTTCGCGCGCCGAGGACATTTCCCGGTGGACGCGCGACTACTGGGAGGAACTGCACCCGACCTCGGCCGGCGGGGCGTACGTCAACTTCATGATGGAGGAGGGCCAGGACCGGGTCCGGGCTTCGTACGGCGCCAACTACGACCGGCTGGCGGCGGTCAAGCGGCGGTACGACCCGGACAACGTGTTCCACGTCAACCAGAACATCCGCCCGGCGTAACGCGCGGCGCGGCGGCCGGGGTGGAGGGTCCGGCTCGTGGTACGTGAGGGCCACCCTGCGGGACCGAGTCTCGCGAGGTGGCCCTCACGGCTTTCGATGGCTCGAACTGCGCGGCGGCACCGGGCGCCGTCCGGGGTGCGCCGACGACCGGCCCGAGCGGCCGAACCCGGATCGTCGTCACGCCGGGCCCGGTGCGCGGATCACCGCCGGGGTAGGTTCGGCGCGGGAGGTGATCAGCGTGCCCGCGACCCGGTGGGACGTCCTGCTCGCGATCGGCGCCGGCGGCGCGCTGGGCAGCCTCGCCCGGTACGGCCTGTCGGTGGCGGTTCCGCACGCTCGCGGGGAGTTCGCCGTCGCGACGCTGCTCACCAACGCGCTCGGCTGCCTGCTCATCGGTGTCCTGATGGCCTTCCTGACGACCACCGCGCGCCCGCACCACCTGCTCCGGCCGTTCCTCGGCGTCGGGATCCTCGGCGGCTTCACGACGTTCTCCACGTTCGTGACCGACACCCTCGACGCGGCGACGACCGGGCGGATACTGGCTTCGTTCGCCTACGTGCTGGCGTCGCTGGTGCTCTGCCTGGCCGCGGTGACCGCCGGCCTGACGGCGACCCGCGCGATCCGGAAGGGACGCTGATGGAAGGACCGGCCACCCGCCTCACGATCTACGTCGGCGAAGACGACCACTGGCACCACAAGCCGCTCTACCACGAGATCGTCCGCCGGGCCCGCGACGCCGGGCTGGCCGGCGCCTCGGTGCTTCGCGGTGTCGAGGGCTACGGCGCGTCGTCGCTCATCCACACCACGCGGATCCTGTCGCTGTCGGAGGACCTGCCGATGGTGATCGTGATCATCGACGCGGAGGAGAAGCTGCGGGCGTTCCTGCCGCAGCTGGACGAGCTGATCGGCGAGGGCCTGGTGACGCTCGACCAGGTCGAGGTGGTCCGCCACGTGGGGCGGACCGGGTGACCCTGGTCCTGGTGGCCCTCGGCGGGGCGGCGGGCTCGATCCTGCGCTACCTGACCGACCGGCGGGTGCAGTCGTGGCGGGACTCGCCGTTCCCGTTCGGGACGCTGACGGTGAACGTCGTGGGCTCGTTCATCCTGGGCTTCCTGAGCGGCTGGCTCCTGCACGGCGCGGAGCCGTCGTCGGTGCGCGCGCTGGTCGCGGTGGGTTTTTGCGGCGGGCTGACGACGTTCTCGACGTTCGGCTACGAGACCGTGCGCCTGTTCCTGGAGAAGACGCGGCTGTACGCGGTGCTGAACGTGGTGGCGACGGTGGTCGCGGGCCTGACTTCCGGCACGCTCGGCCTGCTGCTAGCTACCGCACTCTGGTCGTGAGTGAGAAACAGTGTTCTAACCCTGTTTCTCACTCACGACCCCTCAGCGCGGCGCGAGGCCGCGAACCTGCTCGAACGGATCCCCGCCCGTCGGCAGCAGCGCGATGATCGGCGTCGTCAGCCCGTTGTCCACATAGGACTGGACCTGCTCGCGACACGACTCGACACTCCCGTGGATCACCAGCTCGTCGACGACCGAGTCCGGGATCACCTGGTTCGCCTTCTGCCGGTCACCGGCGGCCCACGCTTCGTGCATGGGCGCCAACTGCGAACCGCGACCCAGCCACTCGTGGAACGCCGCGTACACCGGGACCGTCAGGTAACTCGAGATCAGCATGCGGCCCAAGCCACGCGCCGCTTCCGCGTCTTCGGTCGGGCACACGAAGATCCGGGCCGCCAGCTCGACGTCCGGACCGATCACCGAGCGCACCTTCGGCACGTCCGAAGCCGCCAGCCAGTTCGTGATCGCGCCGTCCGCTTCGCGAGCCGCCAGCTTCAGCATGCCCGGGCGCAGGGCCGCCAGCATGATCGACGGCGGCGGGTCGGCCGGGCGCTCCAGCCGGAACTTCGAGACGGCGAACGTTTCGTACTTCTCGCTGACCTTCTCCCCCGCCAGCGCGGAACGCAGGAACCGCAAGGTGTCCCGCGACCGCGCGAACGGCTCTTCGAAGGGAGCGGCGTTCCAGTTCGTGACGATCACCGGCGACGACGCGCCGATGCCGAGGACGAACCGGCCCGGCGCCAGCTCCGCGACCGTCGCCGCCTGCATCGCCAGCAGGCCCGGCCCGCGCGTGTACACCGGGACGATCGCCGTGCCCAGCCGCAGCTGGGGCGCCCACTGCGAAGCCAGGACCAACGGCGTGAACGCGTCGGTGCCCGCCGTCTCCGCCGTCCACGCGTCGGTGTAGCCCAGGTCCGGCAGCTGCTCGACCAGCTCGCGGTGCGCCGTCAGCGGCACCCCGGTCAGCGGGATCGTGAGGCCCCAGCGACTCATGCGTTCTCCTTGTCCACGGCGGAAAGCTCGCGCAGCAGCCAGTCCACCTGCGTGCGCATCAGGTTCTCCGCGACCTCTTCGGCCTGCGGTGTCATGTGGGTGGCCCCCGCCAGCGGCAGGAAGACGTGTGACCGCCCCTTCGCCAGCAGCGCCGACGAGAGCCTCAGCGAGTGCGCGACGAACACGTTGTCGTCGGCCAGCCCGTGCACGATCAGCAGCGCCCGGCTCAGCTCCGCCGCGCTCTCGATCAGCGAGTTGTGCGCGTAGCTCTCGACCTCGTCCTGCGGCTTGCCCAGGTACCGCTCGGTGTAGTGCGTGTCGTACAGCGACCAGTCGGTGACCGGCGCACCCGCGACCGCCGCGTGGAAGACGTCCGGCCGGCGCAGCACGGCCAGCGCCGACAGGTACCCGCCGTAGGACCAGCCGCGGATCGCGACGCGCTCCAGATCCAGTTCGGGATGAGACGCTGCCGCCGCCTGCAACGCGTCCACCTGGTCCTGCAGGGTGACGTCGGCGAGCCGGCCGTGGATCTCGCGCTCCCACACCGCGCCGCGGCCGGGCGTGCCCCGGCCGTCCGCGACGAGCACCGCGAAGCCCTGGTCGGCCAGCCACTGCGACGTCAGGAACGCGTTGCGGCTCTGCAGGACGCGCTGGGCGTGCGGGCCGCCGTACGGGTCGAGCAGCACCGGCAGCTTGCCTTCGCTCGGCTCGTAGCCGCGCGGCAGGAGCAGCGCCGCGCGCAGGCCGCGCTCCCCCAGCGTCAGCCAGGTCAGGTTCGGCACGATGTCCGGGTCCACAGTGGACGACTCGATCGACGCCACCGGCGCGCCGTCCCGCAGCACCGAGACGCGCGGCCCGCTGTGGTCGAGGCTCCACGACGACACCACGGTGACCGCGGCGGAGCCGGACCCGACGTGCACGCCGTCCACAGTGGACAGGCGACGGATCGACGCGCCTTCCGTGCGGAACACGTGGATCTGCGTCGGGTCGTCCTCGGAAGCGCTGAAGAGGATCTCGTCGCCGACGTCGAGCACGGCCCGCAGCTGAAGCCCGGCCGGGGTTACGGCCTCGCCGCCGACGCAGAGCCGGTGGTCGCCGTCGACCATGCCCTCGGTGACGAGGCGGCCGTCGGGCGTCCACGCCGGGACGCCGCCGACGATGTCGATCCAGTGCTGGTCGGACGCGGTGTGCACGACCGACGTCGAGCCGTCGGTGACGTCGAGGGCGAGGACGTCCATCCGCTTCTGGTCGCGCGGCTCGACGGCCAGCAGCGGCGCGCCGCCCGCCGACCAGTGCACCGAGGCCAGGTACTCCCACTCGCCCGGGGCGACGTCCACGCGGGACCCGTCCAGGCCGAGCACGGCCAGGGACACGAGCGCGTTCGTGGTGCCCGCGGCCGGGTAGGCGACGACGTTCGCGGGGTTCTGCGGGTTGGCCGGGTCGGCGATGGTCCAGCGCGGCACCGGGCCGCGGTCGGACCGCTCGGCCAGGATGCTGCGGCCGTCCGGGGCCCACCAGTAGCCGCGGGTGCGGTCCATCTCCTCGGCGGCGATGAACTCGGCGAGGCCCCACGCGATGTCCTCGCCGTCCTCCTCGACGAGCACGTGGTCGTCGCCGGTGGCCAGCTCCAGGACGTGCAGCCGCTGGTCCTGCACGTACGCGACGTGCGTGCCGGCCGGGTTCGGGCGCGGGTCGATGACCGAGCCGTCGACGCGCAGCGTCACCTCACCGGAAGCGAGGTCGAGGGTGTAGAGCTTGCCCGAGAGCGAGAACGCGGCGACGGTGAAGCCGGCGTCGACGCTGTAGTGGACGACGCCGCCGCCGGCCTCGCGGGCGCGTTCGCGGCGCGCCCGCTCCTCGGCCGGCAGCTGCTCTTCACCGGGCAGCAGCTCGACGGCGTCGACGAGCTTCGTCTCGGCGCCGGTCGCGAGATCGGCCGACCAGAGGCTGTGCCGGGGGTCGGTGCCCGACTCCGCGCGCAGGAACAGCACGCGCGAGGCGTCCGGGGCGACCCGGAACTCCTTGGGCGCGCCGAGGGTGAAGCGCTGGGTCCGGGCCTGCTTGCGGAGGAACGGGAGGTCGTCGACATCGGTCACGTCCGCACTCTTTCAGACGGTCACGACGGGACGCCAACACCCTTCAGCTTCGCCAGCTCTTCGGCGACGTCGTAGTCCGGCTCCGGGAACTCCGGCTTCAGCTCCGTGAGGGTCTCGCTCAACAGTTCGGCGACCGCCCAGTTCCGGTACCACTTGTGGTCGGCGGGCACGACGTACCAGGGGGCGTGGGCGGTCGACGTCTTCTTGAAGATGTCGGCGTAGGCCTCCTGGTAGGCCGGCCAGTGCGAGCGGGCTTCGAGGTCGCCCGGGTTGTACTTCCAGCGCTTCTCGGGCGTCTCCAGCCGGGCCTTCAGCCGCCTGAGCTGCTCCTCCGGCGAGATGTGCAGGAAGACCTTGACGACGGTCGTGCCCGTATCCGTCAGCTCCTGCTCGAAGGCGTTGATCTCGCCGTAGCGGCGGCGGCGCTCGGCCGCGGTCAGCAGCCCGGTCACGCGCGGGACCAGGATGTCCTCGTAGTGCGAGCGGTCGAAGACGCCGATCTGGCCGGGCGTGGGCAGCTGCTTGCGGATCCGCCACAGGTAGTGGTGGCGCCGCTCGGCCGCGGTGGGCTTCTTGAACGCGGCGTAGTGCACGCCCATCGGGTTCACCAGGCCGAGCACGTGCGAGACCGTGCCGCCCTTGCCCGAGGTGTCCATGCCCTGCAGCACGAGCAGGACGCTGCGCCGTCCGCCGCCGACGCCCTCGGCGTAGAGCGCCTCCTGCAGCCCGGACAGCAGCTCGCCGGCGCCTTCGAACTTGGCGAGCGCCTTGGCCTTCTTGCCGGGCCCCACCGGGGTGGAGCCCGGGTCCGGCAGCTCCGCGC
Organism: Amycolatopsis camponoti; assembly: GCF_902497555.1. Classification (NCBI taxonomy): domain Bacteria; kingdom Bacillati; phylum Actinomycetota; class Actinomycetes; order Pseudonocardiales; family Pseudonocardiaceae; genus Amycolatopsis; species Amycolatopsis camponoti. The sequence continues at coordinate 2,171,824 of NZ_CABVGP010000001.1, read as the reverse complement.
CGACGCGCAGCGCGTCCCGGACCCGGCTTCCTTCGTCCTTCTTCGCCATCCCGCGAAGCTACCCGCTCAAGCGGCGGCTTTCTCGGCGAACAATTTCAGCAGCCCGCCGTGTCCGCCGTCGCTGGAGACGCCGTCGCGGACCTTCTCCGCGGTTTCCCCGTGCCGCTCGAAGTTCCGGTGCTCCAGCTCGACGCGCGTGCTGCGGGGTCCTTCCTCGATGAACCGGACGTCGATCTCGCTGGCGTGCGCGGGATCAGGGTCCACCTTCCAGTCGCCGTCGATCCGCCACGACAGGACCACCCGGGCGGGTGGCTCCCAGACGAGCACCTCGCCCCACTGGCACTCGGCGCCGTCCACGGTCTTCTCGTACCAGCGTCCGCCCGGCTTCGGCTCGATGACGGCCTCGGCGAGGTCGGCTTCGCCCAGGTGGTGCTCGCGCGGCCACCAGCTGTCGAAGGCCTCGGTGTAGGTCTTGAACGCGTGCTCGCGCGAGCAGGCGACGGTGATCGTCTTGCGGATCGGCTCCAGGGTCATGACTGCTCCTCTTCGGGGGATTCGGTGGATTCGGCGTACTCGGCGAACGAGCGCAGCGCGTCCGACCACATCCGGTCGAGGTAGGCGCGCACCGCGGCGATGCCGTCGGGCTCGAGGCGGTAGAGCCGCTTCGTGCCCTCGGCCCGGTCCGCGACCAGGCCGGCTTCCTTGAGCACCTTGAGGTGCTGGGAGACGGCCGGGCGGCTGATCGGCAGGTCCGCGGCCAGCTCGCCGACCGCGCGGGGCCCGGCGCGGAGCGCTTCGACGATCGCGCGCCGCGACGGGTCGGCCAGCGCGGCCAGCTGGTCGCTTCCGTAAGTCGCCACGAACGGTAAGTTACGACTTACCGACGTGCTCGTCAACCGGCACGCAGTGTTTCGTGGGTGTGACGGGCGGATTGCGCAACGAACAACGGGTGAAAGCAATGATTCCCGGCTGAACTCTGCGTGTTCTGCCTCTAACCTGAACACATGACGACGTTCGCCGGCCGGGAGACCGCCGCCCCCACCGCCGCGAGCTTCATCGAGCTCGACGAGCGGTGGAGCACGCACAACTACCACCCGCTGCCCGTCGTGATCGCCGAAGCCGCCGGCGCTTCCGTCACCGACGTCGAAGGCCGGTCCTACCTCGACTTCCTCTCCGGCTACTCGGCCCTGAACTTCGGCCACCGCCACCCCGACCTGATCGCCGCCGCGGTCGAGCAGCTCGGCCGCGTCACGCTGACGTCGCGGGCGTTCCACCACGACCAGCTCGGCCTGTTCTGCCGCGAGCTGGCCGAGCTGACCGGCACCGAGCTGGTGCTGCCGATGAACTCCGGCGCCGAGGCCGTCGAGTCGGCCGTCAAGATCGCCCGCAAGTGGGCGCACCGGGTCAAGGGCGTGCCGGACGGCACGGCCGAAATCATCGTCGCCGGCTCGAACTTCCACGGCCGGACCACCACGATCGTGTCGTTCTCGACCGACGAGACCGCGCGCGCCGACTTCGGCCCGTTCACGCCAGGCTTCGTCACGGTGAAGTACGGCGACGCGGCCGCGCTGCGCGACGCGATCACCCCGCGCACCGCCGCGGTGCTGCTGGAGCCGGTGCAGGGCGAGGCCGGCGTCATCGTGCCGCCGGAGGGCTACTTCGCCGACGTCCGCGCGGCCTGCGACGAGCACGGCGTGCTGCTGATCGCCGACGAGATCCAGTCCGGGCTGGCCCGCACCGGCACGGTGCTGGCACTCGACCACGAAGGCGTCCGCGCGGACGTGTACACGCTGGGCAAGGCCCTCGGCGGCGGCATCATGCCGGTGTCCGCGGTGGTCGGCCGCCGCGACGTGCTGGGCGTGCTGAAGCCGGGCGAGCACGGCTCGACGTTCGGCGGCAACCCCCTGGCCTGCGCGGTCGGGCGCGCGGTCGTCCGCCTGCTGGCCACCGGCGAGTTCCAGCAGCGCTCCACGGAGCTGGGCGCCCACCTGCAGACGCGCCTGGGTTCGCTGATCGGGTCGGGACTGTCCGAAGTCCGCGGCCGCGGCCTCTGGGCGGGCATCGACATCGCCCCGGGCGGGCCGTCGGGCCGCGAGGCATCGGAGGCGCTGGCGACGCGGGGCGTGCTGTGCAAGGAGACGCACGAGCGCACGCTGCGGGTCGCGCCGCCGCTGGTGATCACCCGCGAGGAGCTGGACCGCGGCATCGACGCGATCGCCGAGGTCATCCGCCCCTGAACCACCGGATGCCGCCGGGTGAGCCTCCCGCCCCGGCGGCATCCGGAGCACACTACGGCGCGCCGTGCCCGGCGCCGGCCCGGCGGCGCCTCCCGCAGGCGCGGACCCCCGGCCCCAGGTATCCCGGACGCGGCTCGCGTGACCCAGCAGCAGTCCGGAGCGCCCCACCCGGGCAGGTATCGCGGCGCGGCTCGCGCGACTTCGGCCCCGGTCTTCCCACGGCCAAGCACACCGGCGGCCACCGCGTCCGGAGCACGACACGACCGGGTGACCCGGCCGTGGCTGGCGGCGCACCAATCCCGGCGGCTCCGCCGCCTCCCCGCAACAGCCCCGAGCGCAACCCCGGCCCACGCAGACACTTCCGGCGCGGCTTGCGCAACCCCGGCCCGGCGGCGCATCCCTGCCCCCGGCCGAGCGCACTGGTGCCCGGCGGCATCCGGAGCACACCCGGCCGGAGGACGCCGGGAGCAGAACGTCCCCTTCGGACGTTGTGCCCGGTATGGGATCAGGGGAATGGGTGGAGCGGCCGCTCGTCGGCACCGAAAGCGTGACGCCGGCCGAACTCTACGAGCAAGGGAAGCGGCTCCGCGAGAAGACGCCCGCGAGCGCGCACGACCACGAAGCCGCCGCGAAGGACCGGCCGAGCGCGAAGCAGTACTTCGACGCCAGCAACGCCGGACGCCTCCCCGAACTGGTCGAACTCCGCCGCGAGCGCATGCTGGCCTCGCCGTTCACCTTCTTCCGCGGCGCCGCCGGGCTGATGGGCGCCGACCTCGCGGGCACACCGGACTCCGGGCTCACCGCTCAGCTCTGCGGCGACGCCCACGCCGCCAACTTCGGGCTCTACGGCACCCCCGAAGGCAAGATCGTGATGGACATCAACGACTTCGACGAGACCGTCCCGGGCCCCTGGGAATGGGACCTCAAGCGGCTCGCGGCCGGCCTCGTGCTCGCCGGCCGCGAGGGCGGCATCGGCGAGTCCGGCTGCCGCGAGGCCGCCGAAGACGCCGTGAAGTCCTACCGCCGCACCATCCGCGCGCTCGCCGACCTGCCGTTCCTGCGCAGCTGGAACGCCCTGCCGGACTCCTCGGTGCTGTCCAAGGCCCGCGCGGACGAGCTGATCGACGACTTCGCCGACGCCGCCGAGAAGGCCCGCAAGAACGACAGCGCGAAGGTCGCCGCGAAGTGGACCGAGCGCGTCGACGACCACGAGACCGGCCTGGCGCGCCACCGGTTCGTCGAGGACCCGCCGGTGCTCACGCACGTCGACGAGCGGACCGCCGAAGCCGTCGCCGCCGGGCTGGTGTCCTATGTGGACACCCTGCGCGAGTCGCGGCGGACGCTGATCGCGCGGTACCGGATCGCCGACGTCGCCTTCCGCGTCGTCGGCACGGGCAGCGTGGGCTTGCGCAGCTACGTCGCCCTGCTGCACGGCAACGACGACGAAGACCTGGTATTGCAGGTGAAGCAGGCGCAGAAGCCCGCGCTCGCGCCGTACCTCGACCTGCCGGCAGCGGAGCACGAAGGACAGCGGATCGTCGACGGCGCGCGGCTGGCGCAGGCCGAGACCGACGTCCTGCTCGGCTGGACCACGATCGACGGCGTCCCGTACATCGTCCGCCAGTTCCGCAACCTCAAGGGCGACATCGACCCGTCGGAGCTGGAGAAGGACCACCTCGACGACTACGGCCGCCTGGCCGGTGCGCTGCTCGCCCGCGCCCACACGCGCTCGCTGCACCCGAAGCTCCTGGCGGGCTACTTCGCCGAAGACTCCGAATTGGACGAGGCGATGGGCGCGTACGCCGTGCGGTACGCCGACCTGACCGAGGCCGACCACGCCGCCTTCTCGGCGACCTAGGACGCCACCAGAGCCGCGACGTCCGCCGCGCAGCCCCACGCCAGCGTGATCCCCGAGCCGCCGTGGCCGTAGCAGTGGACGACGTCGCCCTTCCGCTCCAGCCGCACCACCGGCCGGAACGGGCGCAGGCCCACCAGCGACCGCAGGACCTCCGCCCCCGCCAACGCCGGGACCAGCTCGCGGCAGCGGCGCACGATGTCCGCCGTCACGACCGGGTTCGGCTCCGTGCCGGCGCGGCCGGGCTCTTCCGTGCCGCCGCAGACCACGTGGCCGCCGTGGGGGATCACGTACGTGGCGCCCGGGCCCGTCTCGTCGACCACGAACTCCGTCAGGCCCGGGTCGGCCAGGTGCACGACCTGGCCGCCGATCGGGACCAGCGAGCCGTCGCCCGCCAAGACCCCGGCGCCCGAACCTGTCGCGTTGACCACCGGGCCCAGGCCCGACAGCGAAGCCAACGTCCGGTGCTCGACGCGCACGCCCAGCGAAACCACCTGCGCGAGGAGCCACTCCAGGTACACCGGCGTGTCGACCAGCGCCGTCGTGAACACCAGGTGGCCGCCGTCGCGGACCGGGTCGATCATCGCCGGCAGCCACTGCGGCGCGGGCTCCCCCGGCGCCAGCAGGACGTGGCCGCGGCGGAAGCGCACGCCCGGCGCCTCCTGCTCGCGCAGCACCGCCAGGGTCTCGGCCGTCCAGCGCACGATCCGCTTGTCCGGCAGGCGCACCGGCGGGTACAGCACCCCGCCCGCGACCGCAGACGTCGTCTCCCCCGGCGGGGCCGCCGCGACGACCGTGACGTCGTGTCCCGCACCGGCCAGCCGGTACGCGCAGCTCAGGCCGATGATCCCGGCCCCCGCCACCGTGATGTGCATCCCCGCATCGTGGCAGACGGGTGCATCACGGAGTCACAGCTACCCTCTCGCGAGTGAGGACAATGTGGGTGCCGGCCGCGGTCTGCGGCCTGCTCGCGGTGCTGCTGGGGCTCCCGTTCGCCGGCGGGAGCACGCCCGGGGCCGTGGACGCGACGGTCGCCGGCTGGACCGCGCACCTGAGCCCCGGCGTGCTGCGGGCGCTGGTCCTGCCGACCGAGCCCGCCGTCGTGATCGCCCTCGGCGTGCTCGCCGTCGTCCTGTGCCTGCGCGCGGGGCGGCGGACCGACGCCGCGCTCGCGCTCGGCGCGCCGCTGCTGGCGGTCCTGCTGAACGCCTTCCTGCTCAAGCCGCTGTACGACCGGTGGAAGAACGACACCCTGGTCTACCCGAGCGGCCACACGGTGAGCCTGGTCGCGGTGCTGACCGTGCTCGTCCTCGTCACGCGCAAGGCGTACGTCGTCGTGCTGAGCGCGCTGGCGCTGCTCGTCGCCGCGGCCGGGCTGGTCGGCATGGGCTACCACTACCTGACCGACGTCGTCGGCGGGACGCTGTTCGCGGTCGCCGTCGTGCTGCTCACGTGGTCGGTGCCGCGTCGCGTGCCAGCGCGGTCAACCGGCTGACCGCGCGACCCTGCACGGCGCGATCGCCAAACAGGCAGGCGTCACCCTTCCGGTGAGTTGCCGACTCGATATTTCACTGCAAGACTGAAACAAGTTGCTCACGCGCGCCCGGTCGGGCCCCTGCCGAGAGGTGATCAGCCGCATGAAGGTCTTTCTTTTGAGGGGCGACCCCTGCCCGGACCGGTTTTCGTGCCCCCACCTCTTCGCGACTGATCGCGGAACGCACATTGTGCAGGGGCGGTCGAGCACCGATCTCCCTCGACAACCCGGCCAAGCAGTTGTGGAAATCCCACTGACACTGATCCCGGAGATCGCCACCTGCAGCCATCGCGATCTCTACCTGACCGACCGTGGCACTGCGGTGATCCGCGGCTCGAAGGTCACCGACTCCGAAGCCCTGGCCGCCATCCGACTGCCGGCCGACGAGGACGTCGTGGAACTCGCACAGAACGTCTTGCCGACATTGGAGGCCTTGACCGATGCTCGATGAGGAGGGACTCGGAAGTTACATCGACGAGCATTACACCCGAACCCTGTTTCGCCTGGAGACACTCCCGCAATACCTCGTCGACTCCGACGGAGAGGACTACCGGCGTTACGTAGCCGGGCTGCCCGGTCCCACGATGTCCCGCAAACAACCGTGGCTCGACACGCTGCGCACTGAACGCGACCGCGGCCTTTACCAGCACCGCGTGCACGTCTGGCACGGTCCCTTGGGGGACTATCTGCGGTACGAGTGCGAGTGGGGTTATACCTACAACGCGCGAGCAGGCGAAGACATCCGGGTACTGGACACAGCCGAGCGGCCCAAACCAGCAGCGATCATCAATGAGGACTTCTGGCTCATCGACGACGCTCATGTCGCGAAGATGCACTACGACCCCGAGGGCAGGTTTCTCGGCAGCACGATCGGTGAGCCCGGCGAGATTCAGCGGTACCGGGACACCCGAGACGCAGCCTGGCAGGCGGCGGTACCGTTCGTCGACTACTGGACCGACCACCGCGAGTACTGGCGGGACCCCCTCGTCACTTGATCGCCCGCCAGGCGAAAGGGCACGATGAAGCCGCCGACAAACCCGCTCTCGGAACAGCTTCGTGATCTGCGGCTGCAGGCGAACCTGTCCGGAAGAGAGGCGGCCAAACTCTCGGGACTCTCGCCCGCCAAGATCAGCCGGGTGGAGACCGGGGCGTTCATGCCCACCCCACCACAGGTGGACAAGCTCTGCCGCGTCTACCAGGCACCGGACGACGTTCGACGGCAGCTGGTCGAACTGATCAAGGATCTCCGCGAAACAAGCCATTCCGCCCGCGTTGTGCTCCAGCGCGGCGGCTGGCAGATGCAGGAACGCATCGGCCGGATCGAGGCCGCTTCGGAGCTGGTCAGGAGCTTCTCGTCGGACACGATGATCGGACTCCTCCAGACCGAGCCGTACATCCGCGCATTGCTGGGCGACGCCCTGCAGGGCGAGAGCCTGGAGCGCACCGTAAGGGCACGCCTTAACCGCCAGGCCGCACTCGACTCCGGTCGCGAGTTCCGGCTGATCATGTCCGAAGGCGCGCTGCGATGGAACGTTGGCGGCGCCGAAGTCATGCTCGATCAGCTCACCCTGCTGAGCGAGCTTCGCCATCGGCACAACGTGCACTTCGGCGTCATCCCCTGGACCACTCAAACCGGCATGCCCGGCGCCCACGCCTTTCATCTCTATGACACCCGGGCGGTGATCGTCGGCACCATCAATGCGACCGCGATCATGACGAACAATCGGGACGTGTCCGAGTACGAATCATGGTTCGGCCGGTTCGAAGCAATCGCCTCCTTCGGCGACGAAGCGCAGGCCGTTCTGGAGCGCATCGCAGAGGACTACCGAAGCCTCATCTGATCAAAGCAAAGCGCAAGCCCGTAGTCAGCCACGCCTCCACTATTTCAGTCTCACACTGAAATAGCACTAAACGAAGCATCCGACCTGGCGGCAACCAGGGCGGGGCCCGAGCAGAAATCAACCTTGGACATGGAGGAATCTGCGATGACGCCCGTACTCACGACATCCGGCAACCGCACTCCGATCGGTGTGGCCACGCACGACATCACGGTCGTCTGCGGCGAGTGCGGCGGCAAGGGATGCCGGAAATGCAACAACTCCGGCACGGTCACGATCGTCGAATAATGGCCGGCTTGCCCCATCTCCCGCCCGGCCTGAAGGCGGAGACGTTCGCCTACGCCGACGGGCGCCAAGTCACCGTTTACCGGGCACCGTACCGGAGCGAGGGCCCCGTCCTCACGGACGAACACGGAACGCACGTGCTCTACTACATGTTCGCCGAATACGTGTTCCGCTGGCCCGAGCGAACCACCCGGGTCGACGTCGGCCACGGATCGATCGGCAAGCACATGCGACTGCGCGAGGGGCTCACCATCACCGGCCGGTGGTCGCCCGGGAGGCTGGCCGAGTTCGGTCAGCACTGGGTGGCCGAACACCTGCGCAAGTTCGGGATCCCCTGACCTACGTGGTCGGTGCCGCGTCGCGTGCCAGCGCCGTCAACCGGCTGACCGCGCGCAGGTACTTCTTGCGGTACCCGCCGTCGATCATCTCCTCGGTGAACAGCGCCGGCAGCGGCTCGCCGGAGACGACGACCGGGATGGCCCGGTCGTAGAGCCGGTCGGCGAACGCGACCAGCCGCAGCGCGACGTTCTGGTCCGGCGCCGGGTGGATGTCCCGCAGGTGCACGCGGGTGACGCCGTCCAGGAGCCGCCCGTAGCGGGAGGGGTGCAGCGAACCCAGGTGCTCGCACAGCGCGTCGAAGTCGTCCACAGTGGACCCTTCGTGCGCGGCGACGGACTCCTCGAGCGCCTCGGGCGAGACCGGCGGCGGCGCGTCCGGCAGGCCGCGGTGGCGGTAGTCCGGTCCGTCGACGCGAGCTACGCCGAACCGGGCCGAGAGCGTCTGGATCTCGCGCAGGAAGTCCTCGGCGGCGAACCGGCCCTCGCCGAGCTTCTCCGGCAGCGTGTTCGACGTCGCCGCGATGTACACGCCGGCGTCCATCAGCTCCTGCAGCAGCCGCGTGACCAGCGTGGTGTCGCCCGGGTCGTCCAGCTCGAACTCGTCGATGGCGAGGATCCGGTGCTCCGAAAGCCGCCGGACGGCCTCGGCGAAGCCCAGCGCGCCGACCAGGTGGGTCAGCTCGACGAACGTGCCGTACGCCTTGGGCGACGGTGCCGCGTGCCACGTCGAGGCGAGCAGGTGGGTCTTGCCGACGCCGAAGCCGCCGTCGAGGTAGAGGCCCATCGGCCCGGCCGGCTCCGAAGACCCTCCAGCGCCGCCGAAGAGCCTGAACCGCTTCTTCTCCTTGCGCGCGCCGACCTTGGCGGCGAACGCCGAGCACGCCTCGACCGCGGCGGCCTGGCTCGGCTCGTCCGGGGTCGGGATGTAGGTCTCGAACCGGACGGCGCCGAAGCGCGGCGGCGGCACCAGCGCCCCGATCAGCTCGTCGGCGGACAGCTCGGGTCGGCGGTCGGTGAGGTGCGCGGGCATGGTCGCAGAGCCTAACGGCGCGGCGAGCCCGGCCCGGCGGCGATGTCCCCCGGTCGAGACGCACTTCACGCCCGTGCTGGGATTGTTCCGTGCGGAACGTGTGGCCCTCTTCGACGGGCGAGCTGACCGGGGTGGACCTCGAGGGGATCTACGCCTACCCGGCGTCGGTCGACCGCCCGTGGGTGCAGGTCAACTTCGTCTCCTCCGCCGACGGCGCCGTCGAGGTCGACACGACGTCCGCGGGCCTCTCGCACGCCGCCGACCGGCGCGTTTTCCTGCTCGGACGCGACCTCGCCGACGTCATCCTGGTCGGCGCCGGCACCGCCCGTGCCGAGGACTACCGCGGCGTCGTCGCCGGCCCGAAGCGTCTCGAACGCCGTCGACGGCTCGGCTTCGAGACCGTCCCGCCGATCGCCGTCGTGACGCGCACGGCCGATCTCGACCCGGCGTCGCGGCTGTTCACCGAGACCGTCGTACCCCCGATCGTGGTGACCACCCGGACCGCCGGCACCGGCGCGCTCGAAGCCGCCGGGGCGGAGATCGTGCGCGCGGGCGAGGACGACGTCGACGTCCGGCGCGCGCTCGAGCTGCTCGCCGAGCGCGGGCTGCGCCGCGTCGCCTGCGAGGGCGGGCCGCGGCTGTTCGGCAGGCTCGTCGCGGACGACCTCGTCGACCAGCTGTGCCTGACCGTCGCGCCGATGCTGGTGGCGGGCCCGGCGGCCCGCATCGCCGTGGGGCCGGTCGCCGTGCCGCGCCGGCTCGCGCTCGCGTCGATCCTGGTCGAGGACGGCTTCACGTTCCTGCGCTACCGCCGGGACGCCGGGTGAACGACGACGCCGATCTCCTCACCCGGGCCGCGGCCGGCGACGAAACCGCGTTCGGCGCGCTCGTCCGGCAGCACACCCCGCGGATGTACCGCGTCGCGCTGCGGATCACCGGCAGCGCGGCCGAGGCCGAGGACGTCGTGCAGGACTCGTGGCTCGCCGCGTGGCGCTCGCTGGCCTCCTTCCGGCACGAGTCCGCGGTGTCGACCTGGCTCTACCGCGTGGTCACCAACAGCGCGCTCGCGCTGCTGCGGCGCCGCCGGCCCACGATCTCGCTCGACGCGCCGGAACCCGACGGCCGGTCCACTCTGGACAGTGCGCTGCTCGCCGGGGCCGATCCGGGCCCGGAAGGCCGCGTCGTGCGGGCCGAAGAGGTCGACGCGGTCCTGCGCGCGATCGGCAGGCTGGAGGTGTCCCAGCGGGTGCCGCTGGTGCTGCGCGAACTGGAGGGCCTGAGCTACGAAGAGGTCGCCGAAGTGCTCGACGTGAACGTCGGCGCCTTGCGCTCGCGGCTGCACCGGGCCAGGGTGGCGCTGCTCGCCGAGTTGAGGGAGCGGTGATGGCCGAGCCACAGGACCCCGAGCGGGACCCGCGCTGGGACGCCGTGCGCGCGGCCGCCCGGCGCCGGGTGCCGACCCCGCCCGGGCTGGTCGAACGCGTGCTGCGGGCCGTCGCGCGCGGCCGCCGGACGGCCGTGGACGTGCCCGGCGAGTCCGGCGGCTTGAGCGTCACCGAAAACGTCGTCGCTCGGCTGGCCTCGGCGATCGCGGCCGAGCGGGCGCCCGACGGGGTGCTGGTTTCGGCCGTCGCGGTCGAGGACGACGCCGTGCAGGTGCTGGTCTCGGTCCGGTTCGGCGTCGCCGCCGACGCGGCGGCCGAGGCGCTGCGGCAGCGGATCACCGCGGAGCTGTCCCGTCAGCTCGGCGTCGCCGCGACGGTGAACGTGCACGTCGTGGACGTCCACCCCGGCTGACCGTTCCCCCGTTCGGGGGACCTTGCGTGAGGTTTGCCCGTGCGCGGGCATCGTACGGGCGAGAGACCGCCGCGAGAGGAGCCCGCAAGCATGCACCCGCAACGGACCGAAAGCCCCGGCACGGTGACCCCGCTCAACGAGGAGGGCGCCGCCGGCCGCACCACCATCTCGTCGGTGGTCGTGCAGAAGGTCGCCGGCCTGGCCACCCGCGAGGTCGCCGGCGTGCACGCCCTGGGCGGCGGCGGGGTGTCGCGCGCGCTCGGTGCCCTGCGCGAACGCATCCCCGGTTCCGGCACGGTCACGACGGCCGGCGTCGCGGTGGAGGTCGGCGAGAAGCAGACGGCGATCGACCTCGACGTCGTCGTGGAGTACGGCGCGCGCATCGCCGACGTCGCCCGCGCGATCCGGCGCAACGTCATCACCGCGGTCGAGCAGATCACCGGCCTCGAGGTGATCGAGGTCAACATCTCCGTCAACGACATCCACCTGCCCGGCGAGGAAGAACCCGAATCGACGCGGGTGGAATGAGCGGGCGCGACGCGGACGACGCGGAAGGCCGGGCGGCCTTCCGCGCGTTCGTGCGCGCCCACCACCCGGACGTGGGCGGCGACCCGGCGGAGTTCGCGGCCGGGCTGGCCCGCTTCCGCGAGCGCGGGCCGGCCGCCCGGGAGTCCGAAGTGGACTCCCGCTACGACGCTCCGGTGAGCTTCGTCGCCCGGCGCCGGGGGATCGCCGCCGTACTGGCCCGCTTCCGCCGCCGGCCGCCCCGGGTGCGGTGACCGCACCTTCGTACCGTCCAAGGAGGACATGTGAACGCAACGCAGACCGGGCTACTGGCCGGGCTGATCCTCGGCCTGGCCGCGACCCAGGGGTTCACCGCGTTCCTGGTGACCCTGGCCGTCGGCATCATCGGCCTGGTCGCCGGCCGGGTCCTCGACGGCGAACTCGACCTCGGTGAGCTCTTCGGCAAGGGCCGCGACAAGTGAGCCGCGTCCTGGACGTGCCGCGCGAGCTCGCCGAACCGGCCGAGCGCGGCACCCTCACCGTCGGGCACGCCGTGGTGCGCAAGGTCGCCCAGCACGCCGCCGACCAGGTCCCCGGCACCTCCCGCGCCGGCAAGAAGGGCACCAAGGCGAAGGTCGGCGGCCTCGACAACGACGTCGACCTCGCGCTCGACCTCGCCCTGCAGTACCCGGCGCCGGTGCGGACCGTCGTCGGCGTCGTGCGCGAGAAGGTGACCGAAGAGGTGGAGCTGCTCACCGGCTACCACGTGCGGACCCTGGCCGTGACGGTGTCCGCGCTCCTGCCGGACGTGCCGCCGAGGGTGCGGTAGCCGTGCGCCCGCTCGTCCGCCTCCTGTCCACCCTGCTCGCCCTGGCCTTCGCGGCCGCCGGCGCGCTGCTCGCCCTCGAAGTCGGCTGGCACTGGTGGCGCCCCGGTTCGGGGCCGCTGGTGGTGCCGTGGCCGCGCTGGCAGGCCGAACTCGCGTCACTGGGCTGGGACGCCTACGCGGTGCGCGTCGGCGCGGGCGTGGTCGCCGCCGCCGGCCTGGTCCTGCTGCTGTGCGCGCTGGGCGCCGGGAGCCGCGCGATCCGGCTCACCGACCCGGCGGGCGAGGTGAGCGTCTCGACGTCACCGCGCTCGCTGGCCCGGCTGGTCGGGCTCGCCGTGCGCGCGCAGGACAACGTCGCCGGCGCGACGGTCACCGCGAGCGCCCGCCGCGTCCGCGTCCGCGCGAAGAGCACCCTCGAAACCGAGGGCGAGCTGCGGCCGCGCCTGCTCGAAACGGTCTCCGCACTGCTCGACGACGTCCCGCTGGTGCGACGGCCGAAGGTGTCGGTCGTCGTCGACTCCCCCAAGGACCGCCGATGAGCAAGTCCGTCGCTACCAAGGCGCTTTCCCGGTCGTACACGGGCGAACGCGCGCTCGCGTTCCTCGTCGGGCTGCTGGCCCTGGCCGGCGGGGCGCTCGCCCTGGTGGTCGGCTTCGGCGTGCTCGGCGAGTTCCGCGGCCGCCGTCCGCTGCTCGACCCGATGGCGCTCGACTGGCTCGGCGCGCACGCCACGCCCGCCCGGATCGCCGCGATCGTGCTCGGCGTCCTGCTGTTCGTGTTCGGCCTGCGGGGGACGCTGCGTTCGCTGCGCCCGGAACCACGGCCCGACGTGGACCTCGACCGCACCGAGGGCGCGGAGCTCGTCGTCACCGCGGCCGCCGTCTCCGGCGCGGTCCAGACCGACGCCGAGCAGCTCGACGGCGTGAGCCGCGCCCGGGTCCGCGCGGTCGGCTCCCGGACGTCTCCCGCGTTGCGCATCACCCTGTGGCTGCACGAGGGAACCGACCTCAAGAGCGTCTGGGAAGACCTGGACGCGCGCGTCCTGACCAGGGCGCGGGAATCGCTCGGCCTCGACGTCCTGCCCACCGCGGTCCGCTTGGAACTCGACACGACCGCGGCGAAACGCGTGCGCTGAGCGGCGTCCTTCCGCAGAATGCGGGCATGCCCCTACCGCTGCGGCCGCCGCTGAAGCCGATGCTCGCCAAGCCCGCGAAGGCCATCCCGGACTCCGGGGGCCTGCTGTTCGAGCCCAAGTGGGACGGCTTCCGCTGCATCGTCTTCAAGGACGGCGACGAGCTGTACCTGCAGTCCCGCGCGGAAAAGCCGCTGAACCGGTACTTCCCGGAAGCCGTCTCCCGGCTGTTGGAGACGCTCCCACCGCGGGTCGTGCTCGACGGCGAGCTGGTCGTCGCGCGCGGCGGGCGGCTGGACTTCGACGCGCTCACCGAGCGGATCCACCCCGCCGAAAGCCGGATCACGCTGCTGGCCGCCGAGCAACCCGCCGAGTTCGTCGCCTTCGACCTGCTCGCCCTCGACGACGAGTCGCTCCTGGACGAGCCGACGTCGGCCCGGCGCGAACGGCTCGTCGAGCTGGCCGGCGACCGGTTCGCGCTCACCCCGGCCACGACCGACCCCGCCACCGCGCGGCACTGGTTCGAGCTGTTCGAGGGCGCGGGCCTCGACGGCGTCATCGGCAAGCCGCTCGACGAGCCGTACACGCCGGGCAAGCGCGTCCTGCACAAGTACAAGCACCTGCGCACCGCGGACTGCGTCCTGGCCGGACTGCGCTGGCACGTCGACGGCGGCCCCGGCGACCTGGTCGGCTCGTTCCTGCTCGGCCTCCACGACGACAAGGGCGTGCTGCACCACGTCGGCACCGTCGGGTCGTTCCCCAAGGAACGCCGTCGCGAGCTCGCCGAGGAGCTGGCGCCGCTGGTCACCGACGGCGAGGACCACCCCTGGGGCGGGCGCGCGACCGGCGAGGCCCAGCGGATCCCCGGCGGCATCACCCGCTGGCGGGCGACCGAGCACGAGTGGGTGCCGCTGCGGCCCGAGCGCGTCGTCGAGGTCGCGTACGAGAACACCGAAGGCGGCATGCCGTCGCGGTTCCGGCACAACGCCCGGTTCAAGCGGTGGCGCCCCGACCGCGAACCCGCGTCGTGCGACTACACGCAGCTGGAGGAACCGGCACGCTACGACCTCGACGCCGTGTTCCGCGGCCAGGTGGTGCGGACCCGCTAACCCTCGTCCCACACCGGGCGTGCGAAGCTCGGCGTCATCCTGCCTGTGATCTACGTGAGGACCTCGCCGTGCGCCGCCGTTCCCGTGTCCTGGTCGCGCTGCTCGCCCTGGCCTCCGCCGCGGGCTGCGCCGCCGGGCCGTCGGTCCGCCCGGCGCTGGTCGAGAACGACGGGAAGCCGACGGCCGCCTCGCCGTCGGCCACGCCCTCGGTGCCGCTGCCGCCGCTGGGCGAACCGCAGTCGCCTTCGCTGCGGTGGGCCGACTGCGACGACGACACCCGGCAGCGGATCGGCACCCCCGGCGTCCCGGACACGCTGCACTTCACCTGCGCCCGGGTCACCGCCCCGCTCGACGCGCCCGGCGAGGCCCGGCGCTCGGTCGTGCGGCTGCTCGCGCTGAAGGTCGGCACCGGCCCGGTGCCGCTGGTCGTCGTCAACGACGTCAGCGGCGATCCCGGCACGGTGTACGCCGCGCGGCTGGCCGCGACGCTGCCGCCGGCGTTCCTGGAGAAGTTCTCGCTGATCGGCCTCGACCGGCGCGGCACCGGGCTCTCGGGCCCCGCCCAGTGCGTGCCCGACGACATCCGGCACGACCTGATCGACGCGGACCCGGCCGAAGGCGACCTGCAGGACGTCCTGGACGCCGCGCGCAAGGCCGGCCAGCAGTGCGCGATCGAGCTGGACGACTCCCAGACCGCGCTCGACAGCTGGCGCAGCGCCGGCGACCTCGACGAGCTGCGCAAGCAGCTGGGCATGGAACGGCTGAACGCGCTCGGCCGCGGCGACGGCTCGAAGGTCCTTTCGCAGTACGCCGTGCGCTTCCCCGGCCAGGTCGGCCGGATGGTGCTCGACGGCGTCCCCGACCCGGGCCCCGACACCGCCGCGGTGCTCGACGCGGTCGCCGCCGGCGCCCAGTCCACGCTGGACGCCTTCGCCACGGACTGCGCCGCGCGCAAGTGCGCTCTCGGCGACCCGAAGACGGCACTGACGGCGCTCGCCGGCCAGCTGCGGCAGAACATCGCGCCGCTGACCGACGACGGCGTCGCGTTCGGGCCGGGGGTGGCGATGTTCGCCGTCTACTCGGGACTGGCGCAGCGCTCGCGGTGGCCGGAGCTGGCCGACGCGATCGTGGCGGCGCGGTCGGGGGACATCCGGCCGCTGGCGGCCTTCGCCGCGCCGGCGTTGCACGACTCGCGCGCCCAGCCGTCGCGGCTCGACGTCACGATCGCGACCCACTGCAACGACAGCCAGACCCGGCTCTCGGCCGACCAGCTCGACCAGGTCGCGGCCGGAATGCGGGCGAAGTACCCGCAGTTCGGCGCGGTCGTCGCCCAGCAGCTGGCCTGGTGCGGGCCGTGGCCGGTGCGGACCGAGCCGCTGCCGCCGGCGGGCGCGACCGGCGCACCGCCGATCCTGGTCACGGCCACCGCGGCCGACCCGGTGACGCCCCAGGTGGGCAGCACGCGCGCGGCGGACCAGATGCCTACCGCGGTGACGATCACCTGGCAGGGCGCGGGCCACGGCGCGGTGGGCTCGTCCCCCTGCGTCACCGACGCGGCCCGCGCCTTCCTGATCGACGGCAAGGTCCCCGCCGACGGCACCCTCTGCCCCGCCTGAAAGGGGCATCACGCGTGATCAGAGGGGCATCACGTGTGATTGGCGGGGCATCGCGCTGATGCCCCCGCAATCACGGGTGATGCCCCTCCGGACACGGGTGATGCCCCTTCAAGCACGCGTGATGCCTCTTGGCGCACGCGTCGATGCGGGTTACTGGCGGTAGGACTCCACCTCGGAGACCGGGCGGGCCGCGGCTTCGTCCGGGTTCTCGTGGAACTCCGTTTTCGCGCGGCGCTGGCGGAGCAGGTCCCAGCACTGGTCGAGCTGCTGCTCGACCGTCGTGAGGCGATCCTTGTCGCCACCGCTCAGCCCGACGCCGACCGCGCGCGACCGGAGCTCGTGCTCCTCCGCGATCAGCTCGTCGATCCGGCCCAGGATTTCGCCGTCGGCCATGAGTTCCTCCTCGTACGGTTGCTCGGGGGAGACGCTACCCCGAGCCCGGGAATTCCCGCCGCCCCCGCGTCGTTGACCTGGGCATGAGCACCGTTGAACTGACTGCCGAGAACTTCGACCAGACGGTAAGCGACAACGAGTTCGTCCTGATCGACTTCTGGGCGAGCTGGTGCGGACCGTGCCGCCAGTTCGCGCCGGTCTACGAAAAGGCCTCCGAGAAGCACGACGACCTCGTGTTCGCGAGCGTCGACACCGAAGCGCAGCAGCAGCTCGCCGCAGCCTTCGACGTCCGCTCCATCCCGACGCTGGCCATCATCCGCGACAAGACGCTGATCTACGCCCAGCCGGGCGCGCTGCCCGAGCCGGCCCTCGAAGAGCTCATCAAGCAGGCTCGCGAGGTCGACATGGACGAGGTCAAGCGCAAGGCCGCCGAAGCCGAGGCCGAGCAGGCCTGACCACCACCACAGGACGAAGGCCGCCCCGCGGGGCGGCCTTCGTCCTGTTCAGGAGCGGGTGGCGAGCCCGCGCAGGAAGAACGCCAGGTTCGCCGGGCGCTCGGCCAGCCGGCGCATGAAGTAGCCGTACCACTCGTCGCCGTAGGGCACGTAGACGCGCATGCGCGAGCCCGCGGCCGCGATCCGGCCCTGCTCCTCCGGCCGGATGCCGTAGAGCATCTGGAACTCGTGGTCGTCGTCCTTGCGGCCGTTTTCGATCGCCAGCGCCCCGGCGATCTCGATCATCCGCGGGTCGTGCGAGGCCACCATCGGGTACCCGGCCCCCGCCATCAGGACGCGCAGGCAGCGGACGTAGGACTTGTCCACCTCGGACTTCTCCTGGAACGCCACGGTCTCCGGCTCGGCGTACGCGCCCTTGCAGAGCCGCACGCGCGAACCCGGCCCGGACAGTTCCCGGCAGTCCTGCTCGGTGCGCCGCAGGTAGGCCTGCAGCACCGCGCCGACCCACGGGTACTCGCCGCGCAGCTCGCGCAGGATGCCCAGCGTCGAGTCCGTGGTGGTGTGGTCCTCCATGTCGAGCGTCACCGTCGCGCCGACCGCGTCGGCCGCCGCGCAGATCTTCCGCGCGTTCTCCAACGCGACGTCCTCGCCGTTCGACGGCAGGAACTGGCCGACCGCCGACAGCTTCACCGAGACGTCCGCCCCCGAAGCCAGGCCTTCCGCGGCCAGCGCCGACAGCACGGCTTCGTAGGCCGCGACCGTCGACGCGGCCTGCGCGGCGTCGGTGGTGTCCTCGCCGAGGTGGTCGAGGGTGATCCGCCGGCCGTCCGCCGCCAGTTCCCTGGCGACGCGGACGGCGTCGGCGGTCTCGGACCCGGCGACGAACCGGCGCACCACGGATCGCGTGGCGGGTACCGCTTCGACGAGCCGCCGGATGCCCTTCGACCGGGCGGCGGCGAGCAACGGGGCACGCAGCATGACGAGTCCTCCCTCAGCCCTGGTGGGGGTAACGGACGCTGGTCGGCGGGACGAACGTCTCCTTGATCGAGCGCGGGCTGGTCCAGCGCTGGAGGTTGAAGATCGACCCCGCCTTGTCGTTGGTGCCCGACGCCCGCGCGCCGCCGAACGGCTGCTGGCCGACGACGGCACCGGTCGGCTTGTCGTTGACGTAGAAGTTGCCCGCGGCGAACCGCAGCGCCTCCGACGCCTTCGCCACGGCCGTGCGGTCGTTGGCGATGATCGCGCCGGTCAGCGCGTACGCGGCGGTCTCGTCGACGAGCTTGAGCACGGCGTCGAAGTCGCCGTCTTCGTAGACGTGCACCGAGAGGATCGGCCCGAAGTACTCGGTGGAGAAGATCTCGTGCTTCGGGTTGTCCGAGACGAGGATCGTCGGCTGGACGAAGAAGCCGTCTTCGTCGTCGGCGGTGCCCCCGGTGAGGACCTCCACCGAAGCGTCGCTCTTGACGCGCTCGAACAGCTCCGCGTGCTTGGTGAACGCGCGCCGGTCGATCACCGCGCCGCCGAAGTGCGAAAGGTCGGTGACGTCGCCGTAGGACAGCGCCTCGGTCTCGGCCACGAGACCGTCCTTCACCTGGTTCCAGACGCTGCGCGGGATGTAGGCCCGCGAAGCCGCGGAGCACTTCTGGCCCTGGTACTCGAAGGCGCCGCGGACCAGGGCGGTGCGCAGGACGTCGACGTCGGCGGACGGGTGCGCGAGCACGAAGTCCTTGCCGCCGGTCTCGCCGACCAGCCGCGGGTAGGAGCGGTAGCCGGCGATGTTCGCGCCGACCGTGCCCCAGAGGTGCTGGAACGTCGCGGTCGAGCCGGTGAAGTGGATGCCGGCCAGGTCGCGGTGGGTCAGGGCGACCTCGGAGACGGCCTTGCCGTCGCCCGGCAGCAGGTTGATGACGCCCGGCGGCATGCCCGCCTCTTCGAGCAGCCGCATGGTCAGGTGCGCGGCGAACGACTGCGTCGGCGACGGCTTCCACAGCACGGTGTTGCCCATCAGGGCAGGCGCGGTCGGCAGGTTGCCGGCGATCGCGGTGAAGTTGAACGGCGTGATCGCGTAGACGAAGCCTTCGAGGGGCCGGTGCTCCAGGCGGTTCCACACACCCGGCGAGCTGATCGGCTGCTCGGTGAGGACGCGGCGGCCGAACTCGACGTTGAAGCGCCAGAAGTCGGCGAGCTCGCAGGCGGCGTCGATCTCGGCCTGGGTCGCGGTCTTGGACTGGCCGAGCATGGTGGCGGCGTTGAGCGTGGCGCGCCACGGGCCGGTCAGCAGGTCGGCGGCGCGCAGCAGGATGGCCGCGCGGTCGTCGTAGGACAGCGCGCGCCACCCGGGCGCGGCCTTCGCGGCGGCGGCGATGGCGTCGGTCGCGTCCTGCTGGGTGGCGCTGTGGATGGTGCCCAGCACGTGCCGGTGGTTGTGCGGCTGGACGACCTCGATCTTCTCGCCGCCGCCGGGGCGCTGCTCGCCGCCGACGGTGACCGTGAGGTCGACGGGTTCCGCCTGGCCCAGCCGCTTGAGCGCACCCTCGAGTTCCGCGCGCTCAGCGCTGCCCGGCGCGTACGTCAGCACCGGCTCGTTCTTCGGGGCGGGGGTCTGGGTCACGGCGTCCACGGCGGCTCCTCATGCTTTACGTCCGGATGCCCGAACGGTAACTCCGGACACGTCGGAGCGGGTTGTCCGACCGGCTAAAATCGCTCGTATGAGCTTGGCCGATCGAACAAGGCTGCCGTGACGTCGCTGCGACACGTGCTGGCCACCCTCGGTGAACCGCTGGTCGAGGTGGTCGTGGCGCCGCACGGGCTGGGCGTCCCGGTCGGCGACGTCGTGATCCTCGACCCCGAAGACCCCTTGGAGGCGTCCCCGGGCGACCTCGTGCTGGTGATCGGCGCGCGCGGCCGGGCGGCGGCGCCCGCGATCCGCGCGGCCGGGCGCGGCGGGGCGGCCGCGGTGGCCGTCAAGGGCGCGACGGGCGCCGACGTCGCCGCCGACGCGGGCGTCGCGCTCCTCACGGTCGGCGCGGAGGCGCGCTGGGAGCAGGTGGAGTCGCTGGCCCGCGGCGTCGTCGAGGCGGCGCGCGCGGGCGGTGAAGCGGCCAGCGGCGAGGTGCTCGGCGACCTGTTCGCCCTGGCCCAGACGATCGCGACGCTCACCGGCGGCCTGGTCAGCATCGAGGACACGGCCAACCGCGTGCTCGCCTACTCCCGCGCGGGCGACGAGGTCGACGAGCTGCGGCGGCTGTCGATCCTCGGCCGCGAAGGCCCGGAACGCTACCTCGCGATGTTGCGTGAATGGGGTGTCTACCAGCGGCTCCGCGCCGGCGAGGGCATCGTGCGGATCGACGAGCGCCCGGAGCTGGGCATCCGGCGGCGCATCGCGGCGGGCATCCACGCCGGCAAGCAGCCGCTCGGCACGATCTGGGTGCAGGAAGGCGCTCAGCCGCTCACCGAACGCGCCGAGACGGCCCTGCTCGGCGCGAGCCGCACGCTCGCACCGCGGCTGATCCGCGCCCGCACGCTGCCCAGCCCCGAGTTGCGGCTGCGGGAGGACCTCCTCGCGAGCCTGCTGGAAGGGCGGCTGGACGCGGAGTCCGTCGCCGACGACATCGGCGCGGACCCGGCCCGGCCGGCGCAGGTCCTGGCGTTTTCCCTGGACCGCTCGGACAACCGGCAGCTGCGTCGCGCCGAGCTGGTCCACCTGATCGCCGTCCACACGGCGGCCTACCGGCGCAGCGCGCTGGTGAGCGTGATCGGCGGCCGCGTCTACGCGCTGCTGCCCGATCTGCCCGAGCACTCGGATGCGGCCGTGCTGGCGCTGGCCCGGGAGATCGTCGGCACCGCGCGGCGGCACCTGGACGTCCCGGTCCGGGCGGCGCTCGGTGGCGTGGTGCCGCGGTTGTCGGCCGCGGCGGCGTCCCGGGGCGACGCGGACCGCGTCCTGGCGGCGATGGCGCGCGGACGCTGGCCGGCCGACGTCGCGTCGCTGGCCGACGTCCGCGCCGAGGTACTGCTGTCGGAGGTGCTGGGCTTCCTGGGTGCGGAGCCGCGCATCCGGGATCCGCGGCTGACGGCGCTGGTGGAGCACGACGCCGAGCACGGCGGCATCCTCGTCCCGGCCGTCCTGGCGTGGCTCGACGCGTTCGGCGACGTCCGGGCGGCGGCCCGGGTCCTGAACATCCACCCCAACACGGTCCGCTACCGCGTCCGGCGCGCGGCCGAAGTGTCCGAAGTGGACTTCGCCGACCCCGCTCAGCGGATTCTCACCCAGCTGCAGCTGAGGCTGTGATCCTGCTAGCTTCGCCGGCGTGGACCTCTTCTCGCGCACGTGGGCGGCGTTGCGCGCCGCGGTCGCTTCCCTGCCCGACGCGGAGTTCGCGAAACCGTCGGGCTGCCGGGGGTGGCTGGTCCGGGACCTGGTGTGCCACCTGGTGATCGACGCGCAGGACGTCCTGATCACGCTGGTGACCCCGGCGTCCTCGCCGGTCACGCACGACGCGGTCACCTACTGGGCGGTGTCATCGTCGCTGCCCTCGGGCGACGACCCGCTGGACGCGCTGATCGTCCGCTTGGCGGCGGCGTACGAGGACCCGGCGCTGCTGAAGTTCCACCTCGACGACGTGGGCGCGGCGGCCGGGCGGGCGGCGGACCTGGCGGACCCGGGGATGCGGGTGTCGACGCAGGACATGGTGCTCACGGCGGGCGACTACCTGTCGGCATACGTGCTGGAGTGGACACTGCACCACCTGGACCTGCCTGCTGTCCCTCCCCCGCCTCCCGAGGGTTTGGCGCGAGCGCGCGAGATGGTCGAGAAGATCGCGGGGACGGCGTTCCCGGCGGCGTTCTCGGACCCGGACGTGCTGCTGGTGGCGACGGGCCGCCGCGCCCCTTCCGAGGCCGAGCGCGAGGCGCTGGGCGAGCTGGCCGCCCGGCTGCCGTTCGTGCTCGGGTGAGGCAGGACGCCCTGCCTCACCCGGCTCACGTCACGCCCGGACCAGGCTGAACCGGCGGCGTTCCACGTCGATGGTCTCGATGCGGACCGTCACCCGGCTGCCCGGCTCGGGGGCCGCGTCGGTCACCAGGAGACCCTGATGGCCGTCGACGTCGACGAACGCGCCGAACGGGACCACCCGGGCCACAACACCGTCGAGCACCCCGCCTTCGGCGTGGGCCGCGACGAACTCCTGCCACTGGGACATGCGATTCACCTCCTTCCCGCGCACGTTCCGATGACGGAAGACGTGCGGGAGGCGGCGGCCCACGGGGCCGCCCGGAGGTCACGGCACAGCCGGGTACCCCGTCTGCTCACGGCTCGAGGCCGACCCGGCAGTCACGGGAAAACGATAGCGCAAAGTCATCGGTGATATTCCGACGTGGTGTCACGGCAATTCGAGATCCACTCACGAAATGGGGACGCGAAGCCCCGCGAGTTCAGCTAGTGCGGTGAAAGAATCGAGCCGCGCGGATTGGTCGTAGGCGGCCGTCGTCGCGAGGACTTCGTCGGCGCTCACGGCCGCGACGAGCGTTCCCAGCCGGTCTTCCACTTCGGCCGGGGTGCCCGAAATCTGGCCGTCCAGGGTCTCCTCGAGGCGCTTGCGCTCGCGGTCGGTCATCGGCAGGGCCAGGACTTCCGCGGGCGGCGACAGCGGCGGGAAGACGCCGTGGGAGCGCGAATACACCGTCGCCCAGGCCTCCGACACGAGCAGGCGGCGCGCGTCGGCCGCCGAGTCAGCGACGGCGATCGCCGTCGACACCACGACGTACGGCTCCCGCGCCCATCCGGAGGGCCGGAACCCGTCGCGGTAGCGCGTCACGGCTTCGACCAGGGCGCGTTCACCGCGGACCGGCGCGATCACCAGCGGCAGCCCGAGCTCAGCGGCGAGGTCGGCACCGGACCCGGTGGCCAGCAGGAACGGCGGCACGCGCAGCCCTTCGGCGGGGTAGGCGTGGACACCCGGACGGTCGTGCGCGCCGGTGAAGAACCCGAGCAGCTCCCGGACCTGCGCGCCGAAGTCGTCGGCGGCTTCCTTGCCGTGGCCCAGCGCCTCGCGGACGCCGGCGGTGAAGCCGACCGACCGGCCCAGCCCCATGTCGATCCGGCCCGGGTGCAGCGCTTCCAGGACACCGAACTGCTCGGCGACGACCAGCGGCCGGTGGTTCGGCAGCATGACACCCCCGGTACCGACCCGGATCCGGCTCGTCGCCCCGGCCACGGCGGCGGCCAGCACGGTCGGCGCCGACCCGGCGACCCCGGGCACGCCGTGGTGCTCGGAAACCCAGAACCGGTGGTAGCCCAGCCGTTCGACGTCCGCGGCGAACGCGACGGTGTCCCGCAGCGCCCGCGCGGTCCCACCGTCACGCCGCACCGGCGAGCGGTCGAGCACGGAGATCCTCACCCCGGGTGCAACGCGCGCCGCGGGACGGGATTCCCGTCAGGGACGCCAGCGCTCGCTGTAGTCCGGGTGGTCGGTGTAGGGCAGGGCCAGCAGGCGCAGCGTGAGGCACCAGTTGGAGCCGGCCTCGTCGGCGGGCACGTGGCAGGTCTCACACCAGTATTCGCTGCCGTAGAGCGGAAACCCGGGCACCTTCTCCGACACCGTGGTGCGGTGCGCGAGCAGGATCCGCCGGGTCGCCTCGATCTCGTTGATCATCTGGTTGACCGCGTCGAGGTCCAGGTCGGTCAGCCCGCGGATCTTCTGCTCCACGGCGACCTTCGTCTCACCGCGGTTCATCGCGTCGCCGGCCTTGGCCTTGTTGACGGCCTGCATGATCATCGCCTGCCGCGCACCCACGCGCGCGGCGAGGAAAGCGATCAGGTCGTCCACTGAGGGCCTCCCTCGAGCTCACCCCTGGACATGTCTCCGGGGTGTCGTCATTCCGGGACCGCACGTTACGCCGTTCGTGCCGATGGTCGAGACCACCGAAGCGGCCGTACGACATTTGTGACCCGAAAGGCGACAGCGGGGAGTGAGGTGATCACTCCGCGTTTTCCGGCGTGAAGTTCCGATTAAGCCATTGACGGCTTCCGGCTCAGGAAGTGGCGCTCGGCACGGCGGTGGTGTCGATTACATCCGGTATCGATCGAGGGAAATCCGGTGCCGCTGAGTAACACCGGTCATGGCCGCGGCGTCAGTCCCGGGCACAAGAGTCACGGAGGCGACCATGTCCGTTCCCCTTCCGCCCGGCCCCGAGGTGCCGTACTTCCCGCCGCCCGCTGCCCCGCCGAAGCGCCCGAAGTGGCCGTGGGTGCTCGGCGCGGCGCTGGTGATCCCCGCCCTCGCGGCCGGTGTCGTGCTGGCGCTCGCCCTCGGCAGAGCGTCTTCGAGCCCGTGCCTGGACAAGTCCCAGGAAGCGCCCTGCGTCGGACCCGGCGGGACCTGGATCTCCGCCGACGGCGGGATCCGGCCTCGCGACGCCGCCGCGCCCGCCACCACCAGTCCCTCGATCCCGGCCCTCGCGGCGCCGACCACCACCGAGCCCGCTCTTCCCGAGCCCACGGCGAAGGACTACTCCGTCGACCTGGCCGTCGTCTCCAAGCAGTGCTTCGGCTCGGCCGGGTGCAACGTCGTCGTCGAACCGAAGCTGACCTTCCTCGGCGCGAGCACCCTGCTCTGGGAGTGCGACATCACCTACAGCATCTCGGGCGACAGCTCCGGCGAGCTGATCGAGACCGCCTACTCCCAGGGCGGCTCGTCCTACCGCGTCGACCGCACGGTCATGAGCACCAGGACCACCAAGGTCGCCCCCAAGGCGAGCGTGACCTCCGTCAGCTGCCGGAAGCCGTGAGCCCGCGTCACTCCTCCGGCCGCGCCTTGCTCGGCTGGACCCGCTTGGGCTCCCCCGGCATCTTCGGGTAGTCCGGCGGGTACGGCATGTCCCCCAGCCCGTCGCGCTCGTACCACTCGAGCGCCTTCTCCAGGCCGAACGCCTCCGCGTCCATCGCCGCGTGCAGGTCGCCGTGCTCCTCCAGGAACGCCGGGATCGTCAGGACGTCGAAGTCGTCCGCGTCGACCCGCGGCAGCATGTCCCACGTCACCGGTGTCGACACCGTCGCCCGCGGGGTGCCGCGGACCGACCAGCTCGACGCCACCGTCCGGTCGCGCGCCGCCTGGTTGTAGTCCAGGAAGACCCGGCCGCCGCGCTCCTCCTTCCACCACGCGATCGTCGCCTTGTCCGGGATCCGCCGCTCGACCTCGCGGCCCAGCGCGATCACCGCGTGGCGGACCTGGACGAAATCCCACTCCGGCCGGATCCGCACCAGGACGTGCACCCCGCGGCCGCCGGACGTCTTCGGGTAGCCCGTCAGCCCGGCCTCCGCCAGCACCTCGCGGACCACCAGCGCCACCTCGACCGCGTCGGCGAACCCGGCGCGGTCCGGCGGGTCGACGTCGATGCGCAGCTCGTCCGGGTGGTCCACGTCGGGGCGGCGGACCGGCCACGGGTGGAAGTCGAACGTGCCCAGGTTGGCCGCCCACGCGAAGACCGCCGGCTCGGTCGGGCACACCTCGGCCGCCTTGCGGCCCGACGGGAACGTGATCTCGGCCGTCTCGAGCCAGTCCGGGGCTCCCTTGGGCACGCGCTTGGCGTAGAACCACTCGCCCTCGACGCCGTCGACGTAGCGCTTCAGCGTGGTCGGCCGCTCGCCGATCGCGCGCAGCAGCGGCCCGCCGACGGTGATGTAGTGCTCGACGACCTGCCGCTTGGTGATGCCGCGCTGGGGGAAGTACACCTTGTCCGGGCTCGAGACGCGGACGGTGCGCCCGCCCACCTCGTACTCGACCGGGTCACCGTGCTTGGGCATGCGGCCAACCTAGCGGCGATCGCGCTCCCCGGCCCCCGCCGACGTGCCGCAGCTTTCCCGTGCAAGCTCCGCCGGTAGGCTCGAACAGGTGTCCGGCCGCACCAAGCTGATCGTCGCGCTCGCCGTGGCCGCCCTCTTCGCGGCGGCCGTGGTGCTGCTGCCGATCCCCGGCCCCGCCGAGCTGCGGGCCTGGGCCGCCGCCACCGGACCCGCCACCCCGGTCGTGCTGCTCGTCGCGTATTCGCTGCTCACCGTCGCGCCGATCCCGCGCACCGTCTTCAACCTGGCCGCCGGCCTGCTGGTCGGGACCACCGCCGGGATCGCCATCGGCCTGGTCGCCACGACCATCGCGGCCGGCCTGTCCTTCGGGCTGGCCCGGCTGCTCGGCCGCGACCTGGTCACCCGGCACCTGCACCGGGCGGGCGTCCGGACGGTCAACGACCGGCTCTCCGGCGGCGGTGTCCTCGCGATCACCTCGCTGCGGCTGATCCCGGTGGTGCCGTTCGCGCCGTTCAGCTACCTCTGCGGCGTGTCGTCCGTGCGCCTGGCCCCCTACCTGGCCGGTACGCTGCTCGGAAGCGTGCCCGGCACCGTCGCCGTGGTCGTCCTCGGCGACGCGCTGACCGGCGGCACGCCGCCCGCGCTGCTCGCCTGCTACGGCGCGTTCGCGCTGGCCGGGGCGGTCGGGCTGGTCAGGGTGTTCCGGAAACGGACCCCGGCGGCACCGGTGCCCGAACCGGAGCCCGCCGGACCGGCTGGCTGACGCGAACAGCACGAGGCCGACCGCTACACTCGATCGGGTGCGCGAACCGGAAACGCGCTGAGCAGGGTCACCATCACCGGGAATTTCGTCAGGAGCAGTCGCCATCGACACCGGTCAGCTGATCGCGGGGCACTACCGCCTCGTCGAGCACATTGGTAGCGGTGCCATGGGAGTCGTGTGGCGCGCCACTGACGTGCGCCTCGAGCGCGACGTCGCGATCAAGCAGATCCTCCCTCAGCCGGGCGTCTCCGAGACCGAACGCGACAACATGCGCCAGCGCGCGATGCGCGAGGCGAAGAACGCGGCCCGGTTCCAGCACCCGAACGCCATCGTGGTGTTCGACATCGCCGAGCACAACGGCGACCCGTGCCTGGTGATGGAGTACCTGAACGGGCCCAGCCTCTCCACGATCCTTTCCGAGCAGGGCACGCTCCCGCTCGGCCGGATCGCCCGCATCGGCGAGCAGGTGGCCTCCGCGCTGGTCGCCGCGCACCGGGCCGGGATCGTCCACCGCGACGTCAAGCCCGGCAACATCCTCATCGACGAGACCGGCACCGCGAAGATCACCGACTTCGGCATCTCGCGCGCGGCCGGCGACATGACGCTGACGGCCACCGGCCTGATCGGCGGCACCCCCGCCTACCTGGCGCCCGAGCTGGCCCGCGGCGCCGACCCGGTGCCCAGCTCCGACGTCTTCGCCCTCGGCGCGACCCTCTACCAGGCGATCGAGGGCACCACGCCGTACGGCAACACCACCAACCAGCTCGCGCTGCTGTACGCGGCGGCGAACGGCCAGATCAACCCGCCGGTGCAGGCGGGCGCGGCCACCGCGCTGCTGATGAGCCTGCTGCGCAGCGAGCCGGGCGAGCGGCCGAGCATGGCCGAAGCCCGCGAGCGGCTGGCCGCGCTGGCCCGCACCGAGCCCGGCGGCATGTCGGCGTCCCCGCCGCTGCTCTCGGGCAACTCGGGCCGCAAGCCCGCCGCACCCGCCGAGAGCGGCGAGCGCCCGCCGTGGCAGCGCACCGACCAGCCCGCGCCGCCGTCGCCGCCGGTCGGTACGCCGGTGCCGGCGAACAAGGCGGCGTCGAACCCGCCGCGTCCGACCGCGGCGTTCATGCCGATGCGGTCCCCGGCCGCGCCGCCGAACACCCCGCCGAGACCGATGCCCGCGGCCGCGCCGACGGCCAGGGCCCCGCAGTACTCGTCGAACACCTCGAAGCCGGACAACAAGCGCAAGTACGCGCTGCTCGCCGGGGGTGGCGCCGCGGTCGTCGTGGTCGCGGTCATCGTCTTCCTGGTGCTGAACTCCGGCGGGGGCGGCGGTGGCACCCAAGCGGCCCAGTCGACGCCCAAGGCGCCGGTGACGGTCGAATCCACCCCTCCGCCCAGCCCGACGACCAGCCCTTCCCAGCAACCGGTCGCCTCGAACGGCAAGGTCGAGTGGCAGCCCGCCGGGAACCGGGTCATCGAGTTCTACAGCAACGTCGGCAACGCCGCCGCGGCCTGGGCTCTGCTGACCCCGGACGCCCAGGCGCTGTACGGCGACCAGGGCCAGTTCGCGTCCTACTGGGCGCAGCGGGTGCCGAGCAGCTACGGCGGCGCGAACGCCTACAAGCGCGCCAACGAGAACGACGGATCGGTCGACATCCAGATCACGCTGAAGTTCAAGGACGCCCCGAACCAGCAGATCGTCGTCCGCGTGGTCGACTCCGGTGGCGGTCAGCTGAAGATCGCCGGCGAGACCCGGCTCCCCCAGACCTGACGGGCGCCGAGCGCGTCCCGCCTCCGAGACTTAACGCGCCGCTGGTGGGCTGACGGGCGCGGATGGCCTACCGTGGAAGCATGGCCGACAACGGAGCTTCGCTGCCGGGCCAGAATCCTCGCTTCCACGAGGACCTGGTCGGCCTGGATCCGTACGACCCGGAGGCGCTCGCGTTCGCCGAGCACCTCGACCGGATCGAGCGCTCCGGTCCCAACTACACGATCGAAGCCGCGCTGGACGGCGTGGCCGACTTCGCCGACTCCAGCAACCGCCTCGGCGGGCTGCGCTACTGGGTGTCGGCCTTCATCGTCGTGCTCATCGTGCTCGGCGTGATAGTCGCCGCATGGGACATCGTCGTGCACGCCCTGGCGTGGCTCGCGGCGTAACGTGGACCGGGTGAAAGGTATGAAACCCGTTGTCGGCGCC
The DNA here is from genome assembly GCF_902497555.1 of Amycolatopsis camponoti. Taxonomy (NCBI): domain Bacteria; kingdom Bacillati; phylum Actinomycetota; class Actinomycetes; order Pseudonocardiales; family Pseudonocardiaceae; genus Amycolatopsis; species Amycolatopsis camponoti. The sequence continues at coordinate 2,143,118 of NZ_CABVGP010000001.1, read as the reverse complement.
ACCCCACGCGTCGTGAAGTCCGAGCAGGAATGGCGGGAAGAGCTGAGCCCGGAGGAGTACGCCGTACTCCGCCAGGCCGGCACCGAACGGCCGTTCACCGGCGAATACACCGACACGCAGACGACCGGCAGCTACGAGTGCCGCGCCTGCGGTGCCGAGCTGTTCCGCAGCGACACGAAGTTCGAGAGCCACTGCGGCTGGCCGTCCTTCTTCGACCCGGCGGACTCCGACGCCGTGCTGCTGCGCGAAGACCGGACCATGGGCATGAAGCGGATCGAGGTGCTCTGCGGCTCCTGCCACAGCCACCTCGGGCACGTCTTCGAAGGCGAGGGCTACGCGACCCCGACCGACCAGCGCTACTGCATCAACTCGATTTCGCTGAAGCTGGTGCCCCAGTCGTAGGACCGCCAGCCTAAATCCTCCTCAAGCCGACAACCGCCGCCCTTCCTCGGACGTAGTCTCCGCACACGGACGAGGGAGGGCGGCGTCATGACCGACACCTGGGGCATTCCCGGACCGCTGTTCACAGGCCTCTACCTGGGCCTCCTGCTCGTACCCGCGCTCTACGCCGCGGTGCGCGTCAAGCTGCTGCTGCGCGGCCGCGCGGGCGGCGCGCCGGACCGGGCCGAAGAACTCGCACTGCTGACCGGCGGGCGCCCGCGCGCCGGCGAGTTCGTCGTCGCGCGCCTGCTGGAGCGCCAGACCATCCGGATGGACGGCACCGGCCGCGTGCACCGCGTCCGGGGCAGCGCGCCGGACGACCTGGGCCGCGCCGCCCTGACGCGGATCAGCAAGACCGGCACCGCCGTCGCTTCGGTGAGCCGTGAAGTGCTGCACCACCCCGCGCTGGCCGACCTGGAAAACGGCCTGGTCGCGCGCGGCCTGCTCGTCGACGCGGGGAAGATCCGCCGGACCTGGGTGTTCACCGCCGTCGCGTACTGGGTGCTGCTCGTCTTCGGGATTCTCCGGCTGATCGCCGGCAGCTCCACCGGGCACCCCGTCGGCTTCCTGGTGGGCCTGCTGCTGCTCGGCCTGGTCGCGGCCATCTTCGTCACGACCCGGGCCGCGAACCCCTCCGAGGTCAAGGCCACCACCGCCGGGCGGGCCGCGGCGGGCGAGGCCGAGCGCGCCGGCTCGCTGACGTCCGGCCCGGCGGGCGCGGTCGCCGTCGGCGGGTTCGGCGGCCACCCCGACAAGGACGTCCGGCTGGCCGTCAGCCGCTCCACGGTGGTGTCGACGTCCCGTGCCCACAGCCGCCGCGGCCGGTGGGCGGCGGCCGGCGGCGGTGGCGGGTTCGCCGGCTACTACGGCGGCAGCTCCTGCAGTGGAGCGAGCGGTGGCAGCTCTTGCGGCGGTGGCGGCGGGGGCGGCTGCGGAGGCGGTGGCGGCGGGGGCTGCGGCGGTTGAAACGCCGACGCGAGCACCCGCGTCTCACAGCTACGGTAACCGCAACTCAGTGAGGGGAGACGGGCGATGGACGACCCGTGGGGCATCTCTGGACCGGATTTCGTGGTCCTCTACATCGCACTGCTCGGCGCGGTGCTGCTGATCCGCGTCATCGTGAGCGGAGTCGTCTCGAGCCGCGCGCTGCGGGCGGACAACGAGCGTCCCGGCCCGCCGCCGACCGTTTACCAGCTCGCGTTCCTCGCGGGCGGCCCCGACCGGGCCTCCGACGCGGCGATCGCGGCGCTGGTGGAGCGCGGACAGCTGCGCGTCAACAGCTACAAGCAGATCAGCCAGGCCGGCACGCGGCCGTCCGAACCGCTGGAGCAGGCGATCTTCGACGCGGCGCAGCTGAAGACCACGGCGACGCTGCGGGGCCACGGCCGCCGGTCGGCGGCGATGCGGACCCTGGAAGAGGGCCTCGAGCAGCGGGGGCTCCTGGCGTCGGTGGCCGCGAAGCGGCAGGCCCGGACGTTCGGGCTCGTCCTGCAGCTGGCCGTGCTGGTGCTCGGCCTGGTGCGGCTGGTCAACGGCATCTCGCTCGGCCGGCCGGTCGGGGTCCTGGTGTTCCTGGTGCTGGTCGCGGCCGTGCTGACGATCGTGGCCGCGGTCCGGCGGTCGAAGACCGGGGCCCGGCAGCCGTCGGCCGCGGGGCACCGCCTGCTCGGGCAGGCGCGGGCCGCGGCGAGCGGCCCGGTGCCGGCCGGGATGCTGGCGGGCGGCGTGCTGCTCGGCGGCGCCGTGGCCGCGGTCGCGCTCGGCGGCTGGGCGATGTACCCGGACGAGGAGCTGAGCGCGGCGCTGATGCCGCCCGCGGGCTCCTTCGGCGGCGGCGGTTCGTCGGGCGGGTCCTCGTGCTCGAGCTCGTCGTGCAGCAGCGGGTCTTCGTGCAGCAGCGGCTCGTCCTGCGGCGGCGGCTCTTCGTGCGGCGGAGGGGGCTGCGGTGGGTGAGCTCGGCATCGGGATCGGCTGGCGGCACGAGCTGGACCTGTCCATCGCCCGCCTGCCCGGCGTCGACTGGGTGGAGGTGGTCGCCGAGAACCTGCACGCCGACCACCTCCCGGAAACCCTGAAAGCGCTGCGGAAGCGGGGAATGCCGGTGCTTCCGCACGCGGTGTCCCTGTCCCTGGGCGGGGCCGAGCCCCTGGACACCGGGCGCGTCCAGCACCTCGCGGAGATCGCGCGGGCCGTGGACGCGCCGCTGGTCAGCGACCACGTGTGCTTCGTGCGCGCGGGCGGGCTCGACTCGGGTCACCTGATGCCGCTCCCCCGCACCCGCGAAGCGCTGGACGTGCTGGTGGCCAACGTCCGGCTCGCCCAGTCCATCGTGGACGTCCCGTTCGCGCTGGAGAACATCGCCGCGGTGCTGGACTGGCCGTCCGCGGAGCTGACCGAGGAGCAGTTCCTCACCGAGCTGACCGAGCGGACGGACTGCCTGCTGATCATCGACGTCGCGAACCTGTACGCCAACGCCCGCAACATCGGCACCGACCCGGTGGCGTTCCTCGACGGCATCCCGTGGGAGCGGCTGGCGTACGTGCACATGGCGGGCGGCATCGAGCGCGACGGCGTCTACCACGACACCCACGCCCACCCGGTGCTGCCGGAGGTCCTGTCGCTGCTCGCCGAGCTCCGCCGCCGGACGGATCCCCCGGGGGTGCTGCTGGAACGCGACGACGACTACCCGACCGACGACGAGCTGGCCGCGGAGCTGGCGGCCCTGCGAGCGGCGGTGACGGGGTGAGCCGGGCGGAGCTGGCCGCCCAGCAGGCGGCGGTGACGGGGTGCCTGGCCGCCCTACGAGCGGCGGTGACGGGGTGAGCCGGGTGGACCTGGCCGCCCAGCAGGCAGCGCTGCTCCGGGCGTTGCTGGCCGACGGGCCGGCGCCTCCGGGTTTCGACACCGCGCGGTTGCGGGTGGAGGCCCAGGTGCTGCGGCGCAAGCACGGGCGGGTGCTGGCTTATCAGCGTCCCGAGCTGGCGGAGCAGCTCGGGGAGCGGTTCGGCCCGCTGTTCGCGGAGTTCGCCGCGGGGCGACCCAAGCGGGATGCCGAGCGGTCGGGGGCTTATGCCGACGCGTTCGTGGAGTGGCTGATCGAGGGTGGGCACGTGGCGAAGCCTCGGCGGGGGTGGGTTTCCCGCCTCCGGCGGAGGTGACGGCGCGGGTTCGACGGCGGTGCGGGGTCGACGGCGGTGACTGCGGTTGGCAAATCTCGGCAGCCAGGTCGCGAAGTCCCGTGCCGCGTCGCATCCACAAGCCGGCCGACTTGTGGACAACCAAGCTCGGACCGGGCTGTTCGTCGGACCTCGCCGGTAAACTGGATGCGGGGGCACCCCCCGGGATGGGCGGGCTGCGTCCGGGCGGGCGGGGTCGGGGCGGGCTGCGACCGCGCAAGCAAAGTCAGGGCGGACCGCGTTCGAGCGAGCCTGCCCAGCGCAAGCCAGTCTGCGTCCGAGCGAGCCTGCTCAGCACAAGCCGGGCTGCGTCCGAACGAACCGACTCAACAAGCCGGGCTGCCTCAGCACCCGCAGAGTCAGGGCGTCCAAGTCGGTTTGTCGACTCCGGGCAGCCGCGTCCCGAAGTCCCAGTGCGGCTCCGCTCCCGGCAATCCGCCGGCCATCCGGACCCGCGTCAGCCGGCCGTAGCCGCTGTCCGTCTCCTCCAGCAGGTCGGTGAAGTCCGCGGCAACCGCCGCGGGTTCCTTGCGCCCCAACGAATCCAGCCATCGGCCCGTTCCCGCCAGGGACAGCCGGACCCGCCACGTGCCGCCGTCGGTTACCTGGCGGCGCAACGCCGTCATCACCGCCGCCGCCGCGAGCCAGCCCGTTCCGTGGTCCAGCGCCTGGACCGGGAGCGGCGAAGGGTCGGGACCGAAAGCCATGCCGTTCGACATCTGGACCAGGCTGTCGAACCCGCGACGCCTCGCCCACGGGCCTTCCCAGCCGTACGCGCTCAGGTCCGCGATCACCAAGCCCGGCCGCAGCTCCGCCAGCTCCGAGGGTCCGAAACCGATGCGGGAAAGCGCCCCCGGGCGGAACGACTGCACCAGCACGTCCGCGCGGCTGATCAGCTTCTTCAGCCGGGCGCGGCCGCCCTCGGTGTCCAGGGCCACGAACGCCGATCGCTTGCCCTGTCCCGTATCCCGCACCAAAGTCTCGACGCGGGGCAGGTGCGCCGCGCCGATGTGCAGGACGTCGGCGCCGTGCGCCGCCAGCACCCGGCCGGCCACCGGGCCCGCGAGCACGTGCGTCAGCTCCAGGATCCGGATGCCGCCCAGTGGACGGTCCGAGTAGAACAACGTCCGCTTCGGCGCCTCGCCGATCGGCGCCAGGTCCACCAACGGCAACGACGCCACGGCCGACCCCTGCGGGTGCGCGGCCCAGTCCTCGGGCGAGCGCAGCTGGGCCGCCGCTCCCCCGGCCGACACGACGGCGTGCTCGACCTCGCGCGCGCCGCGTCCGGCGACGGCCTTCGTCACCGCCTCGCGGCTGCCCGGGACGCCGAGGCCCCAGCACACCGCCGCTTCGTGGCGCGGGTAGTTGCAGTGCAGGCGGACCCAGCCGTCGGCCGTGCGGTAGTTGCCCGACAACGGCGCCCACACCGGCTCCGGCGACGCACCCTCGACGCGCGAAAGCCCTTCGCTCGCGAACGCCGCCGCCGCGTGGCGCGTGTCCGCCGTGACGACACCCGGCTCGATTTCGCGCAGCTTCAGCATTTCCCCGGCCGCCAGTGTCGCGGCGGCAACGGACGCGGTAGCGGCGGCCGCCACCCGGTACGGGCCGGGCAGCACGTCTTCGGCGCCGGTCAGCTCGACCGGTCCCGGCGCTTCCCCGGTGAGGGTGCGCCAGACGCCGTCCAGGACCTCGGGCACAGTGTCTTCGGGCACCACAGTGTCGTCGGGCACTAGGGCAGGGCCGCGACGAGCTCGGCGGGCGGCACGCGCGTGCCGGTGTAGAACGGGATCTCCTCGCGCACGTGCAGCCGCGCCTCGGTGCCGCGCAGGTGGCGCATCAGGTCGACGATCCGGTGCAGCTCGTCGGCTTCGAAGGCCAGGATCCACTCGTAGTCGCCCAGCGCGAACGACGCGACGGTGTTGGCGCGCACGTCCGGGTAGTCGCGGGCTTCCTTGCCGTGGTCGGCGAGCATCTTGCGGCGGTCGGCGTCCGGCAGCAGGTACCACTCGTAGGAGCGGACGAACGGGTAGACGCAGATGAACTTGCGGGCCTCTTCGCCGGCGAGGAACGCCGGGATGTGGCTCTTGTTGAACTCCGCGGGCCGGTGCAGCGCGGTCTGGCTCCAGACCGGCGTCGACGCGCGGCCGAGCGGGGTCCGGCGGAAGCCCGAGTAGGCCGCCTGGACCTGCTCGATCTCCTCGGCGTGCCACCAGATCATGTAGTCGGCGTCGGCGCGCAGGCCGGAGAGGTCGTAGACACCGCGGACGACGACACCCTTCGCCTCCAGGCCGTCGAGGTACTCGGTCGTCTCGCGACCGGCCGTCCCGCGGTCCTCGCCCAGCCGGCCCGGCTCGATCCGGAAGACCGACCAGGTGGTGTAGCGGATGGTGTCGTTGAGCTCGTTGTAGTTGACCCGCGCCATGGTTCCCATCCTGTCACCGCGACGACGCGGGCGCTGCCACGGGTCAGGTGAGAGCACTCACGAAGCGAGGTGGGCCGCGATCCGGTGCGCCGCCGCCTCGGCCGTCGCCACGCACGCCGGGAGCCCCACGCCGTGCAGGGTCGCCCCCGCCACCGCGAGCCCCGGCACCTGCGCGATCGCCTTCTCGATCCGCTCCACGCGCTCGAGGTGGCCCGTGCCGTACTGCGGCAGCCCGCCGCCCCAGCGCGTCACCAGCGTCTCGACCGGCGACGCCCGCACGCCCGTCAGCCGCGCGAGGTCGTCGCGGACCACGCGGACCAGCTCGACGTCGTCGGCCTGCAACGCGCCCAGGTCGCCGAACCGCCCGACCGAGCCGCGGACCAGCACCGGGCCGGTGCCGAAGTGCGCCCACTTGCGCGAAGAGAACGTGAACGCCTTCGCCGCGTACGGCTTGCCCGAGGAGTCGCTTTCGCCGGCGCCGATCAGGATCCCCGACGCGTCGGGCAGGCGCGTGCCGGGCGGCAGCGCGAGCGCCACCACGGCCATCGAGGCCAGCTCGACCTCGCCGAACGCCGCCGAAGCCGCGGGCACCAGCTCGGCCAGCAGCCGCCGGGCCGAGGGCGCGGGCACCGCGAGCACGACCGCGTCGGCCTCGACCGTGTTGTCCGCCGGCGCGTGCGCCGTGGGGTTCGCGCCGATCCGCAGCCGCCAGCCGGTGCCGTGCCGCTCGATGTCGCAGACCGGCAGCCCGGTCCGCAGCTCGGCGCCGGACAGCTCGGTGAGCCGGTCGACCAGCGTGCCCAGGCCACCGGGGACCGTCCCGAACACCGGCGCCGTACTCGGCGAAGCGGGCAGCTGCGCCTTCGCCGCCGCGGTCAGCGAACCGGCTCCCGCGGCCACCGCCGCGGCCAGGCCGGGCATGGTCGCGCGCAGGCCCAGACCGTCCGCGCCGCCCGCGTAGACGCCGCCGAGCAACGGGTCGACGAGCCGGTCGACCAGCTCGTCGCCGAACCGCTCGCGCAGCAGCGGCCCGAGCGGCAGGTCACCGCTCGGCAGCCGCAGCTCGGGCAGCGACGGCTCGGCCTCGACGGCCCGCCGCCCGGCCTCGGACAGCACTCCGGCCACCGACTCCGCCGACGCCGGGACGCCCATGACGGTGCCCGGCGGCAGGCCGGTGACGGTGCCGCCCGCGTGGATCTTCGCGCGTGCCTTTGTCGGGTGGACGACGTCGAGGCCGACCTCGCGGGCCAGCTCGAGCATCTCGGGACGGCGGACGAGGAAGGCCTCCGCGCCGACGTCGTACGGGACGCCGGCCAGTTCGGCCGTGCGCAGCTTCCCGCCCGGCGTCTTCGTCTTCTCGAACACGACGATCTCGGCGCTGTCGCCGAGCAGCCGCCGCAGCCGGTACGCCGCGGTCAGCCCCGAAACGCCCCCGCCGACGACGGCGACGCGCTTCACAGCTCGTGCACCAGCCCGACCACGCGGGTCAGCACGTCGGGGTCGACGCCCGGCAGCACGCCGTGGCCGAGGTTGAAGATGTGGCCGTCGGCCGCCCGTCCCTCTTCGACGATCCGGCGGACCTCGGCTTCGAGGACCGGCCAGGACGCGTGCAGCAGCGCCGGGTCGAGGTTGCCCTGCACGACGGCGCTGCCGCCGAGGCGCCGGACCGCTTCGTCGAGCGGGATCCGCCAGTCGACGCCGACGACGTCCGCGCCCGCTTCGCGCATGGCGACGAGGAGCTCGCCGGTACCGACGCCGAAGTGGATCCGCGGCACGCCGTACGCGGCGACGCCGTCGAGGACCTTCGCCGAGTGGGGCAGCACGAACTCGCGATAGTCCCGCTCCGACAGCGCGCCTGCCCAGGAGTCGAACAGCTGGATCGCGTCGACGCCGGCGTCGAGCTGCGCGCGCAGGAACGTCAGCGCGATGTCGGCCAGGCGGCCGGCCAGCTCGTGCCAGACCTCCGGCGACGAGTGCATCAGGGCCTTGGTGTGCTCGTGGTTGCGGCTCGGGCCGCCCTCGATGAGGTAGCTGGCCAGTGTGAACGGCGCACCGGCGAAGCCGATCAGCGGCGTCCCGCCGAGCCGCTCGACCAGCAGCCGGACGCCGTCGGCGACCTTCGCGACCTGGTCCGGCGCCAGCTCCGGCAGCGCCTTCACGGCGGCGAGGTCGCGCACCGGCGCCGCGACCACCGGGCCGGTGCCGGGGACGATGTCGATGTCGACCCCGGCGGCCTTCAGCGGCACGACGATGTCGCTGAAGAGGATGGCCGCGTCGACCGCGTGCCGGCGGACCGGCTGCAGCGTGATCTCGGCGAGCATCTCGGGGTCGAAACAGGCGTCGAGCATCGGCACGCCCTCGCGCAGCGCGCGGTACTCGGGCAGCGAGCGGCCGGCCTGGCGCATGAACCAGACGGGCGTGCGCGCCGGGCGTTCGCCGCGCGCGGCGGCCAGGAACGGGGCTTCGGGCAGCTCGCGGCGGCCGGACGGGGCGGCTCGCTGCGGCAGGGGCGTGGTCGGAGACATCGCCGTCAATCGTGCCACGAGCTGGGGACGGTGCTTCCATCGGCGCGCCTGCGCCCGCAACGGGGCGTGCCCGCCCTAAAGTCGAAGCGTGACCGCGATGACGCCAGTGCCCGAACTCTTCCGTGAAGCAGTTGTGGCGCTGCAGTCCGTCCGGCCCCGCCGGGAGGTGCTGCTGGAGCCGATGCGGGCCCCGCAGCGGCTCGCGCCGTGGTCGTACGCGGTCAGCTGCGAAGTTGCCGGGCCGGCGGACGTGCTGGCCTCGGGCCGGTTGGTCCTGCTGCACGACCCCGAGGGCCAAGAGGGCTGGGACGGCGTCCTCCGCCTGGTCATGTACGTGCGTGCGGAGCTGGACCGCGAGCTGGCGACCGACCCGTTCCTGCCGGCGGTCGGCTGGTCGTGGCTGACCGACGCCCTCGAGGTGTCGGGCGCGAGCTGGACGGCGCTGGGCGGCACGGTGACGGAGACGTCGTCGGCCCGTTTCGGCGACATCTCCGGGCCGGCGCGCACAGACGACCTGGAGCTGCGGGCGTCGTGGACGCCGACGGACGCCGGGCTGTTGCCGCACGGGCAGGCGTTCTGCCAGGTCATGGCCAGTGTCGTGGGCCTGCCGCCGGTCGGCGTGACGCTCTTCGGGCAGCGCCAGAGCTCCTGACCGGAGGCCACTGCCTCCCGTCGGGGAGGGGCGCCGCCGCGCGGCCGTCCGGGCGATCATCGGCAACGGATCGGCAACGGCCGCGCTCCCCCGGCCGTCCGCGCCCCAACCCTTGTATGGATGTGAGCAAATTTCACGTCCGCTGAACGCAGTCCAAACCAACGGGAACCCCCGATCGGCCCCCTCGGCGCACCACCGGCAGGCGGAGCGGCCGGACGGCGGCTGCCCACCCGGCGGACCGCCCCGACGTTCCTGAGGCCGTTTCACGTCTTCGCCGGTGCCCCCGTTCGTGACGCGGCGTGGTCACTCACCGCAACAAGATCAACTTGGGCCCGACGACCCGGAGACAGTCGGCGAGAGCCACGGACAGTCACCGTTCCCGGCTTCCAGGCGCCTCTCGGAAGCCGATCCGCGAAGTTGATCATGCCCCGGCCGGAGGCACATTCCGGCCCTCCGGGACCCCATCCGGCCCCTCGTCACTACGCGCACCGGCAGCTGCACACCTCATCTGCACGGCCATTTGGGCGCCGGTAACTTCTTTGCATCGTGTTCGCTGGGCTATCCGTTAGCAACCGGCCGTGTACTAGCCCGATCGTGTTACTCCGAACCCACTGAGTGACTGTTCGTTTGAGATAGATACCCATTCGATCCCCCCGCGAAGGGCCCAGGGCGGCTACAGTGCCTTCGACGACACCACTTTCGGTCTAAAGCTGGCGCGGCTGAACGGCCGAAGGTCCCGGTGCCGGTCGGGGGGCACGACCGACTCCAGGGAGGTAGTGACGTGGCTACCGTCGGCATTTCTCAGGCCGTCCGATCCACGCCAGCCGGTGCATTGCCGGCGAGCATGGTTCCGCACCCGCGGGAAGAGCTTTTTTCCGTGTTGGTGGTCGATGACCACCCGCTGTTGAGGGAGGCAATCGCAGCAAGACTCGCACAGATGGGTGCGGGTACCGTTCACGAAGCCGCCACGGTGGCCGAAGCGAGGGCGCGAGCACAGGCCACTGGGCCTTGTGACCTGGCGATCCTCGATCTCGGACTGCCGGACGGCAGCGGCATCGAGCTGGTTACGGAACTCCGTAGCCACGGCTGGCCGCGCGTGGTCGTACTCGCATCCTCGGACGACCCGTACGCGGTCCGCTCGGCCTTCCAGGCCGGGGCCCAGGCGTACCTGCTGAAGTCCGCGTCACCGGTCGTCGTGACCGATGGCGTGCGGCGTGTGCTCGAGGGCGGCGTCTACGCCGACCCGAGCGTGGCTCCGGTGCTGGCCACCGGGACCCGCGTCGCGGGCACCGACAACACCCCGCGCGAGCTGTCCGCTCGTGAGGTGGAGGTGCTCCAGCTGGTCGCCGACGGACAGTCCAACAAGGAGATCGGCGAGGAGCTTTCGCTCTCCGCTCTCACCGTCAAGTCCCACCTGTCCCGGATCGGGCGCAAGCTCGGCACGGGCGACCGGGCTCAGATGGTTGCGCTGGCCATGCGAGCCGGCGTCATCCGCTGACGCAGACGAACCTCCCTGCGGGGCGGGCGGACCAGGCGCGGTACGCCCGTCCCGTAGGGTCGTCGGTTATGGGAAGTGCAGAGGCCTCCGGGATGGAAATCGAGTCCACGGGCGGCCCTGTGCTGCTACGCGAACCCACCGAGGGCACGCCCCCGGTGGTCACGGACCAGTCCGCGCTGGCTGAGGCCTGCGCGCGGCTGGCCGCGGGTACGGGCGCCGTCGCCGTCGACACCGAACGCGCGTCCGGCTACCGGTACTGGCCCAAGGCCTACCTCGTCCAGCTGCGGCGCGAGGGTTCCGGCACGGTCCTGATCGACCCGACCGAGCTGGACGACCTCACCCCGCTGAAGAACGTCTTGAATTCCCTGGAGTGGGTGCTGCACGCCGCCTCCCAGGACCTCCCCTGTCTCGCCGAGCTGGACCTGCACCCGGCGGCGCTGTTCGACACCGAGCTGGCCGGCCGGCTGGCGGGCTACGAGCGCGTCGCGCTGGGGACGCTGGTCGAGCTGCTGCTGGGCTACACCCTCGAGAAGGGGCACAGCGCGGCCGACTGGTCCAAGCGGCCGCTGCCGGTCGACTGGCTCAACTACGCGGCCCTCGACGTCGAGCTGCTCATCCAGCTGCGCGAAAAGCTGGAGGCGGAGCTGGGCGCCCAGGGCAAGCTGGAGTGGGCGCGGCAGGAGTTCGAGAACGTCCGCACCGCCCCGCCGCCCGCACCGCGGGCCGAGCCGTGGCGCCGGACGTCCGGCGTCCACAAGATCCGCAACCCGCGCGGCTTGGCGGCGGTCCGCGAGCTGTGGCAGGCCCGCGACGAGCTGGCCCGCAAACGCGACCGCGCGCCGAGCCGGATCCTGCCGGACAGCGCGATCATCAACGCGGTGACGGCCGACCCGAAGACGGTCGAGGACCTCCAGGCGCTGCCGGTGTTCAGCGGCCGCGTCCAGCGCAAGTACACGGCGAACTGGCTCCGCCACCTCCAGGCGGCGCGCGCGCTCCCGGCTTCCGAGCTGCCGTCACCGTCCCAGCCGACGGACGGCCCGCCCCCGGTGAACCGCTGGGCGGACAAGGACCCGGACGCGGCGGCCCGGCTGTCGGCGGTGCGAGCGGCACTGACGGCGATCGCGGAGGACCGGCGGCTGCCGGTGGAGAACCTGCTGCTGCCGGACCTGGTGCGCCGCACGTGCTGGCGTCCCCCGGCCTCGACGGACGAGGACACGGTGGCGGAGGTGCTGCGAGCGGGCGGAGCGCGGCCGTGGCAGATCGAGTTGACGGCGACGGCGTTGAGCAAGGCCCTGCAGACGACGGCTTCCTGACCCGTCGTGAGTGAGAAACCGGGCTAGAACACTGTTTCTCACTCACGACCCGCTGCGGCAGACCAGCGTCGCTAGCCGGTGAGGGTCGCCAGCAGCGTGTGGGCCTCGGTGCGCAGCTCCTCCGTCGGCTCCGGCAGCCCCACCAGCCGGACCACGCCGTCCGCGCCTTCGCGGACGTGGGCCTCGACGTCCAGCTCCGGGTCGTCCCTGCGGATCACCGCGATGCTCTCCACCAACCCGAACACCAGGTCGGTCCGGATCGGCACGGCCGAAGGCGCGACGCCGCACGCCGCCACCAGCTGCCCGTACGCCGCCTTCAGGTCCGCGCGCTCCGCTCGGAAGCGGGCCAGGTTCGGTGAAGCGACCTCCGGCAGCAGGTACAGCGCGCCCAGGTTGTGGTGAGCGCCGCCGAGCAGGCCGATGTCCGCGTACGCCAGGGCCCACAGCCGGACCGCCGCCGGGGCCGAGCCCGCGACCAGCCGGGCCGCCACGTCGAGCGACGGCCGGACCGTCTCGGCCAGCAGCGCCGCGAGGATGTCTTCCTTGGCCGGGAAGTGGTAGTAGAGCGACGCCTGGCGCAGGCCCGCGCGTTCGGCGATCGCCCGCGTCGTCGTCGCCGCGTAGCCGGCTCCGGTGAACAGCTCCCCCGCCGCGTCGAGCACGGCTTGACGCGCGTCCGGCCGGTTCGCCGCCGCGCCGCTCGCCCGGGGCCTGCCGACCCCCACCCCTTTGACCACGGCGGTGATCTTGCCAGGTTCGCCGCCCGGACACCCGCACCGAGGCGTGGTTACACCCACATGTCGGCGTTGACGCGCGGTCGAGGCGGTCGTTAACAAGCTCCTAACGCACCGGAGATCGGAAAACGCTTGCGTGGCCCCTAATTTCTGTCATGCGATCGAAACCAAGTCAGGAGCGTGCATGGCCGACGAACTCGCCGCCTTCGGTTACCGTCAAGAGCTTCGCCGGTCATTGGGCGGGTTTTCCGCCTTCGCCGCCGGCTTTTCGTTCGTCTCGATCCTCACGACCGTCTTCCAGCTCTTCGGCTTCGGCTACACCTTCGGCGGTCCGCTCTTCTTCTGGACGTGGCCGGTGGTGCTCGCCGGCCAGGTCCTCGTGGCGCTGACCTTCGCCGAGCTCGCCGCGCGCTACCCGCTCGCCGGATCCGTGTACCAGTGGGCGAAACAGCTCGCCCGCGGCTTCCTCGGCTGGCTCGCCGGCTGGATGATGCTGCTCGGCTGCGTCGTCGCGCTCGCGGCCGCGGCGATCGCGCTGCAGATCGTGCTCCCGTCGGTGTGGGACGGCTTCCAGCTCGTCGGCGGCGACCCCGCGGTGACGTCGCCGTCGGGCGCGGCCAACGCCGTCCTGCTCGGCACGCTCCTGCTCCTCTTCACCACCGCGGTCAACGCCGGCGGCGTGCGGCTGATCGCGCGGATCAACGACGTCGGGGTCGCGGCCGAGCTGCTCGGCGTCGTCGTCCTCATCACCGGCCTGGCCCTGTTCGCGGTCCGCGGGCCGCAGGTCGTGCTGCACGACGCTCCCGGCACGAGCGCCGGAACAGGCGGAGTGCTCGCTTCGGCGCTCATGGCGGCGTACGTCCTCTACGGCTTCGACACCGCCGCGTCGGTCGCCGAAGAGACGAAGAACGCGCGAAGGGCCGCTCCGCGCGCGGTGCTGCGAGCGGTGCTCGTGTCCGGGATCGGCGGGCTGGCCGTGGTGCTCACCGCGCTGATGGCCGCGCCGAGCCTCACCGACGGGCAGCTCGCCGGCCACGGCCTGCCGTACGTGATCACCGCCGTCTTCGGCGACACCCTCGGCCGGATCTTCCTCGCCGACGTCGCGATCGCCGTCGTCGTCTGCACCCTGACCATCCAAACGGGCACCGTCCGGCTGATCTACGCGATGGCCCGCGACGGCGCGCTCCCCGCCTCCGCCCGACTTTCGTCGGTGAGTTCGCGCACGGGGACGCCGGTCGCGCCGGCCCTCGTGTCCGGCGCGCTCGCGATCGGGTTGCTGCTGCTCAACCTCGGCAACCCGACGCTGTTCAGCACGATCACCGGGACGTCGGTGGTGGTCGTCTACCTGGCGTACCTGCTGGTCACCGGGCCCCTGCTGGTGAAGCGGCTGCGCGGGCGCTTCCCCGCCGAGCCCGGGCTGTTCTCCCTCGGCCGCTGGGGCGTCCCGGTGAACGGAGCGGCCGTTCTCTACGGCATCGCCATGATCGTGAACATCGCCTGGCCGCGCCCGGAGATCTACGACGTGACCGGTTCGGGCGCCCCCTGGATGCTCTTGTTCCCGATAGAGTTCGTCGGCGGCGCACTGGTGATCGGCCGGCTCTGCTGGCTGCGGCTGCGTCCCGCCCCCGCCCTCGAACCCGCGCTCTGAGAGAGGACGTCCATGAGCACCACCGCCACCCCCTACGGCGCCCGCGACCACGCCCGCGCCCAGGCCGGCACCGTGGTCGAAACGATGCCGTCGATCCCGGCGAGCACGTGGCCGGCACCGCCCCCCGAGGTCGCGCCCGAGGCGCTGACCTGGGCCGAAACGGTGGCCGGTGGCGGGTACACGCACAAGGTGCTGGCGCGGGGCACCCGGCTGCGGCTGACCGACGTCGACGGCGACGCGTGCGCGCACCTGCTGTTGTTCAACGCCGACGCGCCGTGGGAGCGGCTGAACGTCGCGGACACGGTGAAGGTGCAGTGGAACGCCTACCTCGGCCCGAAGGTCGCACTGCTGTCGGACCAGGGCCGGGTGCTCGCGACGATCGTCGCGGACTCCAGCGAGCGGCACGACGCACTGTGCGGAACGTCCACTGTGGATGGCAACACCGAGCGCTACGGCGACGGCGCCCCGCAGGGCCCCTCCCCCGCCGGGCTGCCGCTGTTCACCTTGGCCGCGGCCAAGAACGGCCTCGGGCCGCGGGACCTGCCGCCGAGCCTGTCGTTCTTCCAGGGGGTGTGCGTCCGGCCGGAAGGCGACCTGGACTTCACCGGGTCCGCGGGCGCGGGGAAATCCGTCGAGCTGCGGATCGAAATCCCGTCGGTCATGCTCATCGCGAACGTGGCGCACCCGGTCGACCCGCGGCCGGACTACACCGTGACGAACCTCGAAGTGCTCGCCTGGCGCGACCGGCCGTCCACTCCGGACAGTCCGGAGTGGACGCACTCGCCGGAGACGCGGCGGGCCTTCGAGAACACCGCCGACTACCTGACCGCCCGGGGGATCGCATGAGCACGGCGTACCAGTCCCAGCTGACGCTGACGTTCGACGTCGCCGCGCGCGCCCCGTTCTCGACGGTGCTCCGGCGCGGGCAGGAGCTGGCGATCATCGACCTCGGCGGCAACCAGGCCGTCGACTTCCTCTGCTACGACGCGAACGACACGGCCCAACGCTACAGTGCAGCAGCGACGATCGCGGCCCAGCGCAACATCTTCCTGACCACCGGCAGCGTCCTGCGCACCCAGGAGAGCGCCCCGCTGCTGACCGTCGTCGCCGACACCTGCGGTCGGCACGACACGCTCGGCGGCGCGTGCAGCAAGGAGTCCAACAGCCTCCGCTACGGCCAGCACACCCGTTTCCAGCACGCCTGCGTCGAGAACTTCCTCAGCGAGGGCGCGAAGTGGGGGCTGGGCAAGCGTGACCTGGTCAGCAACGTCAACTGGTACATGAACGTGCCGGTCGAAGAGGACGGCACCCTCGGCATCGTCGACGGGATCTCCGCGCCCGGCCTCGAAGTCCGGCTGCGCGCGGAGACCGACGTCCTCGTGCTCGTGTCGAACTGCCCGCAGATCAACAACCCCTGCAACGGGTTCGACCCGACGCCGGTGCGCCTGGTCGTGACGTCCCCCGGAGGCGGCGAGTGAGGCTGCTCGTCGCCAACCGCGGCGAGATCGCGGTCCGGATCCTGCGCACCGCCCGGGAGCTCGGCCTCGAGACCGTCGCGGTGTACTCCGACGCCGACCGCCTCGCCCCGCACGTGCGGCTCGCCGACCGGGCGGTGCGGCTCGGGCCGGCGCCCGCGGCGGAAAGCTACCTGCGGGCCGGCGCGATCGTCGAGGCCGCGCTCGAAACCAGCTGCGACGCCGTCCACCCCGGCTACGGGTTCCTGTCCGAGGACGCCGCGTTCGCGCGGGCCTGCGAGGACGCCGGGCTCGCGTTCGCCGGGCCGTCGCCCGGGCACCTGGAGGTGTTCGGCAGCAAGCACACCGCCCGGGAGGCGGCGATCGCCGCGGGCGTCCCGCTGCTCGCCGGCACCGGTCTGCTGTCCGATGTGGACGAAGCCGCGGCCCGCGCCGCGGACATCGGTTACCCGGTGATGCTCAAGGCGACCGGGGGCGGCGGTGGGATCGGGATGCGCGCGTGCGCCACGCCCGGGGAGCTGCGGGAGGCATGGGACTCCGTGCGGAGCATCGCGGCCAAGAGCTTCGCGAACTCCGGCGTGTTCCTGGAACGGCTGGTGCGCCGCGCCCGGCACGTCGAGGTCCAGGTCTTCGGCGACGGCTTCGGCGAAGTCCTGGCGCTGGGCACCCGCGACTGCTCCCTGCAGCGGCGCAACCAGAAGGTCGTCGAGGAGTGCCCGGCGCCGGACCTGCCGGCCGCCGTCCGGAAGCAGCTCGTCGACTCGGCCGTCGCGCTGTGCTCGTCGGTGCGGTACCGCTCGGCGGGCACGGTCGAGTACGTCTACGACCCCGAGCGCGAAGAGGCAGCCTTCCTCGAGGTCAACACGCGCCTGCAGGTCGAGCACCCGGTCACCGAGGCGGTCTACGGCGTCGACCTGGTCGCCTGGATGCTGCGGCTCGCCCAAGGCGACCGCGCGATGTTCCGCGCGGTGCCGATCGCGCGCGGGCACGCCGTCGAAGCGCGGGTGTACGCCGAAGACCCGAGCGCCGGGCACCGGCCGAGCGCGGGGCTCGTCACGCGGGTCACGCTGCCCGAAGACGTCCGCGTCGACACCTGGGTCGAACCGGGCACGACCGTCACCACCCACTACGACCCGTTGCTGGCCAAGGTGATCTGCACCGGCGCCGACCGCGACGACGCACTCGCGCACCTGCGGGAAGCGCTCGCCGTGACCCGGGTCGACGGCGTGCGCACCAACCTCGGGCAGCTGCGGGCGGCGGCCGCCGACGCGGCGTTCGGCGCGGCCGCCCACGACACGTCCACCTTGGACGGCATCGAGGACGGCGAACCCCGCATCGACGTCGTGCGCGGCGGGACGATGACGACCGTGCAGGACTGGCCGGGCCGCACCGGCTTCTGGCACGTCGGGGTCCCGCCGAGCGGGCCGATGGACGACCGTTCGCTCCGGCTGGGCAACCTCGCGCTCGGCAACCCGGAAGGCGCGCCCGGCCTGGAGTGCACTGTGGACGGCGTGACCCTGCGGTTCTCCCACCCCACCGAGGTGTGCGTCACCGGCGCACCCACCACCGCCCTGGTCGACGGGAGCGAAGTTCCCTTGTGGACACCGGTCGAGGTGCCCGCCGGGGCCACGCTCGACGTCCGGGCGTGCACCGCCGGGCTGCGCAGCTACGTGCTCGTCCGCGGCGGCGTCGACGTCCCGGCGTTCCTCGGCAGCGCGGCGACGTTCACCCTGGGCCGGTTCGGCGGGCACGGTGGTCGTGCCCTGGCCGCGGGCGACGTCCTGCAGTGCGGCCCGGCTCCCGCGGACCCCGTCGTGGGCCCGGTCGCCGACCGCCCGGAGTTCGCCGCGCACTGGACGATCGGGGCGCTCGAAGGACCGCACGCGGCGCCGGAGTTCTTCACCCCCGGCGACGTCGACGCGTTCTACGCCACGGAGTGGCAGGTGCACTTCAATTCCGCCCGCACCGGCGTCCGGCTCGTCGGGCCGCGGCCCGAGTGGGCGCGCGCCGACGGTGGCGAAGCAGGCCTGCACCCGTCGAACATCCATGACACGCCGTACGCGATCGGCGCCGTCGACTACACCGGCGACCTGCCGATCCTGCTCGGCCCGGACGGGCCAAGCCTGGGCGGCTTCGTCTGCCCGGCGACGGTCGCCACCGGCGAGCGCTGGAAGCTCGGGCAGCTGCGCCCGGGCGACACCGTGCGGTTCGTGCCGATCGACGCCGACCACGCGGCGGTGCTGCGGCAGCAGCCGGCCACCGCGGTGACGCCGACCCGGCAGGCCCGCCAGGACGGCGGGGTCCTCGGGCGACTGTCCTCTTCGGACGACGAGCCGTCGGTCACCTACCGGCGCAGCGGGGACGACAACCTGCTCGTCGAGTACGGCGAGATGACACTCGACCTGGCGCTGCGGATGCGGGTGCACGCGCTCGGGGAACGGCTCGCCGCCGAGGGCGTGCCCGGGATCGTCGACCTGACGCCGGGCATCCGGTCGCTGCAGGTGCACGTCGATCCGGACGCCCTGCCGGTCGAAAAGGCGCTCGGGCTGGTGCGGGAGCTGGAGCGGGACCTGCCGCCGACCGCCGAGCTGGAGGTGCCGAGCCGCCGCGTCCGCCTGCCGCTGTCGTGGGACGACCCGGCGACGCGCGAGGCGATCGAGCGGTACATGACCGGCGTGCGCGACGACGCGCCCTGGTGCCCGTGGAACATCGAGTTCATCCGGCGGGTGAACGGACTGTCCGATGTGGACGAGGTCTACCGGACGGTCTTCGACGCGGAGTACCTGGTGCTCGGCCTCGGCGACGTCTACCTGGGCGCGCCGGTCGCGACTCCGCTGGACCCGCGCCACCGGCTGGTGACGACGAAGTACAACCCGGCGCGGACGTGGACCGCGGAGAACTCCGTCGGCATCGGCGGCGCCTACCTGTGTATCTACGGCATGGAAGGGCCGGGCGGCTACCAGTTCGTCGGCCGGACCGTGCAGGTCTGGAACAGCTGGCACGGCGGCGAGCAGCCGTGGAACCTGCGATTCTTCGACCGCATCTCCTGGTACCCCGTGTCCGCGGACGAGCTCCTGGAGCTGCGGGCGCAGAGCTCGTCCGGGCAGCTGGAGCTCGACACCACCGACGGCACCTTCAAGCTGGCCGAGTACCAGGAGTTCCTGGCCGACAACGCGGACGGCATCGCCGGGTTCCGGGCGACGCAGGCGGCGGCGTTCGAGGCGGAACGGCGGGCGTGGGCCGCGGCGGGCGAGTTCGACCCGAAGCCGGAACCGGTGACGCTGCCGCCGAAGCGCGTCGAGGCACCGCCGGGCGGGCACGTCGTCGAGGCGCCGTTCGCGGCGACGGTGTGGCGCGTCGACGTCGCGGCGGGCGAGCGCGTCGAGGACGCGCAGTCGCTGGTGACGCTGGAAGCGATGAAGACGGAGGCGCGGATTCCCGCGCCGGCCGGCGGTGAGGTGGTCGAAGTGCTCGTGTCCCCCGGTGACCAGGTCGCCCCCGGTACGCCGCTGGTGGTGCTGGGATGAGTCTCGTGGAACGAGTTCGCGCGGCGTACCGGCGCATCGAGCAGGTCGACCGGCCGGAGATCTGGATCGACCTGCGGCCGGAAGCCGAGGTGCTGGCCGAGGCCGCCGCGCTGGAGGAACGCGGGCTGCCGCTGTACGGCAAGCTCGTCGCGGTCAAGGGCAACATCGACGTCGCGGGGCTGCCGACGACCGCGGGCTGCCCGGCCTACGCGTACCGGCCGGCGGCCGACGCCCCGATCGTCGCGCGGCTGCGGGCCGCCGGGGCGCTGGTGCTCGGCACGACCAACCTCGACCAGTTCGCGACCGGTCTGGTCGGGACGCGCAGCCCGTACGGCGCGGTGCGCAACGCCGTCGACCCGGCGTACGTCTCGGGCGGGTCGAGTTCCGGCTCGGCCGTGGCCGTCGCGCTCGGGATCGTGGATCTGGCGCTCGGTACCGACACCGCGGGGTCGGGGCGGGTGCCGGCGGCGTTCAACGGGATCGTCGGGCTCAAGCCGACGCCCGGGCTGCTGCCGACCGAGGGCATCGTGCCCGCCTGCGCGAGCATCGACTGCGTGTCGCTGTTCGCACGGACGGTCGAGGAGGCGGCGTTCGCCCTGACCTGCCTGGCCGAACCCGCGCAGGTCCACACGGGACGGTTCCGGCTGGGCATCCCGGACCGGCTGGGACCGCTGGAAGCGGGCTGGGCGGAGGCGTTCGAAGCCACCGTCGCGGAGTACGCCGCGGCGGGCGCCGAAGTGACCACTGTGGACATATCGGCTTTCCTGGAAGCGGCGAACCTGTTGTACGGCGGCGCGTTCGTCGCCGAGCGGTACACCGCCGTCGGCGAGTTCCTGGAGGCGCACCCGGACGCCGTCGACCCGGTGGTGCACGGCATCATCACCGGCGCCCGCGACATCCCGGCGCACCGGTTGTTCGCCGACCAGCGGACGCTCGCCGGGCTGCGCACCGAAGCCCTGGCCGTGCTGGCCGGCGTCGACGCGATCCTGACACCGACGACGACCGAGCACCCCACGATCGCTGCGGTGGCCGCCGATCCGGTCGCGGTCAACGCGCGGCTGGGCCGGTTCACCAACTCCACCAACCTGTTCGGGCTCTCGGCGCTGGCGGTCCCGGCGGGCACGGTGGCCGGGCGCCCGTTCGGCGTGATGCTGGCCGGCGCCCCGCACGACGACCTGAAGCTGGCCGCGCTCGCCGGGCTGCGCGGCGAGCGGGTGCCGATCGCGGTGGTCGGCGCGCACCTGCGCGGACAGCCGCTGAACCACGAGCTGACGTCCCGCGGCGGGCGGTTCGTTTCCGAGGTGTCGACTTCGGCGTCGTACCGGCTGTTCGCGCTGGACACGCTGCCGCCCAAGCCCGGGCTGGTGCGCGTCGCGTCCGGCGGCGTCGCGATCGCGGCGGAGGTGTGGGACCTGCCGGTGAAGGGGTTCGGCGAGTTCGTCTCGCGGATCCCGGCACCGCTGGCGATCGGCAAGGTGGAGCTGGCCGACGGCTCGCGCGTGTCCGGTTTCCTCTGCGAACCGGCGGCGACCGAGGAGGCGGAGGACATCTCGGAGAAGGGTGGGTGGCTGGCGTACCTGGGATAATTCGGGTGCGGACCGGTGGCGCGGCCCGCACACTGAAACCGTGAACACCCTGCCTTGCGGCCATCCGGGCCGCATCGGCACCTTGCGCCTTTGCCCGCACCTGGCTGTCGAAGAACCTCCCCCGTCCGCGCGTCACCTGACCGGCGTGGGCACGCGCTACGACCTGATCTGCGGGCTCTGCACGCCGGCCGAGCTGGTCGAAGTCTGCGAGAGCTGCGCGGATCGGGCCGACCAGGAGAGCTTCCCCGCGGGCTGGCAGGGCGAGCCCGAAATGCTGCTGCGGGACGGGGAACTCGGGGGACGCTGGTCGACGCGCCCCTGCCCGGTGCGGCCGGTGAACGACGGCTGCCTGGCGCCGATGCCCGGCGGCTGGCTCGCCCTCACCGAAGAGGGCTTCGTCCGGATCGACGAAGACGACCAGTGGCTCCTCGGGCCGGTCGAGCTGCCCGCGGAAACCTACGAAGACATCCGGGACATCCCGGACCGCCCCCGCCGCGGCCTGCACACCTCGCGGGACGGCCGGTACGCGGCGGTCGTCTCGGACTACGGCCAGTTCGCCACCGTCGTCGACCTGCGCGAGTGGCTCACCGTGCTCGACGTCGACCGGGACTGGAACGACAACGAGCTCACCCGGTTCCCCCTGGCCTTCCTCGGCGAAGGCGACGCGACCAGGGTCGTCGCGGGGACGGACTGGAACCGGCTCGACGTGTTCGCGCTGCCCGGCGGAGAGCTGCTTACCGACCGCGAAACCGCGGCGCCGGACCGCGGCGAAAAGGCTCCCGAGCACTACCTCGACTACTTCCAGGGCGCGCTCCACGTGAGCCCGTCCGAACGGTCACTGGTCGTGGACGGCTGGGCTTGGCACCCGGTCGGCATGCCGACGGTCGTCGACGTCGAAGCGTGGCTGGGCGGCGACATCCACGCGGCCGAGCGGGGGCGGACCATCACCCCCGGCCGCGACGACTGGGATCAGCCGATCGCGTGGCTCGACGACACCACGGTCGCC
This sequence comes from Amycolatopsis camponoti, assembly GCF_902497555.1. Lineage (NCBI taxonomy): Bacteria > Bacillati > Actinomycetota > Actinomycetes > Pseudonocardiales > Pseudonocardiaceae > Amycolatopsis > Amycolatopsis camponoti. The sequence goes on along the minus strand of NZ_CABVGP010000001.1, from coordinate 2,121,115 downwards.
GTCCAGCGCATGGGGGTCTCCTCGGACGAGATGCTCGACGGCGTCGAGCTGTACGACGCGGGAACCGGCCGCCGGACCGGGATGTTCGCGGGTCCGAAGGGACCGATGTGGGGCCACCGCGGCCTGCTGTACGTCACTGCCGAAGCCGGGTTCGAGGTCTGGGACCCGGCCGCCGGCGCGCGGATCGGGTTCGCCGAAGGCTTCCGCCCGACCGCGCACGCCCCCGCGACCGGCGCGTTCGCCGAACTCCGTAACGATCAGCTGAGGATCTGGGCCGCCGTCGGATAACGACGCTCGTTCCGGGGCGGGAAACCGCCGATGACCTCGGTGAGACCCCGGAGGCGGCCATGACCACCACGACCCAGACCCCCCTCGTCCACTCCTACCTCTACCTGCGACGCGCGATCGGGCTCATCGGCCTGGCGCTGCCGATCGTCCTGATCGTGGGCAAGCAGGTCGTCCAGGGCGGCGATCTCATCGGGTCGCTCAGCGGCTACTACTACAGCGACCTCGGGAACGTCTTCGTCGGCGCGATGTGCGCCGTGGGAGTGTTCCTGCTCGCGTACTACGGCCACGACTTCATCGACAACGTCGCGAGCACGGTGGCGGGCCTCGGCGCGATCGGGCTGGCGCTCTTCCCGACGACCCCGGACCGCGACGTCTCGTCGTGGGACCGCACGTCCGGCGTGCTGCACCTGGTGTTCGCGGCGGTGTTCTTCCTGATGCTGGCGTACTTCTGCCTGCGCCTGTTCCCGCACGACGGCGAGCAGCCGGCGGGGACCGGTGTCGTCTACCGCGTGTGCGGCGTGGTGATCCTCGCCGCGCTGGTGCTCATCGCGCTGACGAGCTGGCTGCGTCTCGTCCCGGAATGGCACCCCGCGTTGTGGCTGGAGAGCGCCGCGGTGTGGGCGTTCGGCGTCGCCTGGCTCGTGAAGGGGCAGACGTTGACGCCCAAGAGTGTGCCGTAGCCCACTCGACCGGGCCACAGCACTGGTTACCGACGGGTAACAAGGGCTATCGTGCGGCTGTGACAACCGGGGCTCCGCCCCGGGCCGGGGGCTCCGCCACCCGGAACCCCCGAACGAGCAAGCCGTCTACCTCCATGGAGCATTCGTGGCCGCACCAGCAACGCCGCTCGCGCCGACCGCGCGGGGCGTGCGCACCGTCGCCTTCGTCGAGGGGGTACGGACCCCCTTCGGCAAGGCCGGCGACAAGGGCATCTACGCCGGGACCCGCGCCGACGACCTCGTCGTCAACGCCATCCGTGAGCTGCTGCGGCGGCACCCCGAACTGCCGCCCGAGCGCGTCGACGAGGTGGCCATCGCCGCCACCACCCAGATCGGCGACCAGGGCCTGACCATCGGCCGCACCGCCGCGCTGCTCGCCGGCCTGCCGAAGTCGGTTCCCGGCTTCGCCATCGACCGCATGTGCGCCGGCGCGATGACCGCCGTCACGACCGCCGCGTCCGGCATCGGCTTCGGCGCCTACGACATCGCCATCGCCGGCGGCGTCGAGCACATGGGCCGCCACCCGATGGGGGAAGGCGTCGACCCGAACCCGCGGATCATCGCCGACAAGCTCGTCGACCCGACCGCGCTCGTCATGGGCCAGACCGCCGAGAACCTGCACGACCGGTTCCCCGCGATCACCAAGCAGCGCACCGACGCCTACGCCGCGCGCAGCCAGGAGCGCTACGCCGAGGCCGTCAAGACCGGCAAGATCGGCCCCGAGCTGGTTCCCGTCGCCACCCGTTCCAAGGAGCTGGGCTGGGGCCTGGCCACCGAGGACGAGCCGCCGCGTCCGGGCACCACGCTGGAAACGCTCGCCGGGCTGAAGACGCCGTTCCGCCCGCACGGCCGGATCACCGCGGGCAACGCGGCCGGCCTCAACGACGGTGCGACCGCGTCGCTGCTGGCCGACGAGGAGACCGCCCGCGAGCTGGGCCTGCCCGTCGCGATGCGGCTGGTCGGCTACTCCTTCGCCGGCGTCGAACCGGAGGTCATGGGCATCGGCCCGGTGCCGGCCACCGAGAAGCTCTTCAAGCGCACCGGCCTGTCCATCGACGACATCGGCCTGTTCGAGATCAACGAGGCCTTCGCCGTGCAGGTGCTGGCCTTCCTCGACCACTTCGGCATCGACGACGAAGACCCGCGCGTCAACCAGTGGGGCGGCGCGATCGCGTGCGGCCACCCGCTGGCCTCGTCCGGTGTCCGCCTGATGACGCAGCTGGCCCGCCAGTTCGCCGAGCGGCCCGACGTGCGGTACGGCATGACCACGATGTGCATCGGCATCGGCATGGGTGGCACCGTGATCTGGGAGAACCCGGCCTTCGAGGGGGCGAAGTAATGACTTTCACCGCAGAAGAAGCGAAGGCCGCGTTCCCGGACGAGGTCGTCACCCACGCTGTCACGCGGCTCGTGAAGGTGCCCCGGCTCGAGAAGCCCGTCGCGCTGATCACACTGGACAACGGCCACGACCACACCCGGCCGAACACCTTCGGCCCGCAGGGGCTCGTGTCGCTGAACGCCGCGCTGGACAAGGCGTTCGAGGCCGAGCCGGCCGCGATCGCCGTCACCGGCAAGCCGTTCATCTTCGCCGTCGGCGCGGACCTGTCCGGTGTCGAGTCCGTGAGCGACCCGAAGCTGGCGCGCGAGATCGCCCAGACCGGCCACGACGTGTTCCGCCGCCTCACCGAGACGAAGATCCCGACCTTCGGGTTCATCAACGGCGCGGTCATGGGCGGCGGCCTGGAGCTGGCGCTGTCCTGCCACTACCGGACGCTCTCGGAGAACACCGCCGCCATCGCGTTCCCCGAGGTCTTCCTCGGCCTGTTCCCGGGCTGGGGCGGCACGCAGCTGCTGCCGAACCTCATCGGGCCGGACGCCGCCGTCACGGTGATCATCGAGAACGCCCTGGCGCAGAACAAGATGCTCAACGTCAAGCAGACGGCGGAGCTCGGCATCGTCGACGCGGTCTTCGGGTCCGCCGACTACCTCGAGCAGTCGCTGCTGTGGCTGGCTCGCGTGGTGAACGGCGAGATCACCCCGGAGCGTCGCGAGATCAACCGCGGCTCCGAGTGGGACGCCGCGATCGCGCGCGCCAAGTCCCTTGTGGATGGACGCACGCACGGCGCCTCGCCGGGTGCCACCAAGGCCGTCGAGCTGCTGGAGCTGGCCCGCGAGAACGATCTGGACCGCGGGTACGCGGCCGAGACCGACGGCCTGGCGGAGCTGCTCATGTCCGACGTCCTGCGCGCCGGGCTGTACTCGTTCAACCTGGTCAACAAGCGCGCCAAGCGCCCGGCCGGCGCGCCGGACAAGAACCTGGCGCGCAAGGTGAACAAGGTCGGCATCGTCGGCGCCGGCCTGATGGCCAGCCAGCTCGCACTGCTGTTCGTGCGGCGGTTGAAGGTGCCGGTCGTGCTGACCGACGTCGACCAGGAGCGCGTCGACAAGGGCGTCGGGTACGTCCACGCCGAGATCGACAAGCTCCTGGCCAAGAAGCGCGTCTCCCCCGACGGCGCCAACCGGCTCAAGGCGCTGGTCTCCGGCTCGCTCGACAAGGCCGCGTTCTCCGACGCCGACTTCGTCATCGAAGCCGTCTTCGAGGAGCTGGGCGTCAAGCAGCAGGTGTTCGCCGAGCTGGAGCAGCACGTCAAGCCCGAGGCGATCCTCGCGACGAACACCTCCTCGCTGTCGATCACCGCGATGGCGTCGAAGCTGCAGCACCCCGAGCGGGTCGTCGGCTTCCACTTCTTCAACCCGGTGGCCGTGCTGCCGCTGCTGGAGATCGTCCGCGGCGAACGGACCGACGACACCTCGCTCGCGACGGCGTTCTCGGTGGGCAAGCAGCTCAAGAAGTCCAGCGTGCTGGTGAAGGACGCTTCGGCGTTCGTCGTCAACCGGCTCCTGCTGCGCTTCCTCGGCGAGGTGCTGGTGGCGGTCGACGAGGGCACGCCGTTCGAGGTCGCCGACGGCGCGCTCGAGCCGCTCGGCCTGCCGATGTCGCCGCTGACGCTGATGCAGCTCGTCGGCCCGGCCATCGCGCTGCACGTCGGCGAGACGCTGCACGAGGCGTTCCCCGACCGCTTCACCGTGTCCGACAACCTCGCCAAGTTCGTCAAGGCGGGCAAGAAGGGCGTCTGGGTCTGGGATGACAAGGGCAACCAGTCGCCCGACCCCGAAGTCGTCGAGCTATGGACGCAGGGAGACTCTCCGTCCACTTCGGAGCAGGTGCGCGACCGGGCGCTCTCGGCCATCGCCGAGGAAATCCGGATCATGCTCGACGAGGGCGTGGTCGCCGAGGCGCAGGACATCGACCTGTGCCTGATCCTCGGGGCCGGCTGGCCGTTCTGGAACGGCGGCATCACGCCGTACCTGGACCGCTCCGGCGTGTCCGAGCGCGTGAACGGCAAGCCGTTCCTCGCCCCGGGCGTCGCCTCGGTCCCGGCGCGCTAGTACTCGCCCTCACGAGGGCACTTCGGCGGCGGCGCGGTGAGTTTCAGCTGCGCCGCCGTCGTGTCGGAGTCGATGACCGTCACCCGCTCGGCCTCGCGGAAGCGGGCGTGCAGCTCCTGCGCCCAGGTCTTCAGGTCGGTGCCGGGGACGGCGAGCAGGGAGAGGGACGGCGGGTCGACGAACACCCGCCGCGCCTTCGGGTCGGCGCGGACGGACGGCACCGCCGCCCGCATCTCGGCGTCGGCGGGGAAGACCACGATGACCGCCGCGCACAGCGTGTGGCCGGCCAGCGGTGCCGGGTTCGTGTCCACCGGCAGGTCCGGCGGGCGCTTCAGGGCCGCGACGCCGAAGGCCAGCCCCACTCCCGCGGCCAAGGCGAGCGCGACGGCCGGGGCGACCACGCGGACCAGGGGCTTCTCCTCCACGCCCAAGATCACAGCACACGTTGGCCGCCGGGACACCGCCCGTTCACCCCGGCGGCTTAGCGTCCGCGCGTGACCACCGACAGACGCCGGTTCCTCAAGGGTGCCGGGCTCGCGGCCGCCGCCGCGGGCATCCCCCTCCCCGATCTCGACGCCGACGTCGACCTGAGCCGGCTGTGCGGCCGCTACCAGTGGCTGGTCGGCGACCACCACACGCACAGCCAGTACTCCTACGACGCGATGTACCGGATCGACCAGATCGCCCGGGGCGGGCGGGCGCACGGCGCCGACTGGATCGTCTTCACCGACCACGGCCACGCCGAGCACGAGAAGGTGTCGGTCGAGCCGACCGAAGCGGACTTCCTCGCGGCCCGGCGGAAGTACCCGGACCTGCTGCTCTGGCACGGCATGGAATGGAACGTCCCGGGCGCCGAGCACGCGACGGTGTTCTTCCAGGCCGGTTCGGAGCAGGCGGCCAAGCTGCGCGAGTTCGAGCGGACCTTCGACTGGCGGCTGACGAACTCCGAGGCGTCGAGCCCGGCGAACGAGGCACTGGCGCTGAGGGCGTTGCGCTGGCTGGCCGCGGAAGAACGCGCGAAGCGGATCCACGCTCCGGTCGTGCTGATCAACCACCCGCTGCGCAACGGCCGCGTCGCCCCGCACGAGCTGCGCGCCTACCGCGACGCGGCTCCGGACATCGTGATCGGCATGGAAGGCGCACCCGGCGCGCAGGCGGACGGCTTCCCGAAACCGCTCGGCAACGGCGGCGCGCGCGGCGGCTACGCCAACAGCCCCGGCCCGAACTCCTGGCCGGGCTTCCCGGCCGAGGCGTACCGGACGTACGGCGGCTGGGACTGGGCGACGGCGAAGGTCGGGGGCCTCTGGGACTCGATGCTCGCCGAGGGCAAGCCGTGGTGGATCACCACGAACTCCGACTCGCACTACAACCGCGGCGACACGCTCGTGCGGCCCCAGGTCGCCGACGGCTGGTACGACACGCACGGGAAGTTCCCGGACCCGGTCGACACCGGCTCGCCGCAGCTGCTCGCGCCGTACGCGGACTTCTACCCCGGGGAGTTCAGCCGCACGTACGTCGGCGTGACGCGGCGAAGCCTCGAAGGCGTCCTGGAAGGCCTGCGGGCCGGGCGGATCTGGCTGACGCACGGCGGGCTGGCGCAGGACCTGCAGGTCGGCGCGCACGGCGGGGGTTCCTCGGCGACGCTCGGTGGCCGCCTGCGGGTGCGCCGCGGTTCGGACGTCACGCTGGTGATTTCGGCGCGGCTCGCGTCGCGGCCGAACGGCGGCGGCTCGGTGCCGCGGCTGGCGCGCCTGGACGTCGTCGCGGGGCCGGTCACCGGCCCGGTGACCGACCCCGACGCGATGACCGCGCCGGGTACCCGGGTCGTCGAGTCGTTCGAGCCGCGGTGGGCGCCCGGGCGGCAGGTGGTCTTCCGGCACACCTTCCGGAACGTGCGCTCGCCGTTCTACGCGCGGGTGCGCGGGACGAACCGGGACACCGAGCCCACTCCGGACGTTATCGGGCAGGCGAACCCGTTCGAGGACTTGTGGTTGTACGCGAATCCGATATTCGTGGACGTGTGCTGAACAGGAGAGTGCTGCTCGTACGAGCGGTCATGGCCGGGTTGCGGTGGCTGCTGAGCCTGCCTTCGCCGGTGCTGCGCGTCATCGCGGGCCGTCCGGTGGTGGTGGAGGGGCGGCAGCCGGTGCCAACCGCCCGCGTGCTGATGCGGGTGTCGCGCCTGGCGCCGTTCGACGCGCCGCACCAGAACGGGAGCCTCGCGCGGGCCCGCACCGAGCTGAACCTGGCGGGTGCGCTCGCCGGTGCCGGGATCTGCCGCGGCGTCCGGACCCGCGACGCTTCGTGGCCCGGGCCCGGCGGGCCGCTGCCGCTGCGGCTGTACGAACCGGCCGGCGTCCCGGCGCGCGGCCCGGCGATCGTGTACTTCCACGGCGGCGGGTTCGTGCTCGGCAGCCTGGACACGCACGAGGGCGCGTGCCGGCTGCTGGCCGAGGAGGCCGGCGTGCGGGTGGTGTCGATCGGCTACCGGCTGGCGCCGGAGGACCCGTTCCCGGCGGCGGCTTCGGACGCGGTGGCGGCTTTCACTTTCGTCCACGCGCAGGCGGCCGACTTCGGCGTCGATCCTTCGCGGCTCGCGGTGGGCGGCGACAGCAGCGGCGGCAACCTGGCGGCGGTGGTGGCCCACGCGGCGGCCCGCGGCGAGCTGCCGAAGCCGGCGTTCAGCCTGCTGCTGACCCCGGCGACGGACGCGCTCGGCGAGTCGGCGTCCCACCGGCAGTTCGGCTCGGGTTTCCGGCTCGACCGGGACGAATGGGCCTGGTACCGCGACCAGTACGTGCGCGACCCGGCGCGGTACACGGACCCGCGGGCGTCCGTGCTCTACGACGACGCCCTCGACGGTCTCCCGCCGACGTTTGTGGCGACGTGCGGCTTCGACCTGCTCCGCGACGAAGGCGAGGCCTACGCGGCCCGGCTGGCCGCCGCGGGAGTCCCGCTGGTGCACCGACGTCACGAAGGACAGCTACACGGCTTCGCGAACCGAGTCGGCATAGACCCGGACGCCCGAGCGGCCATGGTCCACGCGGCCGGAGTCCTCCGAGCCGGCCTCGCCCTGGCCCACCCGTGATCCGAGGGGAATCTCGCGTGATCAGAAGGGCATCACGCGTGATGCCCCCTCAATCACGAGTGATGCCCCCTCAATCACGGGTGATGCCCGCTCAGTCACGGGTGATGCCGGTCAGCGCACCGGGAGGTGGACCGTGACGCCGAGGCCGCCGCCCACGATCGGTTCCGCCGCCACGCTTCCGCCGTGGGCCGCGACCGCCGCGCGGACGATCGACAAGCCCAGGCCCGCGCCGTGGCGGGCCGTGCGGGCCACGCCCGCCCGGCGGAACGGTTCGAACAGCTCCGGCACCGCCGCCGGGTCGACCAGCCCACCCGACGAGCGCACCCGCAGCACCGACCACTGCGGGCCGGGCTGCGTCACGACCTCCAGCCAGCCGCCTTCGACGTTGTGGCGGACGGCGTTCTCCAGCAGGTTGCCCGCGATCCGCTCCAGCAGCGCCGGGTCGCCGAACGCCGGCGCCGGCACCACCGCGAACGTCGCCCGGATCCCGCGTTTCTCGGCTTCGAGACGCGCCGCGCGCCACGCCCGGTCGACGACGTTCGCCAAGTCGACCGGCTCGCGGACACCGAGCCCGGCGCCGTCGGTGCGGGCCAGCAGCAGCAGCGAGTTCACCAGCTGACCGGCGCGCTCGGTCGCGTCGCGGACCACCCCGCCCATCCGGCGCAGCTCGGCCACGTCGGCGTCGTCGTCGGCGAGGGTGACGTCGAGCTCCGTGCGGATGACCGACAACGGCGTCCGCAGCTCGTGGCTCGCGTTCGCGACGAAGTGCCGCTGCGCGTCGAACGCGGACTGGAGCCGGTCGAGCATGTCGTCGAACGTGCCGGCCAGCTCGGCCAGCTCGTCGCGCGAGCGCACCTCGCCGATCCGCTCCCCCAGCGACTCGACCGACAGCCGCCGCGCGGTGCCGGTGATCTCGCGCAGCGGCAGCAGCACCCGCGAGGTGAACGTCCAGGCGAGGATCGCCGCGGCCGCGACCACCAGCAGGAACGCCAGCGACCCGAACAGCAGCATCCGGTTGCGGGCGTGCACGCGCAGGTGCTCGGCGAGCGTCGACGCGTCGACCTGGACGCCGTCCACGACGACCACGCTGCCCGGCGGCATCTGCGGGACGTTGTCGAGCGAGTCGCGGACCAGCGTCCAGGCCAGCCAGAGCAGCAGCAGGCTGACGGCGGCGACCAGCACGGTCGCCAGCAGGGTGATCCGGGCGCGGAGGCTGCGGGTGCCCGGCAGGTTCACGCGCGCGGCGAGCCGGGCTCCGGCACCCGGTAGCCGGAGCCGACGACGGTCTCGATGATCCCCGGCTCGCCGAGCTTCTTGCGCAGCGTCATGACGGTGACCCGGACGGTCGTGGTGAACGGGTCGGCGTTCTCGTCCCACACGCGCTCGAGCAGCTCCTCGCTGCTGACGACCGAACCGGCGGCCGAGAGCAGGACCTCGAGGACGCCGAACTCCTTGCGCGTCAGCTCGACCGGCCCGCTCGCACGCCGGACCGTCCGCTTGGCCGGGTCCAGCTCGACGTCCCCGGCGGTGAGCAGCGGCGGCGCGGCCGGCGTGGCGCGCCGGCCCAGCGCCCGCACCCGGGCGACCAGCTCGGGGAAGGCGAACGGTTTCGCGAGGTAGTCGTCGGCACCGAGCGACAGCCCGTCGACGCGGTCGGACACCGAACTGCTCGCCGTCAGCATCAGGACCCGGGTGAGCTCCCCGGACGCGACGATCTCCCGGCACAGCTCGTCGCCGGACATCCCGGGCAGGTCCCGGTCCAGCAACACGACGTCGTACCGCGTGACGGCGGCCTTTTCATGCCCGTCGTCACCGGTGAGGGCGACGTCCACGGCCATGCCTTCCCGGCGCAGCCCGCGAGCGATCGCGTCGGCCAGGGGTTCTTCGTCCTCGACTACCAAAACTCGCACGAGACCACAATTCCATATTTTCCTGAGAGTGCCCTTTAAGGACTGTGTGTGACCGGTGAGAGCCACCGCAGCGCGAACCACAGCCGCATCCGGACCTCCGGGTCGGCCAGATCCACCCCCAAGGCGCGCTCCACCTGGGCGATCCGGTGCCGGACGCTGTTGCGGTGCACCCCCAGCTCGGCCGCCGTCGGTTCCCAGGCGCCGTGGTGGGCCAGCCACGTCCGCAGCGTCAGCACCAGTGACCGGTCCCCCGCGTGATCCAGCGCCACCAACGGCTCCAGGGCCTTCGAAGCGAACCCCCGGGAAGCGTCCGGAGCCACCAAAGCGTCGAAATCCAGCGGCGAATCCCCCGCCACCACCGGGCGCCCCAGGGACTGAGCGCGTGCGAGCAGCAAGTCGACTTCGCCCTCGGACAGCCTGCCCGCCGGCGCCGGTGAGCCCACCGCCGCCAGCCAGCCGTGGGCGCGCAGGTCCTCCAGCACCGCGAGCGGCGGCGCGGACCCCGCGATCGCCACGAACCGGCCGGGCAGCACGGAGACCAGCGGGGTGTCCAGCCGCGCCCGGAGCCAGTCCGGGCGCCGGGCCACCTCGTCCGGACCGCGCCGGTGGGCCGCCCCGGCGACCAGCCGGACGACCTCGGACCCCAGCAACGACCCGGCCGCGTCCCCGGGGGCCACCCGGCCGAGCAGCAGACCGGTGGCCGCCGCGCCCAGCTCGGCCGCGTCCGAGCCCGCGCGGCCGACCAGGCCCAGCAGGGCCGCGCCGACCGCGAGGATCGCCCGCTCGGCGCCGTCGAGCCGCCGGGGCCGGCCGACGACCACCAGGTGCGACGCCGTGGCCTGCGGGTACACCGGCTGGACGACGACGAAGCCGCCGTCGGCCTCGGTGGTCGCGCTCCGGATCCCGCTGCCCGCCCGCACGGTCGCCATCAGCTCCCGCACCGCCGTCGGCAGCGGCGTGGGCGCATCGTGCGCGGAGGCCAGCACGTCCCCGGCGCCGACCAGGGCCACCCAGGACCGCAGCGCCGCCGCCAACGCCGACGTCAGCTCGCCGAGCCCGCCACCCGCGGCGCGCGTGAGCGTCTCACGCGCCGCCGTGATCCGCCGCTGTTCTCGCTGGCCGGCCTCGGTCAACGCCACCGAGACCGCCCGGTTGACCGCCAGGAACGGCGTGCGCGACGGCACCACCAGCAGCGGCAGCCCGCGTCGCGCGCACGCCCGGCGCAGCGGTTCCGGCAGGGTCTCGTGGACCGTCGGGGTGAGCCCGAACCCCAGCGCCGTGACGCCGGCGTCGCGCAGCCCGCGCACGTACCGGTCGATCTGCTCCGGCAGGTCGACCCCGGCGGTGAGGATCAGCTCGCCGCCCAGCAGGTAGGGCGCGGGATCCTGCAGCTCGCTCACGTGCGCCCAGCGCACCGGGGCGTCCAGCGCGCCCGGCCGCAGGGTTTCGGGCACGACGTCGAGCGCGAGCTCCCGGTTGCCGACCACGTCCCGTAACGGGACATTCACCTCCGTGGACAGTGAATCCGTGATCTGGGTCATTTCATCCCTACCGATGTCGACTTGAGGATCAATCGTCCCATGCCGGGAGGGTGGCGGGCGAATTTACGGTGGCCCGAAACCAACGTGAGGAGGACGCCGTGACCGGGGACTACGTGGTCATCGCCCTGTACATCGCGGGCATGCTCGGGGTCGGCTGGTACGGCCTCCGGCTCGCCAAGACGAAGTCCGACTACCTCGTCGCCGGACGGCGGCTGGGCTGGTTCATGTACTCCGGCACGATGTCGGCCGTCGTCCTCGGCGGTGCGTCCACCGTCGGCGGCGTGAAGCTCGGCTACACCTACGGCATCTCCGGCATGTGGCTGGTCGTCAGCATCGGGGTCGGCATCCTCGTGCTGCACGCGCTGTTCGCGCGGCGGCTGGTGCGGCTGAAGGTCTACACCGTCGGCGAAATGCTCGACCTGCGCTACGGCGGCCGCACCAGCGCGGTGTCCGGCGTCGTCATGTGGGGCTACACCCTGATGCTCACGGTCACCTCGACGCTGGCGTTCGCGACCATCTTCAAGGTGCTCTTCGACCTGCCGAACTGGGCGGGCATCGCGATCGGCGGCTCGATCGTGGTCCTCTACTCGGTCCTCGGCGGCATGTGGTCGATCACGCTCACCGACATCGCCCAGTTCGTCATCAAGACCATCGGCATCCTGGCGATCCTGCTGCCGGTGGCGATCTCTTCCGCGGGCGGCTTCGAAGGCATGAGCGAAAAGCTCGACGCGAGCTTCTTCAGCTTCACCTCGATCGGCACCGACACGATCATCACCTACTTCGTCATCTACACCTTCGGCCTGCTGATCGGCCAGGACATCTGGCAGCGCGTGTTCACCGCCCGCACCCCGGCGATCGCGACGTCCGGCGGCATCACCTCCGGCGTCTACTGCCTGGTCTACGGCCTGGCCGGCGCCCTCATCGGCACCGCGGCCCACACGCTGTACCCGGATCTGGCGAGCGCGCAGGACGCCTTCGCGACGATCGTCGAACGCCTGCTGCCCACCGGGGTCCGCGGGCTGGTGCTGGCCGCCGCGCTCTCGGCGATGATGTCGACCGCGAGCGGCGCGCTGATCGCCTGCTCCACCACCACGACGTCGGACCTGCTCACCAAGGTGGGTCTCAAGAAGGGCGGCGAGGTCAGCCGCAACCGGATCGCCACGCTCGTGCTCGGGCTGCTCGCGATCGGCATCGCGATGATCGTCGACGACGTCGTCAACGCCCTCACGATCGCCTACGACATCCTGGTCGGCGGCCTGCTCGTCGCGATCGTCGGCGCGCTGTTCTGGAAGCGCGGCACGCGGCAGGGCGCGTACGCGTCGATGATCGCCGGCACGGTGTCCGTGGTCGCCTTCATGATCATCGACGGCGTCGACGCCAACACCCCGATCTACTGGGGTCTCGGCGCGAGCCTGATCGTGTACCTGGTGGTCAGCTTCGCCACACCCCGCACCGCCGACTCGATCCTTTCCACCTGGACCCGCCGCCTCAATGGCGAAGACACGTCCGTCCCGACCCGTGAACAGGAGCCCAGCAGTGCCTAACATCGGACCCCTCGACTCGTCGCGCGTTCCCCGGTTCGCCGGTTTCGCGACCTTCGCGCGGCTGCCGCGGATCGACCAGGTCGAGCACGCCGACGTCGCGGTCGTCGGGGTCCCGTTCGACTCCGGCGTGTCCTACCGGCCCGGCGCGCGGTTCGGCCCGGCCGCCGTCCGCGAGGCGAGCCGGCTGCTGCGGCCGTACCACCCGGAGCTGGACGTCTCGCCGTTCGAGGAGCGGCAGGTCGTGGACGCGGGCGACATCGCGATCAACCCGTTCAACATCGGTGAGGCGATCGAGACGCTGCAGCAGGAAGCCGAGGCGCTGCAAGCGAACGGGACGCGGCTGGTGACGGTCGGAGGCGACCACACCATCGCCCTCCCGCTGCTGCGGGCCGCCGCGAAGCGGCACGGACCCGTCGCGCTGCTGCACTTCGACGCGCACCTCGACACGTGGGACACCTACTTCGGCGAGCCGTACACCCACGGCACGCCGTTCCGGCGCGCGTCGGAGGAAGGCATCCTCGACACGAGCGCGCTGTCGCACGTCGGCACGCGCGGGCCGCTGTACGGCAAGCGTGACCTCGAGGAGGACCGGCGGCTCGGCTTCGGCATCGTCACCTCCGGCGACGTCCTGCGCCGCGGGGTCGCCGAGACCGTCGACGCGCTGCGGCAGCGCATCGGCGACCGGCCGCTCTACATCTCGGTCGACATCGACGTGCTCGACCCGGCCCACGCCCCCGGCACCGGCACGCCCGAGGCCGGCGGGATGACCAGCCGTGAACTGCTGGAAATCCTGCGCGGGCTGCGCGATCTCAACCTGATCGGGGCCGACGTGGTCGAGCTGGCCCCGGCTTACGATCACGCCGAGATCACCGCCATCGCGGCTTCCCACGTCGCCTACGACCTGGTGAGCCTGCTGAGCCTCGGGAAGAGCGCATGACGCGCATCGGCGGCGACGTCGTCGTCGAGACCCTCCGCGCGCTGGGCGCCGACACCGTGTTCGGCCTGCCGGGCCAGCACGCGCTGGGCCTGTTCGAAGCGTTGCGACGCGCCGACGACGTGCGCGTGCTCAGCGGACGCGTCGAGAACAACCTCGCGTTCGCCGCCGACGGGTACGCCCGCGCGCGGCTCGCGACGGACCCCGACGGCCCGGTGCCGGTGACGCCGCTGATCGTGTCGACCGGGCCGGGCGCGCTGCTGACGTTGGCTTCCCTGCAGGAGTCCCGGGCGGCGTCGGTGCCGGTGCTCGGCATCTCCAGCCAGGTCCCGGTCGCCGGCCTCGGCGGCGGACGGCACGGCTACCTGCACGAGCTGCCGGACCAGCAGGCGAGCTTCCGGGACGTCGTGAAGTCGGTGCACGTCGTGCGCCGCGCGAGCCAGATCCCTTCCGCGTTGCGGGAAGCGTGGACGTCGGCCGCGACCGCGCCGTACGGCCCGGTGTGGGTCGAGATCCCGCAGGACGTCCTGCTCGGGCCGGCCGGGGTCCCGCCGATCACGTCGGTGGCGGCCACTCCCCCACCGCTGGAACCCTTGCCGGAGCTGGTCACCGCGGCCGCCGATCTGCTGGCGGCGGCGTCGAACCCGGTGATCTTGGCGGGCGGCGGCGCGCTGCGGTCCGGCGCGCACGCCGAGCTGACCGCCCTGGCCGAGGCGTTGCGCGCGCCGGTGATCTCGACGTTCGGCGGCAAGGGCGTCTTCGGCTGGGACCACGAGCTGTCCGGGCGGTCGTGGATGGAGGACTGGCACACCACGGAGTTCCTCGCCGCCGCGGACGTCCTGCTCGTGCTCGGTTCCGGCCTCGGCGAGCTGTCCAGCAACTACCGCGAGTTCGCCCCGCGCGGCCGCGTGATCCAGGTCGAGGCCGACCTGGGCAAGCTGGAGTCGAACTACCCGGGCCTCGGCATCCACGCCGACGTCAAGCTCACGCTGCAGGCGCTGCTGGAGTGGGTGCCGATGCGGTCTTCCGACGGACGGGCGGAGGCCGCCGTCTCTTCGCTGGTGGCGTCGGTGGAGTCGCGTTTGGACGGTCAGGACCTGGCCGCCGAGCGCAAGCTGATCGACGACATCCGCGCGGCGCTGCCGGACGGCACCCAGACGTTCTGGGACATGACGATCGCCGCGTACTGGGCCTGGTCGGCGTGGAACCCCGAGGGCGCGCCGATCCACACCGCGCAGGGCGCGGGCGGGCTGGGCTACGGCCTGCCGGGCGCGCTCGGGGGCGCGGCGGCCGGGGGCCCGACGCTCGCCGTGTCGGGCGACGGCGGCGCGATGTACGGCGTCGCCGAGCTGGCCACCGCGGTGCAGCACGGCCTCGACGTCACGTGGCTGGTCGTCGACGACGGCGGCTACGGCGTCCTGCGCGAGTACCTGACCGGCGCCTTCGGCCACACGACGGCCACCGAGCTGGCCCGCCCCGACTTCGTGGCCCTGGCGGAGTCGTTCGGAGTGCCCGCCACGCTGTCCTCCTCGGACTCCGTCGGCGCGGACCTGGCGAAGGCGTTGCGCACGCCCGGGCCGTCGGTGGTCGTCCTCCCCGCCCTGCTGAAGCTGTTCGCGCCGACCCACCTGGAGCAGGCATGACCCGCACGCTCGACCTGACCGACCCGGCGACCGGCGAGGTGTTCGGCACCAGCGCCGTCGCTTCCGAGTCCGATGTGGACAGCGCGCTGGCGGCCGCCGCGCAAGCGTTTGCGGTGTGGCGGCGCAGCACGCCCGCGCAGCGCCAGCTCGCACTGTTGAAAATCGCCGGCGCGGTGGAGGCGCGCGCTTCCGAGTTCGCCGACCTGGAAGTGCGCGAGACGGGCAAGATCCGGTCCGTCGTGCTGGAAGAGGAGATCCCGGAGTGCGTGAGCGCGCTGCGGTTCTTCGCCGGCGCCGCGCGGCACCTGGAGGGCACGGCCGCCGGGGAGTACGCGCCGGGCCACACGTCGGTGATCCGCCGCGAGCCGGTGGGCGTCTGCGCGCAGATCGCGCCGTGGAACTACCCGCTGATGATGGCGGTCTGGAAGATCGCGCCGGCGCTGGCCGCGGGCAACACCGTGGTGCTCAAGCCGGCCGAGACGACCCCGTCGACGGCCGTGCTGCTGGCCCGGGTAGCCGCGGAGTTCCTGCCTTCGGGGGCCTTCACGGTCCTGACCGGCGACCGCGACACCGGCCGCGCGCTGGTCAAGCACCCGATCACGGCGCTGGTCTCGATCACCGGGTCGACGCGGGCGGGCATCGACGTCGCCACCGTCGCGGCCGCCGACCTCAAGCGCACCCACCTGGAACTGGGCGGCAACGCGCCGCTGCTGGTGTTCCCCGACGTCGACCTCGACGCGACGGCGGAGGGCATCGTGGGCGCCGCGTTCTACAACGCCGGGCAGGACTGCACCGCGGGCAGCCGGGTGCTGGTGCACGAGTCGATCCATGACGAGTTCGTCGCTTCGCTGGCGAAGACCGCCGCGGAGCAGACGCCGGGCGTCGACTTCGGGCCGCTCAACAGCGCGGCGCAGTTCTCGCGCGTCGAGGGCCTGATCTCGCGGCTGCCACCGCACGCGCGGATCGAAACCGGCGGGACGCGGTTCGGCTCGAAGGGGTTCTACTACTCCCCCACCGTGGTCTCGGGGCTGCGCCAGGACGACGAGATCGTCCAGGAGGAGATCTTCGGGCCGGTCATCACCGTCCAGTCCTTTTCGGACGAAGTATCGGGCGTGGCGCTGGCCAACGGCGTGCCGTACGGGCTGGCGTCGTCGGTCTGGACGAACGACCTCGGCGTCGCCGCGCGGGTGTCGGCCGAGCTGGACTTCGGGTGCGTGTGGGTCAACACGCACGGCCCGCTGGTCGCCGAGATGCCGCACGGCGGGTTCGGTCACTCCGGCCACGGCAAGGACCTCTCGTCGTACGCGTTCGCCGAGTACACCCGCGTCAAGCACGTCATGACGAGGTTCGCATGAGCGACAAGATCACCGAGGTCGAGCAGCACGGCATCGCGCCGATCCCGCCGGAGGAGCAGACGTCGCGCCCGCGTGACCTGTTCCGGATGGCGTTCGGCGGCGCGAACACGTTCGCCACGATCATCCTGGGCACGCTGCCGATCGCGTACGGCCTGAGCTTCCGCGACGCGGCGCTGGCGACCGCGCTCGGCGTCGTCGTGGGCGGGCTGGTGCTGGCGCCGATGGCGCTGTTCGGGCCCCGCACGCGGACCAACAACGCGGTGTCGTCCGGCGCGCACTTCGGCGTGGTCGGCCGGTGCGTCGGGTCGTTCCTGTCGCTGCTGACGGCGATCACGTTCTTCGCGATCTCGGTCTGGGTGAGCGGCGACGCGGTGGCTGGCGCGGCACAGCGGCTCTTCGGCTTCGACGGCGGCGCGGTGCTGCGCGCGGTGGCGTACGGCGTGATCGCGATCGCGACGCTCGTCGTCTGCATCTACGGCTACCGGTTCATGCTGCTGGTCAACCGGGTGGCGGTGGTCCTGGGCACGGCGATCATGCTGCTGGGCGTGCTGGCGTACGGCGGCTCGTTCGACCCGGGGTACGCGGGCACGGGGACGTACGCGCTGGGCACGTTCTGGCCGACGTTCACCTTGGCGGCCCTGACGGCCCTGGCCAACCCGATCTCGTTCGGCGCGTTCCTCGGCGACTGGGCCCGCTACATCCCTTCCTCTTTCAGCAAACGTTCCTTGCTGGCGGCGCCGTTCCTGGCGCAGGTGGCGACGCTGCTGCCGTTCGGCTTCGGCATCGCGACGGCGACGCTGGTGGCGGACCCGGCCGACTACATCACGGGGCTGACGGCGGTTTCCCCACTGTGGTACGCGATCCCGCTGATCGTGGTCGCCCTGATCGGCGGCCTGTCGACGGGAACGACGTCGTTGTACGGGACCGGGCTGGACTTCAGCTCGATCTTCCCGCGCCTGTCCCGGGTCCAGGCGACGCTGCTGATCGGGACGTTGAGCGTGGCCTTCATCTTCATCGGCAACTTCGCACTGGACATGGTGTCGAGCATCAACGCGTTCGCGACGTTGATCGTGCTGTGCACCTCGCCGTGGATGGTGATCATGATGATCGGCTTCGTCCAGCGCCGAGGTTTCTACGACGTGGCGGACCTGCAGGTGTTCAACGAGGGCCGCAAGGGCGGCCGCTACTGGTTCGCCCGAGGGGTGAACTGGCGCGCGATGGCGGCCTGGATCCCGGCGACGACGCTCGGGTTGCTGTGCGCGAACACACCGATGATCGCCGGGCCCCTGCGAGACATCGCGGGCGGCGTGGACGTGAGCCTGCTGGTGACGTTGGTGACCGCCGCGGTGGCGTACCCGGTACTGGTGAAGCTGTTCCCGGAACCCCCGGAGGTGTTCGCCTCGACGCCCGCTTCTTCAGCCGTACTCCAGGTGGAGGAGTGGGCTGCCGAGGTCTGAATCCGACGCCGGTCGGCCGAGTTCGTGCAACTCTTACCCTTCTCAAACGTGTCGCGCTCCTGTACAGATTTGTTATGCACAGGGCTCGAACCATGGCCGCCGTCGGGATCCTTTGCGTCGCCGCGCTGGGCGTCGCGACGAACATCGCAACATCAGCTGTGCCCCAGGCATGGCAACCGTACCAATGGATCGCGTGGCCAGTCTTGGTGTGCTTGATCATTGCCGCAGTCCTTCTGGAGGTGCGCCGGACAGATAGTGGCCGAGCCGATAGCACGTCAGCCCCCAGCGCTCACTCCAGGAGGGTCCTTCTCCGCAGAGTCCACTCACATTGGATCAAGGGGGTGCTGGAGCGCTCGTTCTACCAGCAAGTTCGCCTGGAACTCGGGATACAGACGACTGTCAACAGCATTCACCCTTGGGATGTAGTTACAACCACGACGCACACACGCCCGAGAGTCGTACCATCTGGCACGTCGGCACTGACGGTATTCGACGAACTCGAACGCATGATGGTCGTTCTCGGCGCTCCAGGATCGGGCAAGACCACCATGTTGTTGGAGCTACTCAGAGACGCACTAATAATAGCGGAAAAAGACATCGATGAACCTATCCCGGTGATGCTGAACCTCACTTCTTGGACACAGCGACGTGGCCCCATCGATGAGTGGATCGTTCACGAAGTGTCAGTTAGATACCAGATTCCCCCGAGGCACGTGCGCGCCTGGCTTGACGTCGACCTCCTGCTCCCAGTGCTGGACGGGCTCGACGAAGTCGGCTCATCATACCGTCAGCCATGTATTCAGGCCATCAATGAATTCCATCGGAGATACACAACCACTTCGATTGCCGTCGGCTGTCGCCACCTAGACTACGAAGCACTCGACGACAAGCTCGAACTGCACGGTATTGCACAAATCCAACCATTGTCCGCGCATCAGGTGGATGATTTCCTTGTTCACGCGGGCCCGGCAGGCGAAAGTGCAAAGTCAATACTGATAAAGCACCCAGAACTGAACGACTTCACATCGTCACCTCTCATGTTGAGCGTACTCATACTTGCGATACAACCAGGCAACAGACTGACTGAGCAGCCAGTCGGCGTCGACGAGGGCGATGCGACGAGAATTTTCCGGGCTTTCGTGATAACCATGCTGAAACGACGCCCCAGCCCATCGCACGCTGCCAAAGATGTTATCACCAGCCTCTGTTTTCTCGCGAATAACCTCCGTCGCATATCGCAAACACAGTTTACAATCGACCTCATAGACAATGCCTGGCTGCCGCGCAGCACCTGGAAACCAGGTCGACGAGCATCGTTAATATCACTTATAATCGGATTTATCCTATTAGGTGCCGTCGGGTATACTTCATCGGGATTCGTCGGCGCGATCGCGGGTGCAATTACAGCCACCTCTTTCGCGTTGCCAGCTTTGGAAAAGCTCGGCACGTGGGACTTTCAATACGAGATTCGAAAGAGGGACGCAGATCCAGCATGGCTTTCACTGAAGGCGATCGACTGGACGTTCCCGCCTTTCGGCGTACTCGAAGGCCTATCGAAACATCCTAAAGTGATCCCCGTTGCAGCAATCCTTGGAATCGTCGCTGGCGCGACATTTGGCACACCAAAGGGCTGGCTATCCGCCGTCTTCTGCGGCGCAACGGTGTTCATTTTGGCATCAATTTCAGCGTGGCTGATATACGATTACGGCTTCAACTTCTCCAAGCTTCCACCCAGAGAGGGCCGCTCAGAGGTACCCAGCCCCCGAGTGCGAGCAGCACTCCAGGTCAGCATCATGGTTGCCCCACTGATCGGACTAGTCGCAGGAACCCTGGCCTGGCTGGTCCTCACATTACTGCTCGACACCGACGATGGGAAACTCGCCCTTTTGATTGGCCTCAGTGTGACCACCTATGCGTTCATCTGCCTGGGCTGCCATGCGTTTTTCGAACAGCTATCGATACGACGGACACTGCACCGAGCCGAATTGTTTCCATTTCCGGCCAAACCAGTGCTGGACTACGCGACAAGGTGTCTTTTTCTACACAAAGTCGGAGATGGCTACATTTTCGCCCACCAGTCACTACTTGACTTCTTCGACGCCTTGCACACGAAAGGGCCAGCGAAATACCGAACGGTTGAATCGCTCTTCGATGAGCAACCAGGCCGATGAGCGGTGCAGTGCCCGCCGAAGCATGATTCAGCTGCGGTCGACGCTCTGCTCGGACCGTGAACCAAGGCGACCCGAAGCCCACTCGGTCACCCGCCGAGCCACATCCTGAGCCGTCAACCCGATCCGCCCCAAGACCTCGTCCCGGCTACCCAAGTCGTGGAACACCTGCGGCACCGCCAAGTCCCTCAACGGCACATCACATTCGGCGTCCCGGAACACGGCCGCCAACGCCGACCCGAAACCACCGTGCCGGCCACTGTCCTCGACGGTCACGACGAGCTTGTGCTGCGACGCCAGCGCCACCAGCTCGGCCGGCACCGGCAGCACCCACCGCGGGTCCGCCACGGTCACCCCGATGCCCTGGTCGGCGAGCCGATCAGCGGCCGCCAGCCCCAAAGCGGCAAACGGACCGACCGTCACGAGCAGGACATCAGCACCTTCGACCGGGCGGCGAAGCACATCGACCGTGCCCATCCGCTCGACCGCCGGAACATCCGTACCGACCTTGCCCTTGGAGAACCGCAACGCGGTCGGCCCATCGGACACGGCCACAGCCTCACGCAACTCCTCGCGCAGCGTCGCCGGGTCACGCGGAGCGGCCACCCGCATCCCCGGCACCATGCCGAGCAACGACAGATCCCACATCCCGTGGTGGCTGGGCCCGTCCGGCCCCGTGATCCCGGCCCGGTCCAGCACCAGGGTCACCGGCAGCCGGTGCAGCGCGACATCCATCAGCACCTGGTCGAACGCGCGGTTCAGGAACGTCGAGTAGATCGCGACCACCGGGTGCAGCCCGCCCATCGCCAGCCCCGCCGCCGACGTCACGGCGTGCTGCTCGGCGATCCCGACGTCGTACCAGCGGCCAGGGAACGCCTCGGCGAACTTGTCGAGACCGGTCGAGCGCAGCATCGCCGCCGTGATCGCGACGACGTCCTCGCGCTCGGCACCGATCTTCGCCAGTTCGTCGCCGAACACGCCGGTCCAGCTCGGGCCCTTCACCGGCGGCAGGCCGGTCTCCGGGTCGATCGGGTCGGTCTGGTGCATCTGGTCGTGCTCGTGGTTGACCGCGGGCGCGTAGCCGTGGCCCTTTTCGGTCACCACGTGCACGATCACCGCGCCGCCGAAGCTGCGCGCGCTCTGGAACGCCTTCTCCAGCGCGGCGAGGTCGTGGCCGTCGACCGGGCCGAGGTACTTCAGGCCCAGGTCGGAGAACATCGCCTGCGGGCTCAGCGCGTCCTTCAAGCCGGCCTTCGCGGCGTGCAGCGCGGCGTAGATCGGCCGGCCGACGACCGGGGTGTGCTTGAGGAGCTCACGGCCGCCGTCGAGCAGCCGCTCGTAGCCGGGCTGCAGGCGCAGCGCCGCGAGGTGGTCGGCCAGGCCGCCGATGGTCGGCGAGTAGGAGCGGCCGTTGTCGTTGATGACGATGACGACCGGGCGCTCGCGGTGCGCGGCGATGTTGTTGAGCGCCTCCCAGCACATGCCGCCGGTGAGCGCGCCGTCGCCGACGACGGCGACCGCGTGCCGCTCGCCGCCGTCCAGGGCGAACGCCTTCGCCAGGCCGTCCACATAGGACAGTGCGGACGAGGCGTGGCTGCTTTCGACCCAGTCGTGGTCACTCTCCGCGCGTGACGGGTAACCGGTGACGCCGCCGGTCTGGCGCAGCCGGTCGAAGCCTTCCGCGCGGCCGGTGACGATCTTGTGCACGTAGGCCTGGTGCCCCACGTCCCAGACGATCGCGTCGCGCGGCGAGTCGAACACGCGGTGCAACGCGATGGTCAGCTCGACGACGCCGAGGTTCGGCCCCAGGTGCCCGCCGGCCCGCCGGACCTTGTCGACGAGGAAGTCCCGGATCTCGGCGGACAGTTCGCCGAGGTCCTCGACACTCATGCGCTTCAGGTCCGCCGGTCCGTTGACGGACTCCAGCAACGTCACTCGTCTCCACCTCACTTGGTCGGCACGCCTCGCGTCCGGCCAGTCTACGGAGGATGGCCACCGCCCTTCCGCCCGCCGCGTCCGGCGTCACAGGCGGAGCGCGACCGCCCGTCATCTCCTGAGGTGAACCTCGTCTCCCCGCCGTGCTGTGGCGGTCACGCGGGGTGGCCACGAGAATGGGCGCATGGCGGACTTCTTCATCGGCGGCGAATGGGTGGACGCGGTCGGCGGCGGCCGGCGGGAGATCCGCTGCCCCGCCGACGGATCCCTGGTCGCGACGGTCGCCGAGGGCACGGCCGCGGACACCGAAGCCGCCATCGCGGCGGCTCGCCGGGCGTTCGACACCGGCCCGTGGCCCGGCACGCCCGCGCACCTGCGCGGCGACCTGCTGCTGCGCACCGCGGACCTGCTGGACCGCGACGCGGAGGCGTTCGCCCGCGCCGAGTCGCTCGACACCGGCAAGCGCCTGGTCGAGAGCCGCTACGACATGGCCGACATCGCCGCCTGCCTGCGCTACTTCGGCAAGCTCGCGGCGCAGGACGCGGGCCGCGTCGTCGACACCGGCAGCCCCGACGCGTTCAGCCGGATCGTCCATGAGCCGGTCGGCGTCTGCGGGCTGATCACGCCGTGGAACTACCCGCTGTTGCAGACCGTGTGGAAGATCGCACCGGCGCTGGCCGCCGGCAACACGTTCGTGCTCAAGCCCAGCGAGCTGACACCGCACACGTCGATCCTGTTCCTGAAGCTGCTCACCGAGGCGGGCCTGCCCGCGGGGGCGGGCAACCTGGTGCTGGGCGCCGGCGCGGAGGTGGGCGCACCGCTTTCCGCGCACCCGGACGTCGACCTCGTGTCGTTCACCGGCGGCCTGGCGACCGGTCGCGTCATCGCCGCGTCGGCGGCCGCGACGGTCAAGAAAGTGGCCCTGGAACTGGGCGGGAAGAACCCGAACGTGGTCTTCGCCGACGCCGACTTCGAGACGGCGGTCGACTACGCGCTGACGGCGGTGTTCCTGCACTCCGGCCAGGTGTGCTCGGCGGGCGCGCGGCTGATCGTGCAGCGGGAGTGGCACGACGAGTTCGTCGCCGAGCTGGTGCGCCGGGCCGAGCGGATCCGCCTGGGCGGGCCGTTCGACGAGCGCGCCGAGACCGGGCCGCTGATCTCCGAGGCGCACCGGGCGAAGATCGAGGCGTACGTGGCGGCGGCGCTGGCCGAGGGCGCGGTGCTGCGCACCGGCGGCAAGCGGCCGGACGACCCCGCGTTGCAGGACGGCTTCTACTACCTGCCCACCATCCTCGACCAGGTGAAACAGGGGTCGTCGGCGGTCGTCGACGAGTCGTTCGGGCCGGTGCTGACGGTCGAGACGTTCACCGACGAGGACGACGCGGTCCGCATCGCCAACGACACCCACTACGGCCTGGCCGGCGCGGTGTTCACGAACGACGCCTCGCGGGCGCAGCGGGTGGCCGGTCGGCTGCGCCACGGGACGGTGTGGATCAACGACTTCCACCCGTACCTGCCGCAGGCCGAGTGGGGCGGCTACAAGCAGTCCGGGTTCGGCCGCGAGCTGGGCCCGACGGGGCTCGGCGAGTACACCGAGATCAAGCACATCTACCAGAATTTGAGGCCGGCACCGCAGCACTGGTTCGCCGGCTGAGCCGGGTCCTTCGATCGGGATCCACCGAACGGCCCAGCACCGGAAACATGCTCGGAAAGCCGTTTCCCGCGTTTTATGCTGCCTCCACCGCGACGCAGGGAGGCCGGAGTGGACGAGCAGCGACCGGGGAAGCGGCTGCGGGGCCCGCGCGCCGTGGCGGTGGGGGTCGCGGGCCTGGGCGTGATCGCGGGACTGACCCTGCGCACGGCGGACTACCCCGGGATGCTGCCCCCGGGAACGCCGGATCCGGAGCTGGACCTGGGATTGCGCCTGGTCTGCGCGGCGGCGGTGCTGATCGCGGGCACGCTGGCGTACCTGACGTTCGCCCGCCACCAGGACGAGCCGCTGGCGATGGCCTCCCTCCCGGGTCTGGTGGTGACGGGCGTGGTCCTGCGCCACCTGGTGGTGACGCTCCCGGGGGTGACACGCATCCAGCCGGCGGCGCGGGTGGTGCCGGGAGCGGGGTCCTGGGTGCTGCTGGCGTCCGGGCTGGCGATGACGGCGGCCGGTTTGGCGGCGGCATTCGCGGCGCGCCGGGCGGCGTGAACCCGGGCTCAAGCCCCAGCACGCAGCCAACCCGCACCAGAGCAGGGCCTGAGCCGGATCGGCGGGCTCGCAGCCTGAACCAATCGGCAAGGTGCGAACCCTGCTAAACTCGTTTCATGCCGCAACGAAATGAACCTGCCGAGCTGGCGAGGGCCGTCATGGAACTCATCGACCAGGGACACCGGCAGATCTCGCGGCGGATCGACCTCACCCGCGTGCGCATACTCGGGCTCGTCTCCGCCCGCGGGCCGCTGCGGCCGCGGGACATCGCCGCCGAGCTCGGCCTCACCGCGTCCGCGACCAGCCGGCACCTCACCGCGCTCGAGCGGGACGGCCGGGTCGGCGTCGAGGCGGATCCGGCCGACTCGCGCACCTTCCTCGTGCGGGTCGCCGCGGACGGGCAGGCCGAGATCGACGCCACCGTCGAAGCGGGCGCCGCGGTGTTCGCGCAGGTCGTCGCCGACTGGCCGGACGAGGACGTCGCCACCGCGCGGGTCCTGATCGGCCGCCTCAACGAGGCCTGGGCCCGGCGCCACGCCGCCTCGGACGGCGCCGCCCCACCGACCGGCCCGCGCTGGCAGCGGGCCCGCAGGCGGGAGGACTGACCGTGGCCACGACCACCCGGACGAAGACCGTGCCGAAGCCCGTCCAGGCCGCCCGGGCGCTCCTGGCCCTCCTCGGCCTCAGCCACCTCGTCATCCCGGTCGTCCTGGGTTTGCGCGAGGACGCGCTGCGCGACCAGGTCGCCGCGCAGCACCCGGACTTCGGCGCCGCCGAGGTCGCGCGGTCGGCCGACGTCGCCGTGGTCTCCGGCGCCATCTTCCACGGCCTGCTGCTCCTGCTCTGCCTCCTCCTGGTCGTCAAGCTGGCCTCGGGCCGGCCGTGGACGCGCTGGCTCACCACCGTCTCCCAGCTGCTGTCCGTGGTCTTCGGCTTCTTCTCGTGGTCGTCGTCGCCGATGTTCCACGCCGTCATCCCGGTGGCCGCCGCGGCACAGCTCGCTGTCGTCGTCCTGGTGTGGGCGCCCCGCTCGTCGAGGGACTTCTTCGCGAAGCGCTAGCCGTTCACCGCCTTCCGGCCGAGGAACGCCGCCAGCCGGTCGGCCGCCGTCGCTCCCGGAGGGGCCTCCGCCTCCGGCCCGAACGGCCCGCCCGGCGGCCGGGCCGCCGACCCGAACCGGGACCGCCACTGCGCCAGCGCCCCCTCCGCCAGGTCCGGCAGCAGGTCGGTCGACGCACCGGTCGCGTCCGCGAGGTCCCAGCCGTGGGCCAGGTACTCGTTCACGCGCATGTGGACCAGGAACACGCCCGGCACCTCACCCAGCGGGGTCGTCACCTGCCGCGAGAACAGCCCCGGCTCGGCCAGCACCGCCCGCGCCGCCGCGACCGACGCCCCGAAGGCGGAGGCCGGCGAAGCGCCCAAGTAGTCGCCCTCCGGGGCCGGTGGGCCCGCACCGGCCCAGAACGCCACTTTCGCGTTGCCGTGCGCGAGGTGGTTGACCACCGCGCGGACGTCCCAGTCCGCGCACGCCGTCGGCAGGGCCCACTGGTCGTCACGGAGAGCGGTAACCAGGGAAGTCACCGTCGAGGCCGCGCGATCGAAGTCGTCGAGAGTCATACCCGCAGTGTGCCGACCACCACCGACAAAAACTCAGGACAGCAGCGCCACGCACTCCACGTGGTGGGTCATCGGGAAGGCGTCGAACGCCCGCAGAGCGGTCAGGCCATAGCCGTGCGAAGCGAAAGTTGCCAGGTCACGGGCCAGTGCCGCGGGATCGCACGCCACGTAGACGACCCGATCAGGTGAACCCGCCACGATCGACTCGACGACCGCCTTGCCCGCGCCCTTGCGGGGCGGGTCCAGCACGACGACGTCCACCGGCTTCTCGGCCTCCGCCAGCACGTGCTCGACGCGCCCGGCCTGCCAGGACACCTGAGGCAGGTCGGCCAGGTTCTTCTCGCCGTCGGCGACCGCGCGCCGGCCGGACTCGATCGCCAGGACCCGGCCGGACGAGCCGACCTGCGAAGCCAGCACCGAAGCGAACAGGCCGACCCCCGCGTAGAGGTCCCAGGCCGATCCGCCCACGGGCGCCTCCGCCCACTCCGCCACGACCGCGGCCAGCGTCGACGCCGCCGCCGGGTGGACCTGCCAGAAACCGTGCGCGTCGAGCCGCCAGTCGCGGCCCGCCGCGTGCTGCACCGCCACCCCGCCGGTCAGCTGACGGGCCCGGACCTTGCCGCGCACCGTCGACAGCTCCCGGACGTGCACCCCGCCGTCGCCGTCCTGGGTGACCTCCAGCTCGCTGCCCGGCCGCCAGCGCCGCGCCAGGACGTCGTCGAGCTCGCCGGGGACGGCGATCGGGCAGTCGTCCAGGGCCACCACCCGGTGGCTGTGGTGGGCGCGCAGGCCCGCCCGCCCCTCGCGGTCGGCGACCAGCCGGACGCGGCTGCGCCAGTCCAGCGGACCGCCTTCGAGGGCCTCCACGACGACGTCCCGCTCGATGCCGGCCAGCCGCTTGAGCTGCTCCGCCACGACGGTGGCCTTCAGGTCTCGTTGGTACGCCGGGGAAGCGTGCTGCCAGTCGCAGCCGCCGCAGCCGCCCGGCACCGCGAGCGGGCACGGCGGCGGAACCCGGTGCGGCGACGGGACGAGCACCTCGACGGCGTCGCCGCGGCAGAACGAACCGCCGTTGTCCTCGGTGATCTCGACGCGGACCTGCTCACCCGGCAGCGCGTGCCGGACGAACACGACGCGGCCGTCGGCGCGCGCCACGCAGTGGCCACCGTGTGCCACCCCGCCGACCTCGACCTCGAGGACCCGGCCCAGCCAGCTCGTCATTCGGCAGGCTCCTTGGGCTTCGGCGCGCCGGCGCCGGCGGGCTTCCCGTCGGGCGAGAAGCCGCGACGGACGTCACCGGCCGCGGGCCGCTCGGTGCGGACGCGCGCGGCCGCCTTGGCCGACGACTCCAGCTGCCACGGCACGCTCGCCACGATCACGCCGGACTGGAACAGCAGCCGGCCCTTGAGCCGCAGCGCGCTCTGGTTGTGCAGGACCTGTTCCCACCAGTGACCGACCACGTACTCCGGGATGAACACGGTCACGACGTTGCGCGGGTTGTCCCCGCGCACGCGCTTCACGTAGTCGAGGACCGGCTTCGTGATTTCGCGGTAGGGCGACTCGACGACCTTCAGCGGCACCTTGAAGTTGTGCGCGTCCCACTCGGCGGTGAGCCTCCGCGTGTCGGCATCGTCCACATTGACCGTCACGGCTTCGAGGACGTCCGGGCGCATCGCCTTGGCGTAGGCCAGCGCACGCAGCGTCGGGCGGTGCAGTTTGGACACCAGCACGATCGCGTGGTTGCGCGACGGCAGCACGGTCGGGGTGTCGCCGAGGTCCTTCAGCTCGTCGGCGACGCGGTCGTAGTGCCGCCGGATCGCCGTCATCAGCACGAAGATCGCGACCATCGCCGCGATCGCGATCCACGCGCCGAGCAGGAACTTGGTGATGAGCACGATCACCAGCACGACGCCGGTGCAGGTGAGGCCGACCGCGTTGACCGTCTGCGAGCGCCGCATCCGCCGCCGCTTGGCCGGGTCGGTTTCCTTGGCCAGCAACCGGTTCCAGTGCCGGATCATGCCCGCCTGGCTCACCGTGAACGACACGAACACGCCCACGATGTAGAGCTGGATGAGCCGGGTCACCTCGGCGTCGAACGCGATGATCAGCACCAGCGCGAACGCGGCCAGGAACAGGATGCCGTTGGAGAACGCCAGCCGGTCGCCACGGGTGTGCAGCTGCCGCGGCAGGTAGCGGTCCTGCGCCAGGATCGAGCCCAGCACCGGGAAGCCGTTGAACGCGGTGTTCGCGGCCAGCAGCAGGATGATGCCGGTGGAGAAGGAGATGTAGTAGAACGCCGGCGGGAAGTCGGCGAACACCGCGTGCGCGATCTGCGCGACGATCGTCTTCTGCTGGTAGCCCGCGGGCGCGCCGGCGAGCTGCTCCGCGGGGTCTTCGGCGAACTTGACGTCGGTGATCGAGGCCAGCGTGATGATGCCGACCAGCATGGTCACCGCGAGCAGGCCCATCATCAGCAGCGTCGTCGCCGCGTTCTTCGACTTGGGCTTCTGGAACGCCGGGACGCCGTTGCTGATCGCCTCGACCCCGGTCAGCGCCGCCGCGCCGGAGGAGAACGCCCGCAGCACCAGGAACGCGTAGGCCACGCCCGCGAAGGTCCCTTCGGCGTTCAGGGTGAACCCCGCGCTCTCGGCCTTCATCTCGGTGCCGGTGGCCGCCTGCGCCAGGCCCCACACGACCATGACCAGGATGCCCAGGATGAACCCGTATGTCGGGATCGCGAAAGCCTTCCCCGACTCCCGGATGCCGCGCAGGTTCAGCGACGTCAGCACGACCACGATGACGATCGAGGCCAGCACCTTGTGCTCGGCCACCCACGGCACCGCCGACCCGATGTTCGCCACACCGGACGAAGTGGACACCGCGACCGTCAGCACGTAGTCGACGAGCAGCGCGCTCGCCACGGTCAGCCCGAACTTCCCGCCCAGGTTCGTGTTGGCGACCTCGTAGTCGCCGCCGCCGCTCGGGTACGCGTGCACGTTCTGCCGGTAGGACGCGACGACGACGAGCATCACCAGCGCGACCATGATGCCGATCCACGGCGCCAGCGCGTACGCGGAGAGACCCGCGACGCTCAGCGTCAGGAAGATCTCTTCCGGCGCGTACGCCACGCTCGAGAGCGCGTCGGACGCGAAGATGGGCAGCGCGATGCGCTTCGGGAGGAGCGTGTGAGCGAGCCTGTCACTGCGGAACGGACGTCCGAGGACCAGGCGTTTCAGCACGGTCGGGAACTTCGACACCACGGAAGCCTAACCGGAGGGGGGCACGGTAGGTTCGGCGCTGGCATGTCGGGGTAGGTACGGACGGGTTAACCGCCGAAGAGGAGGCAGGGCGTGCACGTGGTGATCATGGGATGCGGCCGGGTAGGCGCGTCCCTGGCCGCTGCGCTGGAGCGGCTCGGCCACGAGGTGGCCGTCATCGACAAGAGCCAGCAGGCGTTCCGGCGGCTGGGCAGCGACTTCCACGGCCAGCAGGTCGTCGGCGTCGGGTTCGACCGCAAGGTGCTGATGGAAGCGGGCATCGAGCGGGCCGGCGCGTTCGCCGCGGTGTCCAGCGGAGACAACTCGAACATCATTTCCGCGCGGGTCGCGCGGGAGAACTTCGGCATCGAACACGTCGTCGCGCGCATCTACGACCACAAGCGCGCGGCCGTGTACGAGCGGCTGGGGATCCCGACGGTGGCGACCGTGCCGTGGACCACCGACCGGTTCCTGCGCACGCTGCTGCCGGACGGCGTCGCGTCGGCGTGGCGGGACCCGTCGGGCAACATCGCGCTGCTGCAGCTGCCGCTGCACGAGGGCTGGGTCGGGCACTCCGTCCGGTCCCTGCAGGAGGCGTCCGGCGCGCGGGTGGCGTTCATCATGCGCTTCGGCACGCCGGTGCTGCCGGACGGCAAGACGATGGTGCAGGACGGCGACGACGTGTGGGTCGCCGCGCGCTCCGGCACCGTCAGCGACGTGACCAGTGTGGCCAACCGCGAACCGGAGGACGAGGCATGAGGGTCGCGATCGCCGGGGCGGGCGCGGTGGGACGCTCGATCGCCAACGAGCTGATCGACGGCAGGCACCAGGTCATGCTCATCGAGCGGGAGGCCGACCAGTTCGAGCCGCAGACCGTCGAGCAGGCCGACTGGGTGCTGGGCGACGCCTGCGAGGTGTCGATCCTGGAGGAGTCCGGGATCGAGCAGTGCGACGTCGTGATCGCCGCCACGGGTGACGACAAGGCGAACCTCGTCGTGTCGCTGCTGGCGAAGACGGAGTTCGCGGTGCGGCGCGTGGTGGCGCGGGTGAACAACCCGGCCAACGAGTGGTTGTTCACCGACGCCTGGGGCGTCGACGTCGCCGTCTCGACCCCGCGGATGCTCGCGGCGATGGTCGAGGAGGCGGTCAGCGTCGGCGACCTGGTCCGGCTGATGACGTTCCGGCAGAGCAACGCGAACCTCGTCGAGCTGACGCTGCCGGCGGAGACTCCGCTGGCCGGCAAGCCGGTGAGCGACCTGACGCTGCCGCGCGACGCGGCGCTCGTGACGATCCTGCGGGGCGACCGCGTGATCGTGCCGCAGCCGGAGGACCCGCTGGAGCCGGGCGACGAGCTGCTGTTCGTCGCGACGGCGGACGTCGAGCCGGAGATCCGGACGGCTTTGGGTTACTGAGTCCACGAAGAAGGCCCCGGCAGATGCTGCCGGGGCCTTCTTCGTGATCGAAAACTGTCGGTACCGGCCGGTAATGTGAAAACCGGGGGTCCCTCCACGCGCGCGGGTTGTGTCCCTTCGCGAGCAGCGCACCGGCCCGAAGCGGAACCGTCAGGCTTCGGGAGCCTGGGCGTACTTCTCGCGCAGCCGGGCCTCGACCTCGGCGTCCGTCTCCGGCTTGGGCTCGTCCTCGGCCTGCGCCTTCAGCCGCTTGTCCGACCGGCGCACCGCCCAGACCACCACCAGCAGGCCCAGCGCGTACAGCGGGTACCCCATCGCGATCTTCGCGAAGGCCAGCCAGCCGGTGTAGTCCTCCTGGTAGAGCCACCGCTGGACGACGAACCGGGCCGCGAACACGGCCGCCAGGGCCAGCGTCGCGATGTCGTAGCCGTAGCGGGACGGCTTGTCCTTGCGCCACGCCTGCCCGGTGCCGTTCAGCACGTTCCAGACGACGCCCGCGATCGGCCAGCGCACGACCACCGACAGCACGAAGATGCCGCAGTAGACCAGGCTCGCGTAGATCCCGAAGAGGAAGAACCCCTTCGCGGACCCGGTGCGGTAGGCGATGAACGCCGCGATCGCGACGCCGAAGAAACCGGAGATCGCCGGCTGCAGGGGCTCCTTGCGGACCACGCGCAGCACGGTGATCGCCACCGCGCTGCCCACCGACGTCCAGATGGCCGCGGTCAGGCCGAAGAAAGCGTTCGCCAGGACGAAGACGATCACCGGCACCGACGAGTAGACCAGGCCGGACACGCCGCCCATCTGCTCGAGCAGGGTCGGCTGCGGTTCTTCCTCCGCGTCGGTCTTCTTCTCGCTCGGGGCGGGTTCAGTCACGATGGGTGATCAACTCACTGGGCTCTGGAGCTCGTAATAGGGGTTGTACAGCACCTTCTGGCCGTCACGCTCGGCCATCCGGCCGCGCACCTTGATCGTCCGGCCAGGCTCGATGCCCGGGATCCGGCGGCGACCGAGCCAGATTAGCGTCACGCCCTGTGTCCCGTCGAACAGCTCCGCCTCCAGCGTGGCGGCCTCGTTCGTCGGGCAGAGCTCCACGCTGCGGAGTCTCCCCATCACGGTGACCTCTTCGCCGGAACGGCAGTCGCAGGCCCGCTGCGCGCCCTCGGCGCCGGACCTCATCGACATCTCGTCGGCGTCGAGCTCATCGACGTCGCTGGTCAGCTTGCGTACCAACCGGCTGAAGTAGCCGCCGTCTTTGGCGGACATAGGTGCTCCTGTGCTCCGGGGCCCCCGACATAAGTGCTTGCGGCCCGTGCGATTCCAGCGTACTGCGGTCCCCGCCAGGGAAACGCCTTTGCGCAAAGATCGCAACGTGACGTCCGCTATCAGAGTTCCCGCCGCGGTCCTGCTGCCCGGCACCGGCTCGGACGAGGTCTTCGTCCGGGCGGTCTTCGCCGGCCCGCTGCGCGCCCTCGGTGTTCCGCTCATCGCGCCACCGCCGCCCTCCGGTGCGGTCCTGGCCGACGGCTACCTGGCGACGCTGGACGCGCTGGCGGACGAACACGGCGAACTGCTCGTAGGCGGCATCTCGTTCGGCGCCCACCTCGCCGCCGAGTGGGCCGTGGCCAATCCGGACCGTTGCGGGGGCCTGCTGGCCGCGCTCCCGGCCTGGAACGGCCGTCCGGGCCAGGCACCCGCGTCGCTCGCCGCGACGCTGTCCGCGGATCTGGTGGCCGGCTCCGGGGTCGAAGCGGCGCTGGCGCAGACGGCGGGCAGCCCGGACTGGCTGCGGGCGGAACTCGACCGGGCGTGGCGCCGCCACGGCGACGGGCTGGCGGCGGGCCTACGCGTTGCCGCGGGCCGGCCGTCCCCGACCCTCGCGGAGCTGACGCGCCTGGCGGTCCCGGCCGGGATCGGCACCTGCACCGACGACCCGATCCACCCGACGAAAGTCGCATCGGAGTGGGCCGGGGCACTCCCCCGCGCGGCGCTCGGCGAGACGACCCTGGCCGCGCTGGGCGCCGACCGCGAGTCGCTCGGCCGGGCGACCGTCCTGGCCTTCCTCAGGGCCCTCGAAAAGCCGTGAAGGCCGCCTCGGGGGACTCCCCCGGGCGGCCTTCAGGGACCGAGCGTCAGCCTTGCTGCTGCTGGGCCGCGATGTGCTCGGCGACGGCCTCGGGCAGCGTGATCGTGAGCGGGGTGCGGACCGGCATCGGCGCGTCGCCGCGGTCGACGATCGTGCGGCGCACGATCCCCCGCAGCACCTCGACGGCCGCCGCGGCCTCGGACTGCGGCCCGGCGATGACGCCGCGCAGCATCCAGCGCGGCCGGTCGATGCCGACGAAGCGCAGCGAGACGTCCCCGACGATGGCCGAGATCTCCAGGCCCCACACGCCGCGGCCGATGTTGACCTTGGCGCCGTCGGCCCGCAGCTGCTCGGCCAGCTCGGTGCTCACCTCGCGCCAGAGGCCGCCCGAGCGCGGCGCGGCGTAGGCGCTGACCGTGATCTGGCCCTGCTCGGTGACGACGTGCACGGCGCGCACGCCCCCGGTTTCGGGGTCCATCTCGACCTGGACCTGGGATCCGTCGGGCACCGGCACCTTCACCGAGCCGAGGTCGATCCGCGGGACGCCGTCGTCCTCGAAGTCCGCGACGTCGAACGGGCCGTCGGAGACGTCCGACAGCTCGTCGCCCTCCTCGCCCTCGTACCCGTCGTCCTCGATCGTGTCGTCGGCCTCGGGCGCGGCGTGCCTGCCGGCGGACTCGCCCTCGGTCCGCCGCTTGCGTCCGAAAATCCCCACTACTTCTCCGTTCCTTCCCCCGCGCCGGCGCTCGCGCCGAGCGCCTGTGCTGCTCCCAGTGTGGCGTGTCCACCCGTGGAGCCGTAGCCTCCGTCGCCCCGTTCGGTGGCGTCGAGCTCGTCGACCTCGACGAACTCGGCGTGCTCGACCCGCTGCACGATCAGCTGGGCGATGCGGTCGCCGCGCGCGAGCTTCACCGGGTGCACCGGGTCGTGGTTGATCAGGCAGACCTTGATCTCCCCGCGGTAGCCCGCGTCGATCGTGCCCGGCGTGTTCACCACCGAGAGGCCGACCCGGGCGGCCAGGCCGGACCGCGGGTGGACGAACCCCGCGTACCCGGGTGGCAGCGCGATCGCGACGCCGGTGCCGACGACGCCGCGTTCCCCGGGTTTCAGGACGATATCCGAGGTGGTGACGAGATCGGCCCCCGCGTCGCCCGGCCGGGCGTAGGCGGGCAGCGGGACATCCGGGTCGAGCCGGGAGAGGAGTACCTGAACGCTGGACACGGGCGGCGAGATTACTCTCTACCCGTGGGTGAATCTGCGAAGACGGCCGCGAGTGCCGCGGTCCGGCACTCCGAACGGCTGTACGTGCCGTGGTGGGGCTGGCCGCTGCCGGTGCTGGGCGCGATCCTGCTGGCCGCCGAGGTCGACATGGGCTACCCGGGCGTCCGGGCGTGGCTGCCGTACGTGATCGCGCTGCCGGTCGTCGTCGGGCTGATGCTCTCGCTGGGCCGGGCGAAGGTCCGCGTCACCGGCGGTGACGAGCCGGAGCTGTGGGTGGGCGACGCGCACCTGCCGCTGCGCTACGCCGGCACGGTCGAGATCTTCGACAAGGACGCCAAGCGCAAGGCACTGGGCCGCGACGGGGACCCGGCCGCCTACGTGCTGCACCGCGGCTGGGTGGGCCCGGTGGTGCGGATCACGCTCACCGACCCCGCCGACCCGACGCCGTACTGGCTGTTCAGCACCCGGCACCCCGAGCGCGTCGCCGATCTGGTCAAGGGCGCCTGACCCCGGCTCTGCCCCCTCAAGACGTGCCCCCTCAAGACATGGGAAGGGGGCCGGCCTGCCGGCCGGCCCCCTTGTCCCCAGCGCTTCGAGCCTCCCCCTTGGTGCCCTCGAGGCTCTCCGCGTCTGTTCGTCCCCTGTAGCGAAGCCCTGTCCGAGATCCCGCGCGATCAGGCGCAGTCGCGGCAGATCAGGCGTCCACCGCTCTCCTCGGCCAGCCGGCTGCGGTGGTGCACCAGGAAGCACACGGAGCAGGTGAACTCGTCCGCCTGCTTCGGCACCACCTTCACGGTCATGTCCTCTCCGGAAAGCCCGGAAAGGTCGGCACCCGGCAGCTCGAAGTTCTCGGCGGTCGCGTCCTCGTCGACGTCGACGACGCCGGACTGGTTCTCGTTCCGCCGGGCCTTGAGCTCCTCCAACGAGTCTTCGGCCAGCTCGTCGGCTTCGCTGCGGCGCGGAGCGTCGTAGTCGGTAGCCATGTGTCCCTCACCCCTGCGATCAGCTTGTGTAGTCGTTTTCCCGAACCCTCGGATGCGCCCGTGAGTCCGCCGTGCCGCTGGTCAACGTTCCAGGGCCCTCGTTTGTGCCCGACGGCCGAAGTGACCGAGGTCTCTTCTTTATGGGCCTCTTCCTGCGGCCGGAGCCCGGGAAGGGTAGCTCACGCCCGCGACGGTTCTGCAACGAGTCAGACATTGCCGGGAAATCGTCACCCGACAGGGGGAACCCGCAGGTAAGACGCGTTGTCGTCCATTCGGGTTGCCCGCGGGTGGAGAACCTCACCGGCGGCCCGTGTCCGCTTGCCCCGGCCGACCCCGCCGTGGTGCGATCGCCGCACGGGGATCGGTCGCGGGCGGGGTCCCGCGACGACGGGCGGCGCACCGGAAGAACCGGGCCCCCGGGACGGTGGGCGCGGGTCGCAGCGCCTAGGCTCATCGGCCACGACGGTGCCGGGTTCGCACCGGCCGGGTTCGGTGTTCGGGAAGGGACGGGCAGGTGGCGTCGGGGAACGGCATCGGGGACCGTGGGGCGCGGCCGTATCGCAAGCACAAGCCGCTGCCCGCGCTGATCGTCATCGGTGTGCTCGCGCTGGGCGCGATCATCGTCTGGATCAACGCGGCCGTCGGCAAGGGCGACGTCGACGAGGCCGTGAAGTGCGACCCGGCCGCCAGCCCGCCGCCGGGCGTCACGTTCAGCACCCTCCCCCACAACGCCCTCGACGACCGCGCGCCGGTGCCGCCGGACAAGGTCGCGGTGAAGGTGCTCAACGCCTCCGGCTCCCGCGGCCAGGGCGGCATCACGACCACCGCGCTCAAGGAGCTGGGCTTCACCGGAGCGGGTGAGCCGGCCAACGACCCGGCCTACGAGGGCCGTGCGGCCAAGTGCCGCGGCCAGATCCGCTTCGGCGAGAACGGCGTCACGGCGGCCCGCACGCTCAGCCTCGTGGTCCCGTGCGCCGAGCTGGTCCAGGACAACCGCAAGGACGCGAGCGTCGACCTGGTCACGGGCACCCTCTTCGGCGACCTCCGGCCCCGCGCCGAGGCCCGCCAGGTCCTCACCCAGCTCGCCGACTGGTCCAAGGCCCACCAGGGCGGCGGCACGAACGAGCAGTCCGCGGGCGCGAAGGCCCCGGTCATCGACCAGACGCTGCTGGCATCGGCCCGCGACGTCGGCTGCTGAGCCGGCGCGCACCCACCCGCACTACAGCCAGCACCCAGCAACCCGCATCCAACAACCCGCGCGCGTGGGGGCGCCCCCGATCTTCACGCTACCGGGGAGCACCGACAATTCCGGGCGCTCGCGTCGCGAGCGGCCCGTTCGCGACGCCGGAGTTCCCCGGACGAGACGCCGGAGTTCCACGGACGAAGTGTTGGCGGTGGAAGGCCCGGAGGAGGTGCCGACCTTCCCCGGCACCGTCTCGCCGTAGACCGCCGCGGCGGGAACGCCGTCTCCTCCCTGACCGGACCGTCAGACCTCGGCGGCCCCGCAGTCCGCCAGGACCTTCCGCAGCGGGTCCGCGATCGACGGTGCCGCCGCGTACGTCGCGTCCGCGCCCAGCTCCGGTGCCGACCCCGGCAGGCGCACCCGAGCGCCCGCCTCCGCCGCGATCAGCGCCCCCGCCGCCCAGTCCCAGCGGTGCAGCCCGTGCTCCACGTACGCGTCGAGCCAGCCCGCCGCCACCGCGCACAGGTCCAGCGACGCCGCCCCGTTGCGCCGGATGTCCCGGACCCGCCCCAGCAGCTCCGCCGCGAACCGCGACTGCCGCGTCCGGCGCTCCGCCGAGTAGGCGAAACCGGTCCCGACCAACGTCAGCTCCAGCCTCGAAGGCGCCGACACCGCCAGCCGGCGGCCGTCCAGGAACGCGCCCTGCCCGCGCGCGGCCGACCAGACCCGGCCGCTCGCCGGCTCCACCACCGCGCCGGCCACCGACTCGCCGCCGACCTGCGCCGCGACCGACACGGCGAACCACGGCAGCCCGTAGAGGAAGTTGACCGTCCCGTCGATGGGGTCGACGACCCAGGTCACGCCGTCGCCGGCGGCCCCGCCGCCCTCCTCGCCCAGCACCGGCTCCCCGGGCCTCAGCGAGGCCAGCCGCGCGCGCACCAGCTGCTCCGACTCGTGGTCGACGGCGGTGACGACGTCGGTGTCCGCGGACTTCGTGTCCACGGCCACCGAGCGCCCCCGCGCCATCCCCTCCCAGGCCTCGCGGACCAGCTCGGCGGCGTCCGTCGCGACCTGCACCGCGACGCTTTTCAGCAACGACTCGTCAACTCCCACGTCCGACATGTCACCACATCCGGTTAAAGTCTCCGAGGCAGGCTTCTGAATCGTGCGAGAAGGGACCACGTCCGTGGTGGAGGCGACCCGCCGAGGTTTCGGCATCGACATCGGCGGCAGCGGGATCAAGGGGGCCTTGGTCGACCTGGACAAGGGGCAGCTCATCGGCGACCGGATCCGGATCGAGACGCCGAAGCCGTCCACGCCGTCGGCGGTGGCGGACGTCGTCGCCGAGATCGTGACGCAGGCGGGCTGGGACGGCCCGGTCGGCGTGACGCTCCCGGCGGTCGTCAAGAAGGGCGTCGCGCACACCGCGGCCAACATCGACAAGCAGTGGATCGGCACCGACGCCGACGCCCTCTTCGCCAAGCGCCTCGGCCGCGGCGTCGACCAGGTCGCGATGCTCAACGACGCCGACGCGGCGGGCATGGCCGAGATCCGCTTCGGCGACCCGGTCGCGCGCAAGGGCGTCACCGCGCTGCTCACCTTCGGCACCGGCATCGGCAGCGCGGTGTTCCAGGACGGCAAGCTCGTCCCGAACACCGAGTTCGGCCACCTGGAGATCGACGGCCACGACGCGGAGAAGCGCGCGGCCGCCTCCGTGAAGGACAACGAGGGTCTCTCGTACCCCGAATGGTCCAAGCGCGTGCACCGTTATCTGACCGTGCTCGAAAACCTGATCTGGCCCGACCTGTTCATCGTCGGCGGCGGGGTCAGCAAGAAGGCCGAAAAATGGGTGCCGCTGCTGGACCTCCGCACGCCGGTCCTGGTGGCGACGCTGCAGAACAACGCCGGGATCGTGGGTGCCGCGGCGGCCGCGAGCGAGGGCATCCAGCACTAGATCCGGGCGCCGGAGCGGGCCGGAGGGTGATCGCTTCGCGACGCATGCGCGTACCGTCGTTACAATGGAACACGGCCCACGGCTGCGGAGGCGAAAACCGCAGGCCGAGGCGTGATCCCCGAATGTGAGGCAGCAGTGGCACCCGTGCCGTTGCTCGTCATGATCGACCGCTGCGAAAGGGCGTAAGTGGCAGCCGCAAGAACCGCAACCCGAGGCGGGACGAAGACAGCGACCGCAGCCGGCGAGCCGGCCGAAGAGGCAGCCACCGGGACGGCGAAGCCTGCGGCCCGCAAGACCACCACCGCGAAGAAGGCTCCGGCCAAGAAGGCGCCGGCGAAGAAGCCCGCGACCAAGGGCGAAGACGGCGACCCCGAAGGCCCCGAGGGTCTCGAGGAAGGCGAACTCGACTCGCCCGACCTGTCGGACCTGGAAGAGGTCGAGGTCGACGTCGTCGACGAGACGGTCACCGAAGAGCCGGACGCCGCCTCGGCGGATGACGACGACGATGACGACGACGACGAGACCCCGGCGCAGCGCCGTCGTGGTGCCGCGGCCGACAAGGCGGCGGCCGCCAAGAGCTCCGACAACCCGGACTTCGTCTGGGACGAGGAAGAGTCGGAGGCCCTGCGCCAGGCGCGCAAGGACGCCGAGCTCACCGCGTCGGCCGACTCCGTGCGTGCCTACCTCAAGCAGATCGGCAAGGTCGCGCTGCTGAACGCGGAGGAGGAGGTGGAGCTGGCCAAGCGGATCGAGGCCGGGCTCTACGCCGCCGAGCGCGTGCGCACCGCCGAGGAGGAGGGCGAGAAGCTCGTCACCCAGATGCGCCGCGATCTCAAGTGGATCGTGCGTGACGGCGAGCGCGCCAAGAACCACCTGCTTGAGGCGAACCTCCGGCTCGTGGTGTCGCTGGCCAAGCGCTACACCGGCCGCGGCATGGCGTTCCTGGACCTGATCCAGGAGGGCAACCTCGGCCTGATCCGCGCGGTGGAGAAGTTCGACTACACCAAGGGCTACAAGTTCTCGACGTACGCCACGTGGTGGATCCGCCAGGCGATCACCCGCGCGATGGCCGACCAGGCCCGCACCATCCGCATCCCGGTGCACATGGTCGAGGTCATCAACAAGCTCGGCCGCATACAGCGCGAACTCCTGCAGGACCTCGGCCGCGAGCCGACGCCCGAGGAGCTCGCCAAGGAAATGGACATCTCCCCGGAGAAGGTCCTGGAGATCCAGCAGTACGCGCGTGAGCCGATCTCGCTCGACCAGACGATCGGCGACGAGGGCGACTCGCAGCTCGGTGACTTCATCGAGGACTCCGAAGCGGTCGTCGCGGTGGACGCGGTGTCGTTCACGCTGCTGCAGGACCAGCTCCAGTCGGTGCTGCAGACGCTGTCCGAGCGCGAGGCGGGCGTGGTCCGGCTGCGCTTCGGCCTCACGGACGGCCAGCCGCGCACGCTCGACGAGATCGGCCAGGTGTACGGGGTGACCCGTGAGCGCATCCGGCAGATCGAGTCGAAGACGATGTCGAAGCTGCGCCACCCGTCGCGGTCGCAGGTCCTGCGGGACTACCTGGACTGAGTCGTACTCACGGAAGAACCCCGTCACCTCGGTGGCGGGGTTCTTCCGCGTTCAGGCCCGGCCGGTGAGCGTCGTCCACGGGACGTGCACCACCACGCGCTCCCGGAGCTGCTCGTTCAGCAGCCACAGCTCCCCCGTCGCCGGCCAGTAGGACAGGTTCTGGCTGTTGACCGGCGCCTGGCCGGCCAGCCTCGACGTCGAGACGCCGCCGACCCCGCCGTGCAGGCACGACGGGTGGTCGCCGGCCGCTCCGGCGTACTCCGGGCAGACTCCCGTCAGGACGAAGTAGCCGTTCCGCGCCACCGCGCCCTGCATCCCCCACACCGGCGACGAGAACCCTTCGACGGCGTGCACCTGACCGTCGGCCGAGGTCTTCAGGCGGCCCGTCGAGGCGTCGAACGGCCAGCGCAGGACCCGGCCGCCCGCCTCGGCCGCGTGCTCCGCCGTCACGAACGTGGAATCGCCGTGGTCGAAGGAGAGCGTCGACAGGCACGGCCGCGCGCCGGTCCCCGTCGTGCACGCGCCGCCGCCGGGGTACCAGTAGGCGCCGACCTGCGGCATCGCGTAGTCGTAGTACGCCGCGTGGTACCGGCCGTCGGTGCCGAGGCCGACCGTCGCGGAGCTGGCGTCGACCTGCCAGAAGTGCGTCGTGTCGAAGACGCGGATCAGGCCGCCGGTGGTCGCGACGTAGAGCAGGTTCCCGGACCACGTCATGCCGTGCCCGTGTCCGGTGACGACCGCGAAATCGGTGTCGGACGTCGGTTCCACGAGCAGGACGTGCCGGTAGCCGAGGCCGCTGGCGTCCACAAAGGACAGCCGGACCATGGTGTCGCCGGGGGTGTGCCAGGACGTCGCGACGACGCGCTTGCCGCCGACGGTCCCGGTCACCGGGTCCGCGTCCCCCGAGCCGGTGAGGCCCTGGGGGATCCAGTCGTTGGTCTTGTCGTCGTTCGCGTCTTCCCAGCAGAAGCCGGCGGGCTTCAGCGCGGCCGCGAGGTACGTGCCGTGGCAGAGCGGCCGGGCCGTGCGGTTGGCGTCGCCGAGGAGCTGCGGCAGGCCGCGCGGCGGGAGCTTCTCGTCGAGGGCGGTGATCCGGCTGCCGTAGGTGGCGAAGGAGCCGCCGGGGGTGAGCCGGTAGCCGTCGACGGTCGCCGCGTTGAGGCGGGGGAAGTTCGCGGCGGCCTGGGCCGTCGTCGTCAGGCCGAGCAGCAGCAGTGTCACGAGACCGAGCACAAGTCGCATGCCGGCAGCGTGACCGGGCCGCGTACACGGCCCGTACAAGTCAGGGCACGGCCAGGCCGCGCTCCCGCAGCGACTCCTCGACGCGCAGGCGTTCGATCTCGCGGTCCATGCCCTCGGGCAGCTCGGCGAGCCGGTGCGGGACGTCCACCTGGCGGCAGGCCTGGGCGAGCAGCTCGTCGTACGCCTGCCGCGTGCCGAGGCGCCGCGCGGCCGGGGTGCCGGACGGGTAGCCGGCGAGCAGGCGGTGCACCCGCCGCAGGTCCGCGGCGACGCGTTCGATCGGCGGACCCGCGGGTTGCGGCTTCGCGCGCTTCTCGAGGAGCCGGTGAAGCAGCTTCGGGGCGCGCAACGCGCACCAGAAGAGCACCGTGGGAGCGATGCAGACCACGGCGAAGAGGATCAGGTTCACGAGGACGCCGCCGGCGCCGGCCATGCACTGATGGTAAGCCCGCGACGCCCACCCGGCGGACCCATTTTCACCCCGCCGAGCGTGATCGACGAGGTGACTCGCGTGTTCGGAAGGGCATCTCGCGTGACGGGAGAGGCATCAAGCGTGATTGAAGGGGCATCACCCGTGATTGGAGGGTCGACACGAGCGTGGTCGCCGTGTCGACCCTTCAATCACGCGTGTCGACCTCAGGATCACGCGTGTCGACCCCTTGGTCACGTCAGGTCGGGGTCCGCGGGGGTCCCTTCGGCCAGCCAGAGGACTCCGGCCGGGGGGAGCTGGAGGACGGCCGAGGCCGGCTGGCCGTGCCACGGGTCCTCCGTCGCCTCCACCGCGCCCAGGTTGCCGACGCCCGAGCCGCCGTAGGCCTCCGCGTCCGTGTTGACCACCTCGA
This sequence comes from Amycolatopsis camponoti, assembly GCF_902497555.1. Lineage (NCBI taxonomy): Bacteria > Bacillati > Actinomycetota > Actinomycetes > Pseudonocardiales > Pseudonocardiaceae > Amycolatopsis > Amycolatopsis camponoti. The sequence continues at coordinate 2,079,508 of NZ_CABVGP010000001.1, read as the reverse complement.
GCCAGCGGCCCGCCGACGGCAGGCCGACCCGGTAGTCGTGGTGCGGCACGCCCGAGAAGTTCGCGACGCAGGCCAGCCGGGATCCGTCGGTGCCGATGCGCAGGAAGCTCAGGACGTTGCCGCTCGAGTCGTTCGCGTCGATCCAGCGGAAGCCGTCCGGTGACGTGTCCTGGCTGAACAGCGCGGGCGAGGACCGGTACACCGAGTTCAGCGACCGCAGCAGGTCCTGGACCCCGCGGTGCAGCGGCTCGTCGAGCAGGTGCCAGTCCAGGGACCGCTGCTCCGACCACTCCGACGGCTGGCCGAACTCGCCGCCCATGAACAGCAGCTGCTTGCCCGGGTGCGCCCACATGAACGCCAGCAGCGAACGCAGCCCGGCCGCCTTGTTCCAGGCGTCGCCCGGCATGCGGCCCCACAGGGATCCCTTGCCGTGCACCACTTCGTCGTGCGAAAGCGGCAGCACGAAGTTCTCGCTCCACGCGTACACGAGTGAGAACGTCATCTCGTTGTGGTGGTAGGCACGGTGGATCGGCTCGTGGGACAGGTACCGGAGCGTGTCGTGCATCCAGCCCATGTTCCACTTGAAGCCGAACCCGAGGCCGCCCAGGTGCGTCGGGCGCGTGACGCCCGGCCACGCCGTCGACTCCTCGGCCACCATCACGACACCCGGGTGTCGCTTGTAGACGGTCGCGTTCAGCTCCTGCAGGAACTTCACCGCGTCCAGGTTCTCGCGGCCGCCGTACTGGTTCGGCAGCCACTCCCCGTCCTTGCGGGAGTAGTCGAGGTAGAGCATCGAGGCGACGGCGTCGACGCGCAGGCCGTCGAGGTGGAACTCCTCGATCCAGTACAGCGCGTTGGCGACGAGGAAGTTGCGGACCTCGTTGCGGCCGAAGTCGAACACGAGCGTGCCCCAGTCGGGCTGCTCGCCGCGGCGCGGGTCCGCGTGCTCGTACAGCGCCGTGCCGTCGAACTTGGCCAGCGCCCAGCTGTCCTTCGGGAAGTGCGCGGGCACCCAGTCGACCAGGACGCCGATCCCCCGCTGGTGCAGGCGGTCGACGAAGTAGCGGAAGTCGTCCGGGGAGCCGAAGCGGGACGTCGGCGCGTAGTACGACGTCACCTGGTAGCCCCACGAGCCGCCGAACGGGTGCTCCGACACCGGCAGCAGCTCGACGTGGGTGAAGCCGGTCTCGACCAGGTAGTCGCCGAGCTGGTCGGCCAGCTCGCGGTAGCCGAGCCCGGGCCGCCACGAGCCGAGGTGGACCTCGTAGACGCTCATCGGCGCCGCGGACCACTCGGTGGCCTCGCGCTGGGCGACCCACGCGTCGTCGTCCCACAGGTGCCCGGAGGTGGTGACGACCGACGCCGTCGCGGGCGGGTGTTCCGTGCCGAACGCCATCGGGTCGGCCTTCTCGCGCCAGTTGCCGTCGGCGCCGAGGATTCGGAACTTGTAGCAGGAGCCGGCGCCGACGCCCGGCACGAACAGCTCCCAGACCCCGGACGAGCCGAGCGAGCGCATCGCGTGCCCGCGGCCGTCCCAGCCGTTGAAGTCGCCGATCACGCGGATGCCGCGGGCGTTCGGCGCCCAGACCGCGAACGACGTCCCGTCGACGACGCCGCCTGGCGTCTCGTACGCCCGGACGTGCGCACCGAGCACCTCCCACAGCCGCTCGTGCCTGCCTTCGCCGATCAGGTGCAGGTCCAGCTCGCCGACCGTGGGCAGCCAGCGGTACGGGTCGTCGGCGGTGACGGAGTGCCCGTCGTAGTCGATCTCCAGCCGGTAGTCGCCGGGGTGCTCCGGCACCGCGACGGCGAACAGCGCGTCGATGACCGGCTCCATCGGGTACCGGTGCTCGCCGCTGAGCAGCGCGACGGCTTTGGCGCCGGGCAGCAGCGCCCGGGCCACGAAACCCTTCCCCACCGCGTGCACGCCCAGCACCGAGTGCGGGTCGTGGTGCGAACCGGCCAGCAGCCGGTCGATGTCCGCGGCCGCCGGGGCGGCGGCCGGGAGGCCTTCCGGAACCGCGTTCACGGCGTCATCCCTCTCCGTCGGTGATCCGGGCGATCGAAGCGAGCGGCACGCCGAGCCAGTCCGGCCGGTTCGCGTGCTCGTAGCCCACTTCGTAGACCGCCTTGTCCAGTTCGAAGGCGCGCAGCAGCTCGCCCTGGTCACGCGGGTCGGCCGCGACCGCGGCATAACCCTCGCAGAACGCCGCCCGGTTGCGGTGCGACCACTCCTGGGCCCGCGCGGCCAGCGCCGAGTCGTCCGGGTGGCCGACCAGCATCTGCTGGGCCGCGTAGTCGAACGACCTCAGCATGCCCGCCACGTCGCGCAACGGCGACCGAAGCGCGTGCCGCTCCTCCACCGGGGCCGCCGGCTCGCCCTCGAAGTCGATCAGCAGCCACCCGGTGACGGTCCGCAGCACCTGGCCCAGGTGCAGGTCGCCGTGGATGTACTGCATGGTCACGGCGCCGGCGGGCAGCGTACGCAGCTTCTCGAACGCCGCCCGCAGCGCCGGGGCGTGCGCGGCCAGCTCCGGCACCCGCCCGGCGATCGTGTCGAGCCGCTCGAGCATCGCCTTCGTCGAGCGCTCCAGCTCGCCGGCGTCGACCGGTTCGGTGCCGAGGGCCTCGGCCAGGTCCGCGTGCACCTCGGCCACCGCGCGCCCGAGCCGCTCGGCCTCGCCGGCGAAGTCGCCGCCGACCTCCTCGGCGTGCAGCTCCGGGGCGGCCATCAGGTCGCGGACGCTGGTGGTGGCCATCGCCCAGCCGTCGACCGCGTCCGCGACGAACTGCTGGAGCATGCCGACCGTGGTCGGCTCGCCGTCGAGGTCGCCGGTGATCGAGCCGAGCACCGGCGCGATGTGCTTGCTGTCGACGCCCTGCAGCGCCCGGTGCAGCAGCAGGTCCTTGTTCTTGCCCGGCGTCAGCTTCCGGAACAGCTTGAGGATGTACTGCCCGCCGTAGACCAGCGACGTGTTGCTCTGCTCCGAGGTGATCGGCCGGGCCCGCAGGCCGGTGTCCAGCTCGACGCCGGGCTCGTGCTCGAAGACGAGGGAGCCGACGCGGCCCTCCCGCGCCATCAGGTCCAGCAGCACACCGGTGACGTCGAGGTCGCCGGACGCCTCGTAGGCGTTGAGGTCGCCGACGGCGCCGATCCAGCTGCCCGACGAGATCTCCGGCGGGTGCGTCCGCCGGCCCACGAGCAGCTGGTACGGCTCGCGCCGGTCGCCCTGGGCGACCTCGACGACCACGTGCAGCAGCTGCGGGTCGCCTTCGACCAGCTCGGTCACGCCGAGCGGCCGGACGCCGGTCACCGGCCGGTCCTTGCCGGCGAACCAGCGCTGCTCCGGCAGCCAGTGCTGCAGGTCGCCGATCAGGTCGTCCACCAGCTCACGCGGGTCGGACAAGGGACTCACCTCGCTTCGCCTTCGTCTCCCGGGCTCGTCAGCTGGAACCAGTAGAAGCCGTGTCCCGGCAGCGTCAGCAGGTACGACAGGTCCCCGATGCTGGGGAACTGCACGCCACCGGTGAGCTCCACCGGCGTGCACCCGCGGTGCGCGGACAGATCCAGCTCCACCGGCTGCGGGAACCGGGAGAGGTTGTTCACGCAGAGCACGACGTCCTCGCCGCCGTCCGGGCGCCGCCACTGGCGCTTGTAGGCCAGCACGCTCGGGTTGGACCCGCCGAGGTCGACGAACTCGCCTTCCGCGAACGCGTGGTGCTCCTTGCGCACCTCGATCATCCGCCGGGTCCAGTTGAGCAGCGAGGACGCGTTGTTCGACTGCGCCTCGACGTTCAGGCCCTGGTAGCCGTACACCGGGTCCATGATCACCGGCAGGTAGATCCGGCCGGGGTCGCAGGAGGAGAAGCCGGCGTTGCGGTCCGGGGTCCACTGCATGGGGGTGCGGACCGCGTCGCGGTCGCCGAGCCAGATGTTGTCTCCCATACCGATCTCGTCACCGTAGTACAGAACGGGCGAGCCCGGCAGCGACAGCAGCATCGCGGTGAAGAGCTCCTGCTGGTTGCGGTCGTTGTCCAGCAGCGGGGCCAGCCGGCGGCGGATGCCGATGTTGGCCTTCATGCGCGGGTCCTTGGCGTATTCCGCGTACATGTAGTCGCGCTCGTCGTCGGTGACCATCTCGAGGGTCAGCTCGTCGTGGTTGCGCAGGAAGATGCCCCACTGGCTGCCGCTGGGGATCTCCGGGGTCTGGGTCATGATCTCCGAGATCGGGAACCGCGACTCGCGGCGCACGGCCATGAAGATCCGCGGCATCAGCGGGAAGTGGAACGCCATGTGGCACTCGTCGCCGCCGACCGCCGGGTCGCCGAAGTACTCGACGACGTCCGAGGGCCACTGGTTGGCCTCGGCGAGCAGGATCCGGCCCGGGTACTCGTCGTCGACGACCTTGCGGCAGCGCTTGAGGAACTCGTGCGTGCGCGGCAGGTTCTCGCAGTTGGTGCCTTCCTGCTCGAACAGGTACGGCACGGCGTCCAGGCGGAACCCGTCGATGCCCAGGTCCAGCCAGAACCGCAGGGTGTCGATCATCGCGTTCTGGACGTCGGCGTTCTCGAAGTTCAGGTCGGGCTGGTGCGAGAAGAAGCGGTGCCAGTAGAACTGCCCGCGCACCGGGTCGTAGGTCCAGTTCGACGACTCGGTGTCGACGAAGATGATCCGCGCGTCGGCGTAGCGGGAGTCGTCGTCGCTCCACACGTAGTAGTCGCCGTACGGGCCGTCCGGGTCGCTGCGGGACTGCTGGAACCACGGGTGCGCGTCCGAGGTGTGGTTGAGCACCAGGTCGGTGATCACCCGGATGCCGCGCCGGTGGGCTTCGTTCAGCAGGAACACGAAGTCCTCGACGCTGCCGAACTCCGGCAGCACCGCACGGAAGTCGCTGATGTCGTACCCGCCGTCGCGCAACGGCGACGCGTAGAACGGCGGCAGCCAGAGGCAGTCGATGCCGAGCCAGGCCAGGTAGTCCAGCCGGCCGGCCAGGCCGCGCAGGTCGCCGGTCCCGTCGCCGTTCGAGTCGGCGAACGCGCGCACCAGCACCTCGTAGAACACCGCGCCCTTGAACCACTCCGGGTTGCTGGGCGCCTGTTGCGCCGAGCGGAAGTCCCCGGCCTGGGGCTCCACGAGCATCCCGTCGGCCGTCATCGCCTCACCGGTGTGCGGCACACCGTCCAGCCCGAGTGCCGCGTCGGGGCGGGCTTCCTCCGCCATGTGTTCCACCTCAGTCCCTCGATCCGTTCCTTCCCCCGCTAACCGGCCAGCCGCCGCCGGACCGACACCACGTGCGCCACGGCCCGCCAGGGCTCGAGCCGCACGAAGTTCGCCGGACCCCAGTCCCAGGTGTCGCCGGTGACCTCGTCGTGCGCGATCAACCGTTCGTGCGCCTCGAACCCGAGGGCCGCCGTGTCGAGCCACAGGGTGCCTTCCTGCGGCGCGTACGGGTCGAGGGTGACGACGGTGACCACGGTGTCACCGGTGGCCGGGTCCTGTTTGGAGTACGCCAGCAGCGCGTCGTTGTCGACGTGGTGGAAGTGCAGGGTCCGCATCTGCTGCAGCGCCGGGTGCGCGCGGCGGACGGCGTTGAGCTTGGCGATCCACGGCTCCAGCGACCGGCCCTCGGCCAGCGCGCGCTCGAAGTCGCGCGGGCGCAGCTGGTACTTCTCGGAGTCGAGGTACTCCTCGCTGCCTTCGCGGACCGGGAGGTGCTCGAACAGCTCGTACCCCGAGTAGACGCCCCACGTCGGCGCGATCGTCGCGGCCAGCGCGGCCCGCAGCGCGAACATGCCGGGCCCGCCGCGCTGCAGCGACTCGTGGAGGATGTCCGGGGTGTTGACGAACAGGTTCGGCCGGCCTTCGTGCCAGTGCTCGCGCAGGTCGATGGCGAAGTCGATCAGCTCCTGCTTGCCGGTGCGCCAGGTGAAGTACGTGTAGCTCTGGGTGAAGCCGAGCCGGGCCAGGCCCCACAGCCGCGCCGGGCGCGTGAACGCCTCGGCCAGGAACAGGACGTCCGGGTGGGCGTCCTTCACGGACTGGATGAGCCAGGCCCAGAAGTCCGGCGGCTTGGTGTGCGGGTTGTCGACCCGGAAGATCTTCACCCCGTGGTCGATCCAGACCGTGATGACCCGCAGCATCTCCTCGTAGACGCCCTTGGGGTCGTTGTCGAAGTTGATCGGGTAGATGTCCTGGTACTTCTTCGGCGGGTTCTCCGCGTAGGCGATCGAGCCGTCCGGACGGGTGGTGAAGAACTCCTGGTTCTTCAGGACCCACGGGTGGTCGGGGGCGGCCTGCAGCGCGAAGTCCAGCGCCACCTCCATGCCCAGCTCTTCCGACCGGGCGACGAAGGCGTCGAAGTCCTCGAAGGTGCCGAGGTCCGGGTGGATGGCGTCGTGGCCGCCTTCGTCGGCGCCGATGGCCCACGGCGAGCCGACGTCCTCCGGCTTGGCGTCGAGGGTGTTGTTGGGGCCCTTGCGGTTCACGCGGCCGATCGGGTGGATCGGCGGCAGGTAGACGACGTCGAAGCCCATCTTCGCGACCCGGTCGAGCGCGGCGGAGGCCGTGGTGAAGGTGCCGTGCACCGGCTTGCCCTCGGCGTCGACCCCGCCGGTGGAGCGGGGGAACAGCTCGTACCAGGAGCCGAACGCGGCCCGGCGGCGGTCGACCCACATCTTGTGCGGCTTGCCCTTGGTGATCAGCTCGCGCACCGGGAACTCGTGCATCAGCTGGCGGACCTCGGGCGAGAGCGCGGGCCCGACCCGCTCGGCGAGGCTGCGCTCGGTGTCACGCAACGCGGTCAGCGCGCCGGTCAGCAGCGCCTTCTCCGCGCGGCGGTCCGGGCGGCGCGAGACGCGCTCCAGCAGCCGGGCGCCGTTCTCGAGGTCGTTGGCGAGGTCCTCGGGGCCCTGCCCGGCGGCCACCTTCACCTCGACGTTGTGCTCCCACGTCGCCCAGGGGTCGCCCCACGCGTCGATGCGGTAGGTCCACATACCGGTGGTGTCCGGGACGATCACGGCGGCGAACTCGTCGGGGTGGTCGGGACCGCGCGGCACCATGCGCGCCTGGCGGGTCAGCCGGTCGCCGGGGCCGCGCCACGCGACGGTGGCGGCGACCGCGTCGTGACCTTCCCGCCAGACGGTCGCGGTGACCGGGATGTGTTCCCCCACAACGGCTTTGGCCGGGTACCGGCCGCAGCTCACGCTGGGGGAGACGTCGTCGATGCCGAGCCGGCCGGTCATGGGCAACGCCCCTCGAAGTGTCGGATTGTGCGCAGGCGTCGTCAGTCTGCCCGACTCGATCACGCACGATCGAGGCAGGTCTCTCTTGTTCTGTACCCACGCGGGCGCGGGTGAAACGCTTTCCCCGCAACGAATTTCCGGCAGATGTCCGACAGGTTAACCGCGCGCCGGTGACCTACCGCCCGGAAGCCGCGGTGAACACCCGTACCCGAATGGACGACACGCGGACCGGCCGGCTCGCGTGATCGGAAGGTCGACACGCGTGATTGAGGAGCCGACTCGCGTGATTGGGGAGTCGACACGATGCCGGTCGCTGTGTCGACCCTCGGATCACGCGTGTCGACCTCCTGATCACGCGTGTCGACCCTTGAAGCACGTGTCGTCCGGTGCGGTACGCGTCAGTAGGGTTCGGGCGCGGGGTCCGCGGCCAGGCGCGGGGCGCGCAACAGGAGCAGCGAACGCGACCGCAGCGTCACCCGGCTCTTGGCCTCCAGCGGGCCCGGGTCGGCCGGGCTGCCGTCCGAAGTGCTCGTGTCGAGCGTCGGCTTGAACGTCTCGCCGTACTCGCGGCCCGGCAGCACCACCTCGGCCGGCTCCTCCCCCGCGTGCAGCCACATCAGCCACGAGTGGTCGGGCACCAGCTCGCCGTCGCGGTTGCGGGCCTGGCTGTTCGAGCCGTCGACCCACATGCCGAGGGTGTGCCGGTCCTCGAACCAGTCGGTCTCGCCGAACTCCTCGCCGTCGGGGCGGAACCAGACCAGGTCCGGCTTGCCGGTCGGCGTCGTCCGGCCTTCGAAGAACTCCGGCTGCCGCAGCGCCGGGCTGTTCGCCCGCAGCCGGACGACCCGCCGCGCGAAGGTCAACATGGCCTCCGCCTCGGGGTCCTCCGGCGTCCAGTCCAGCCAGGACGTCTCGTCGTCGAGGCAGTAGGCGTTGTTGTTGCCGCGCTGGGTCCGCCAGAACTCGTCGCCCGCGGTGATCATCGGGGTGCCGGTGGACAGCAGCAGCGTGGCGAACATGTTCCGCACCTGCCGCGCGCGCAGCTCGCGGATCTCCGGGTCGGCCGTGTCACCCTCGACGCCGTGGTTCCACGAGCGGTTGTCGTTGCCGCCGTCGCGGTTGTCCTCGCCGTTGGCTTCGTTGTGCTTTTCGTTGTAGGACACCAGGTCCCGCAACGTGAAGCCGTCATGGGCGGTGACGAAGTTGATCGACTGCCACGGACGGCGCAGGTTGTGGTCGTAGAGGTCCGACGAACCGGACAGCCGGTAGGCGAGATCGCGCACGCCGGTCGCGCCGCGCCAGAAGTCGCGCACCGTGTCGCGGTAGCGGCCGTTCCACTCCGCCCACTGGGCGCCGAAGCCGCCGACGCGGTAGCCCTCGCCGGTGGCGTCCCACGGCTCCGCGATGAGCTTGCAGCGCGAGAGCACCGGGTCGGTGGTGATCGCGGTGAGCAGCGTCGACGCGGGGTCGAACGGGCCGCCGCGGGCCCGGCCGAGCGTGCTGGCCAGGTCGAACCGGAAGCCGTCGACACCCAGTTCCTGCGTCCAGTACCGCAGCGAGTCGGTGACCAGCCGGACCACGGTCGGCGAGCCGGCCTCCAGGGTGTTGCCGCAGCCGGTGATGTCGGCCATGTGGCCGCGCTCGGTGTGCAGGTAGTACACGGGCGCGTTCAGCCCGCGGAAGCTCAGCGTCGGGCCGTCGGGGCCGCCCTCGCAGGTGTGGTTGAACACGACGTCGATGATCACCTCGATGCCGGCCGCGTGCAGGGCCGCCACCATCAGCCGGAACTCCTCGACCTCGTGGCCGGGCTCGCTGGCGTAGGCCGCGTGCGGCGCGAAGAAGCCGAGCGGCGAGTACCCCCAGTAGTTGTGCCGCCCGGCCCGGACCAGCGACGGCTCGTCGAGGAACGAGTGCACCGGCAGCAGCTCCACCGACGTGACGCCGAGCCGGGTCAGGTACTCGATGGCCACCGGGTGGGCCAAGCCGAGGTAGGTGCCGCGCAGGGCCTCCGGGATGAACGGGTGCCGCTGGGTGAACCCCTTGACGTGCAGCTCGTAGACCACCGCCTCTTCGAACGGGACCTCCGGCTTGACGCCGGTGTCCGGCCCGCCCGGCGAGGACACCACCGACAGCGGCACGCTGCCGAGTGAGTCCACTGTGGACATCGGCCCGCGCTCGGGGTCGCCGGTGAAGCCCTGCGCCGCGGTCAGGTCGGTGAGCCCGCCGGTGATCTGCCGGGCGTACGGGTCGAGGAGCAGCTTGTGCGGGTTGCAGCGCAGGCCGCGGGCCGGGTCGTACGGGCCGTGGACCCGGTAGCCGTACCGCTGCCCCGGCGTCACCCCGGGCACCAGGCCGTGCCACACGCCGAACGTGCGTTCGGTGAGCGCGATCCGGCGCTCCGACCCGTCGGCGTCGATCAGGCACAGGTCGACCGCGTCCGCGACGGCGGAGGTGATCGCGAACCGGACGCCGCCCGCCTCGGCGTGGGCGCCGAGCGGGAACGGGCGTCCGGCGAGGACGTGCTGGGTCGAGGGTCGTGTGGCCATTCCTGAATCGTCCCAGATCCGGCCCGCTTCGCGCGCGGGGTGCCGCCGGAGTTACCGGGTTTCGACCAGAACGAAACTGTCCGGGGCCAGCTCGGCGGCACCACCGTCCACGGTGGCCCCGGCCCAGGTCAGCAGGGCCGTGGTCGCGCCCAGCGGGAGCGTGACCGGGCCGGGGCCGAAGTTGACGGCCAGCCGCAGCCCGCCGCGGTGCAGCACGAGCCACGAGCCGTCCGGTGCGGTGTCGACCCGCAGGTCGGCGAGCCATGGGCCGGCCAGCTCGGGCCGCTCGCGGCGCAGCCGGATCAGCGTCCGGTACAGCTCCAGCATCTCCCGGTGGCCGGGCGTGTCCACCTCGGTCCAGTCGAGCCGGGAACGCTCGACGGTCGCCGGGTCCATCGGGTCGGGCACGTCGGACTCGCCCCAGCCGTGCCGGGCGAACTCGCGACGGCGGCCCGTGCGGACCGCGTCGGCCAGCTCCGGGTCCGGGAAGGAAGCGAAGAACTGCCACGGCGTGCTCGCCGCCCACTCCTCCCCCATGAACACCATCGGCGTGAACGGCGAGCAGAACAGGATCGCCGCGCCGCAGGCCAGCCGGTCCGGCGAGACCGTCGTGGAGAGCCGGTCGCCGGTGGCGCGGTTGCCGATCTGGTCGTGGTCCTGCAGGTAGGCGAGGAAGCGGTGGCCCGGCACGGTCCGGGTGTCGACCGGGCGCCCGTGGGTCCGCTCGCGGAACGACGACCAGGTCCCGGCGTGGAAGAACACCCCGCGCAGGACCCGCTCGACGGCGTCCTGCGCGGCGAAGTCGGTGTAGTAGCCCGAGTCCTCGCCGGTGAGCTTGACGTGCAGCGCGTGGTGGAAGTCGTCCGACCACTGCGCGTGCAGGCCGTACCCGCCGCGCTCACGGGGCGTGACCAGCTTCGGGTCGTTGAGGTCGGACTCGGCGATCAGCGTCAGCGGCCGGTTCAGCGCCGCGGACAGGGCCTCGGTCTCGGTGGCGAGCTGTTCGAGCAGGTGGACGGCCCGCCGGTCGAGCAGCGCGTGCACCGCGTCCAGGCGCAGGCCGTCGACGTGGAAGTCGCGGAACCAGCTCAGCGCGTTGTCCACGACGTACCGGCGGACCTCGTCCGAGCCGGCGCCGTCGAGGTTCAGCCCGGGTCCCCAGTCGTTCTGCCCGGCGAAGTACGGGCCGAACCGGTCGAGGTAGGCGCCCGAGGGCCCGAGGTGGTTGTAGACGACGTCGAGCACGACGGCCAGCCCGCGCGCGTGGGCCGCGTCGACGAACCGCTTGAAGCCGTCGGGCCCGCCGTAGGGCTCGTGGACCGCGCCCCAGAGGACGCCGTCGTACCCCCAGCCCGCGGTGCCGTCGAAGGAGTTGACGGGCAGCAGCTCGACGTGGGTGATGCCCAGGTCGACGAGGTGGTCGAGCCGGTCGATGGCCGCGTCGAAGGTGCCGCCCTCGGTGAACGTCCCGACGTGCAGCTCGTAGACGACCCCGCCCGGGAGCTGCCGGCCGTGCCACGCGTCGTCGGTCCACTCGAACTCGCCGTGGTCGTAGACGCGCGACTCGCGGTGGACGCCGTGGGGCTGCCACCGCGACCGCGGGTCGGGCAGGCGGTCGTCGGAGTCGTCGAGGACGAAGGCGTAGTTGATCCCCTCGGCCTCGGCGTGCCACCAGCCGCCGTCGCCGGCGGTCATCTCGTGCACGCCGGCGTCGACGGTCACCCGGACCCGGCGGGCGGACGGCGCCCACACGCTGAACCTCATGCGTCTCCTCGCACCAGCAACGCGACGGGGTACCGCTCGAACAGGACGGCGGGCTCGCCGGTGACGTCGCGGCCGGTCAGGACGTCGGTCCAGACGCCGGCCGGCAGCGGGAGCACGGTGTCGCGCCAGCCGCCGGCGGCTTCGAGGCCGATCGGCAGCCGCGTCACCGCGACCGCCAGGTCCGCGCTCCGGGTGAAGGCCAGGCAGTGCTCGGCCGCGGCTCCTTCGGCCCGCAGCGGCCGGTAGCCGCGGAACAGCGCCGGGTGTTCGCGGCGCAGCCGCAGCGCCTTGTGCACCACGAGCAGCTTCGCCGCGCCCGACGCGTCGATCTCCGGCAGCTCGCCGTCGAGGACGCGGGCCAGGATTTCGCGGCGGACCGCGTAGTCGACCGGGCGGCGGTTGTCCGGGTCGACCAGGGAGAAGTCCCAGAGCTCGGTGCCCTGGTAGACGTCCGGGACGCCGGGCGCGGTCAGCTGCACCAGCTTCTGGCCGAGCGAGTTCGCGTACCCCGCTTTTTCGATGCGCGCGACGAACGCCTCGACGTCGGACGCCAGCTCGGCGTCGCCGAGGACGTCTTCGGGCCACGCCGCGACGTCGGCCTCGAACGCCTCGTCGTGGCTGGTCCAGCTGGTCCGGAGCTTGGCTTCCTTGGCCGCCTTGTCGAGGTAGTCCCGCAGCCGGGCCGGCTCGATCGGCCAGGTCGACACCAGCGTCTGCCAGGCCAGGAGGTTCAGCGACGGCTCGTCGATGCCGCGTCGCGCGGTCCACCGGCGGACGGCCTCGGCGAACTCGCCGGGCACCTCCGCAAGCACCGCCATCCGCGCGCGGGTGTCCTCCGAGCGCTTGGTGTCGTGCGTGGTCAGCGTCGTCATCGAGGCCGGGTGCCCGGCTTCGCGCTCGGCTGCCAGGCGGTGGAACTCCTCGACGCCGAGGCCGAACCGGTCCGGGTTGCCGCCGACCTCGTTCAGCGCGGCGAAGCGGGTGTAGCGGTAGAACGTCGTGTCCTCGGTGCCCTTGGCCACGACCATGCCGGACGTCTGCTGGATCCGGGTGGCCAGCTCGCTCTCGGGGTTCTTGCGCACGTAGGCGTCGAGGATGAGCAGCGCGTCGGCGAGGTCGGGCCGCGCCTGGCGGGCCCCGTCGATCGCGGCCGCCCAGTTCGCCGCGCCTTCGGGCAGGTAGGAGCGGTAGACGGGGAAAGCGACCATGGTCTCGGCGACGGCTTGCCGGGCCTGCTCCGGGTCGATGTCGGGCAGCAGCGCGGCGATCCGCCGGACCTCGGCGACCAGGATGTGCTCGGTGACCAGGCGCCGGGCCTCGGCCTCGACGCGGTGGTAGCCGGTCTTCACGCCCAGCTCCGTGGCCAGCGCGGTGAAGTCGGGCTCGGCGGCCGGGTCGACGAAGACGCCGGCGATCTCGCGCAGGGCGTCGTAGCCGGTGGTGCCGTCGACCGGCCAGCTCTGCGGCAGCGGCTCGCCGGGGTGCAGGATCTTCTCCGCCACGATCCACGCGTTCGGCGCGTTCTCCCGCAGCCGCCGGAAGTAGCCGCCCGGGTCGGCGAGGCCGTCCGGGTGGTCGACGCGCAGGCCGGTGACGTCGCCGTCGGCGACCCAGCGCAGGACCTCGCCGTGCGTCTCGGCGAACACCGTCGGGTCTTCGACGCGGACCGCGGCCAGGTTCGTGATGTCGAAGAACCGGCGGTAGGTCAGCTCCGCGTTGCCGCGTTGCCAGCCGATCAGGCGGTAGTGCTGGCGCTCGTGGACCTCTTGCGGTGTCCCGCTTCCCGTGCCGGGGGCGATCGGGAAGCGGTGGTCGTAATAAACCAGCTCGTCGCCCTCGACGGTCAGCTCCGAGACGGCGTCATCGTCGCCGAGCACCGGCAGCAGGAGCGGCCCGCGTGCCCAGTCGACGTCGAAGAAGGACGCGAACTCCGAGTCGCGGCCGTGCGTGAGCACGTCCCACCACCACCGGTTGACCTTCGGCACCTCGACCGACATGTGGTTCGGCACGATGTCGACGACCAGGCCGAGCCCGAGCTCCTTCAGCTTCGCGCTCAGCGCCGCGCGAGCCGCCTCGCCGCCCAGCTCCGGCCGCGCGCGCGTCGGGTCGACGACGTCGTAGCCGTGGGTCGAGCCGGGTGCCGCGTCGAGCACCGGCGACGCGTAGAGCGCGCCGGCGCCCAGGTCTCGCAGGTAGCCGGCGATCTCCGCCGCTTCGCTGAAGGGGAACTCCGGGCGCAGCTGCACCCGGTAGGTCGACTCCGGCACCGTCATGCGGGCTCCGTTCGCTGCAGCACGATCAGGGACCGGGCGGGCAGCGTGAACTGGCCGCCGCCTTCGATGGACTTCGGTTCGCGCGGCTCGACCTCGCCCGTCGCGGTGTCGATGACGACCGTCCAGGCCTGGCCGTAGCCGTTGCCCGGGAGCTTGGCGTCGATGTCCTCGTAGTGGGCGTTGAACGCGAGCAGGAACGAGTCGTCCTCGACGTGCATCCCGCGGGGGTCGAGGTCGGGGATCGCCTGGCCGTTGAGGAAGACGACGACCGCCTTGCCGAAGCCGTCGTCCCAGTTCTGCTCGGTCATCTCCTCGCCGGCCGGGGTGAACCAGGCGATGTCGCCGAGCTTGTCGCCCTTGCCGACCGGGCCGCCCTGGAAGAACCGGCGGCGGCGGAACACCGGGTGCTGGTGCCGGAACGCGCTCACCCCGCCGGTGAACCGCACCAGGTCGGCGTGCTCGGTGGCCAGCTCCCAGTCCATCCAGGACAGCTCGGAGTCCTGGCAGTAGACGTTGTTGTTGCCCTGCTGGGTGCGGCCGAACTCGTCGCCGTGCAGGACCATCGGCACGCCCTGGGACAGCAGCACGGTGGCCAGCATGTTGCGTTGCTGGCGGATGCGCAGCTCGTTGACCTCCGGGTCGTCGGTCTCGCCCTCGACCCCGCAGTTCCACGACCGGTTGTCGTCGGCGCCGTCGCGGCCGTCCTCGCCGTTGGCCTCGTTGTGCTTTTCGTTGTAGGACACCAGGTCCCGCAGCGTGAAGCCGTCGTGGGCGGTGACGAAGTTGATCGACGCGAACGGGCGGCGGCCGTCGTCCTGGTAGAGGTCGGACGAGCCGGTGATCCGCGAGGCGAACTCACCCAGCGTCGAGGGCTCGCCGCGCCAGAAGTCGCGGACGGTGTCGCGGTACTGCCCGTTCCACTCCGTCCACAGGGGCGGGAAGTTGCCGACCTGGTAGCCACCCGGGCCGACGTCCCACGGCTCGGCGATCAGCTTCACCTGGCTCACGATCGGGTCCTGCTGCACGAGGTCGAAGAACGTGGACAGCCGGTCGACGTCGTAGAACTCGCGCGCCAGCGCCGAGGCGAGGTCGAAGCGGAAGCCGTCGACGTGCATCTCCGTCACCCAGTAGCGCAGCGAGTCCATGATCAGCTGCAGGGTGTGCGGGTTGCGCACGTTGAGGGAGTTACCGGTGCCGGTGTAGTCCATGTAGTACTCCGGCTCCCCCTCGACCACGCGGTAGTAGGCCTCGTTGTCGATGCCGCGCATCGACAGGGTCGGCCCGAGGTGGTTGCCCTCCGCGGTGTGGTTGTAAACCACGTCGAGGATCACTTCGATGCCGGCCTCGTGGAAGGCCTTGACCATGCCCTTGAACTCCTGGACCTGGCCGCCTTCGCCGGGCATCGCGGCGTAGGAGTCGTGCGGCGCGAAGTAGCCGATCGTGTTGTAGCCCCAGTAGTTCGTGAGGCCCTTCTCCTCCAGGCCGTGGTCGGAGACGAACTGGTGCACCGGCAGCAGCTCCACCGCCGTCACGCCGAGCTTCTGCAGGTGTTCGATGACGGCGGGGTGCGCCATCCCGGCGTACGTCCCCCGCAGCGCCTCGGGCACGAACGGGTGGTTCACCGTCATGCCCTTGACGTGCGCTTCGTAGATGACCGTCTCGTTGTACGGCCGCTTCGGCTGGCGGTCGTTGCCCCAGTCGAAGAACGGGCTCGCCACCAGCGAGTACGGCACCCGGCCGGCGGAGTCGTCGTCGTTGCGCTCCTCCGGGTTGGCGAACTGGTAGCCGAAGAGCGACTCGTCCCACTTCACGCCGTGCGAGACGGCC
Organism: Amycolatopsis camponoti; assembly: GCF_902497555.1. Lineage (NCBI taxonomy): Bacteria > Bacillati > Actinomycetota > Actinomycetes > Pseudonocardiales > Pseudonocardiaceae > Amycolatopsis > Amycolatopsis camponoti. The sequence continues at coordinate 2,063,856 of NZ_CABVGP010000001.1, read as the reverse complement.
TTCGCGTAGGGGTCGATGAGCAGCTTGTTCGGGTTGCAGCGCAGGCCGCGGGCCGGGTCGTACGGGCCGTGCACCCGGAAGCCGTACCGCTGGCCGGGCCCGACGTTGAGCAGGTAGCCGTGGTGGACGAAGCCGTCCACCTCTTCGAGCGCGTACCGCGTCTCGTTGCCCTCGGCGTCGAACAGGCACAGTTCGACTCGCTCGGCCACCTCGGAGAAGAGGGCGAAGTTCGTCCCGACTCCGTCGTAGGTGGCGCCGAGCGGGTAGGGCGTTCCGGGCCAGGGCCGCACTGGGGTCTCCTCGAGCTGTTACAGGGTGTACCGGGCGCGCCCGCACTCGCGGACGCGCATCACTGCGGGGGTCGTGCGCCGGGGGGTACCCGTTACCCGGGCAACGGACGCGCCGCAGCCAGCGGGGCCACCGCGGCGCGCACCCCCTTCGCGGTGAAGAAGCCGTCGACGCTGACGGGAAGGGGAATCCGCCAGTTAGGGTACTGGTCGACCGTCCCGGGCAGATTCGGCTGCCGCACCTGGCCCGCGACGTCCGCCGGCGAGGTCAGCACCAGCCGCGACGCGGCCTCCGCGAGCAGCGTGTGCAAGGCGACGACCGGGTCGTCGTCCGGGATCCCTTCGCGCGCAACGAGTTCGAACAAAGCTTCACGTTCGGCGGCGGCCGCCTCTTCTTCGGCCTCGACGCCCCGGTCCAGCAGCCCCAGCTCGGCCCGGACCCGGACGTGCTCGCCCCGCAGCCAGCCGGTGACCGTCGGCAGGTCGTGCGTGGAAATGCTGGCCATCGCCGCCGGGTCCCACTCGGCCGGGCGCGTGAACGGCTTGCCCGGCGCGTCCCAGTCGCGCTCGAACCAGAGCACGGCCGAGCTGAGCATGCCGCGCTCGTGCATGGTCTCGGTGACGGTCTCCTCGACGGTCCCGAGGTCCTCCCCCACGACGATCGCGCCGGCGCGGTGCGCCTCCAGCGCGAGCACGCCGACCATGGCCTCGGCGTCGTAGTGGACGTACGTGCCGCGGTGCGCGGGCTCGCCCGGCGGGATCCACCAGAGCCGCCAGAGCCCGGCGATGTGGTCGACCCGGATGCCGTCGGCGTAGCGCAGGACACCCCGGATGACGTCCCGGAAGGGCGCGTACCCGGCCTCGGCGAGCTTGTCCGGCCGCCACGGCGGCAGGTTCCAGTCCTGGCCCTGCTGGTTGAAGGCGTCCGGCGGCGCGCCGACACGGACGTCGGCGGCGAAGACGTCCCGGGCGGCCCAGGTGTCGGCCCCGCCCGGGTGCACGCCGACGGGCAGGTCGTGCACGATCCCGACGGTCATCCCGGCGTCTTTCGCCGCTTTCCGGGCGGTTTCCAGCTGCTCCCGGCAGAGGTGCTGGAGCCAGGTGTGGAAGCCGACGCGGTCCTTCAGCTCCTCGCGAGCTTTTTCGACCTCGGGCCCGGCCGGGTTCCGGAGCGGCTCCGGCCACTCCCGCCAGTCGGCGCCGTGCTGCTCGGCGAGGGCGCAGAAGAGGGCGAAGTCTTCGAGGTCCCGGTCTTCGGGCAGCTCCTCGACGCGGTGCGGCCACAGCAGCTCGAGGGCGGCGCGCTTCGCCGTCCAGACCTTGTCGTAGTCGATGAGCTCGCCGTCGCGGTCCGGGACCAGCGACTCGACCGCCTCCCGCGTCGCCGCGTCGGCCCGCTCGAACGTCTCGGTCGCGGTGACACGCAGGTAGATCGGGTTGGCGAAGCGCCGGCTCGCGGGCGAGTACGGCGACCGTTCGACCGGGTGGGCCGGGCTGAAGGCCTGCACGGGGTTGACCAGAAGCACGCCGGCGTCCAGCTCCGAGGCCGAGCGGGCGGCGAAGGTCGCGAGGTCGGCGTAGTCGCCGATGCCCCACGACCCGGCCGAGTGCAGGGCGTAGAGCTGCAGCATCCAGCCCCAGGCCGGCGGGACGTCCGGCAGCTTCGCGGGGACGACGGCGAGCACGACGTCCTGGTCGGCGGTGACGATCCGGTGCCAGCCCAGCGGCAGGTCGGCGGGCAGCTCGCCGGCGGTGACGCGCCGGCCCCCGTCTTCGAGGAAGATCTCGGCGTTGGTCCCGAGGCTCCGCGTACTGCCCTCCTTCAGGACGATGGTCGGCGGCAGCCTGCCGGGAGTTTCCCGCACATCGAGCGCCCGCGCGATCGCGTCGTCGCTGGTGGCGTCGACCCCGAACTGCCCGAGGACGGCGACGACGACGTCGTCTTCGACCTCGACCCAGACCTGGTCGGCGTTCTCGTACCGGGTGGCGACGCCGTAGCGGTCGGCGAGCTGGTGCAGGGCGCTGCGGGAGGGGATGTCGTCGGGCACGGGCCCAGCATTCCGGTGCCCGGCCGATCGCGCCATCCGCGCGACGGAGGTCACCCTGGAACCGTTCTGCGAAAAATCCCGTGACCTTCTAACTTCTCCTCATGGGTGTGCGGAGAACCTTGAACGTGGACGACGTCCTGAAGCGCCAGGACTCCGGGGAGCTCAAGCGGCGGCTGCGCGGGCGCGACCTGGTCGGGTTCGGCGTCGGGATCATCATCGGTACCGGCATCTTCACCCTCGCGGGCGTCGAGGCGAAGACGCACGCCGGGCCCGCGGTGACGCTGTCGTTCGTGCTCGGCGCGGTCGTCGCGGGGCTCGCGGCGCTCTGCTACGCCGAGCTCGCCTCCAGCGTCCCCACCGCCGGAAGTGCTTACACGTACGCCTTCGCCACCCTCGGCGAGGTCTTCGCCTGGATCATCGGCTGGGACCTGCTGCTGGAGTTCGCGCTCGGCGCCGCGGTGGTGTCGCGCGGCTGGTCCGGCTACCTGGCCAACCTGCTCGGGCTGTCGCCGGAGTGGTTCGGCGAGGACGCGAAGGTGAACGTCGGGGCGGTGCTGATCATCGCGGTGCTGACCGTCGTCGCCGTGCTCGGCATCAAGGAGTCGGCCTGGCTGACCAACCTGCTCGTCTGCGTGAAGGTCGCCGTCTGCGTGCTGGTGCTGGCCGTCGGCCTGTTCTTCGTCAAGGGCGCGAACCTGACGCCGTTCATCCCGCCGGCCCAGCCTCCCGCGAACGGCTCGACGGTGCTGGAGCAGCCGATCGTCCAGGCCGCGCTCGGCCTGGAGCAGTCGGTCTACGGCATCGCCGGGATGGTCACCGCCGCCGCCATCGTCTTCTTCGCCTACACCGGTTTCGAGGCGCTCGCGAACCTCGGCGAGGAGACGCTGAACCCGCGCAAGGACCTCCGGGTCGGCATCCTCGGCGCGCTCGGCGTGTGCGCGCTGCTCTACATCGGCGTGTCGATCGTGCTGACCGGCATGATCCCGTTCACCGACATCGACACGGGCGCGCCGCTGGCGGACGCGTTCGACAAGGTCGGCCAGCACTGGGTCGGCGCGCTCATCTCGCTCGGCGCGGTGACCGGGCTGACGTCGGTGATGATGGTCGAGCTCGTCACGATCGGGCGGATCGGCTTCGCCATGGGCCGCGACGGCCTGCTGCCGAAGGCGCTCGGCCGCACCCACCCGCGCTGGGGCACCCCGCACCGGATGACCATCGGCGGCGCCGTGCTGATCGCCGTGCTGGCCGCGTTCATCCCGATCTCCGAGCTGGCCGACATGGTGAGCATCGGCGCGCTGTCGGCGATGATCATCGTGGCCGTCGCGGTGCCGGTGCTGCGCCGCCGTCGCCCCGACCTGGACCGGCCGTTCCGCGTGCCGTTCTCGCCGGTGGTCCCGGTCGTGGCGGCGCTGGCGTGCCTGTACCTGATGCTCAACCTGAACGTGCTCACCTGGATCCGGTTCGCCGTGTGGCTGGCGATCGGCCTGGTCATCTACTTCGCCTACGGCCGCCGCCATTCCCGCTTCGCGCCGGAGAACGCCGGCGAGGTCAGTCCCACGCCGACGGAGCGAGGCCGGCGACGCGGGCCGCCTCGCGCGTCACGGCGACCTGGTCCGCGTCGACGACCACCAGCACGCCCAGCCCGGCCAGCGCCGCGGCGACCCACTCGACGGGCTGGTCGTGGATCCCGTTGTCCCCGAACGACGGATAAGTGTCCACAACGGACAGCAGCGTGCCCTCCGCGCCGATGCGGACCCCGGCCACGAGCACGAAGTGGCCACCCGGCGGGCGCCAGCGGGACGTCCACAGTGGCGGGACACCGGTGTCGAGGTAGTCGAGCAGCGCGCGTTCCGGGGTGTCGTGGGCGCCCAGCTCGGCGCCGTCGATCCGGGCGATCACCGCGACGCGCGGCACGTCCCACAGCCCGATCAGCAGGTCGAAGAGCGTCTCGGTGGTCCACTCCCCCGTCACCGGTACCGCCGCGAGAGCGCCACCCGACAGCGCGCGGACGGCCGTCGCCAGCCCGGACACCCGCGTGCCCGCCGCGGCCGGGTCGTCGACGTGCGGCACGGACAACCGGAACTCCGCGCGGCCGGCCTCGCCCGGCGGGCGCACGACCGGCCCGCGGACCGTGCCCGCGGCGAGCGCGACGGTGTCCTGGTCGGGCACGTCGAGCCCGGCCGCGCGCAGGGCCGCGAGCCCGCAGAACGCCGCGGCCAGGCCGTCCTTCTGCGGCAGCTCCGCCTGGGCGATCGCGGCCAGCCGGGCCCCGCCCGGCAGCCACCGCACCCCGGACAGGTCGAGCTGTCCGCCGTCGATCCCCGAAGACATCGGTCCCCTCAGCGGTTTCCCGGATTCGTCGGGTCCATTGTCCCAGCCTCAATAAAGCCACAGGTGCGCGGCGACGATTTCGTCGGCCGTGCGCTCCGCGGCCCACGCCGCGTCGGACGCCCGGACGGCGCGGAAGGCCCCGAGCAGGTCGTCGCCGAGCACCCCGGCGACCCGCGGCGACGCCGTCAGGGCGGCGTCCTGCCCGGCGGTGTCGGCCGGCAGCCGGCGCACGCCGCGCGTCTCCCGCTCGCCTTCCGTCCAGCCGCCCGGGTCTTCGGCGATCGGGGCGGGCAGCGCGGCGGCGTCGGCGATGCCGGCCATCCCGGCGGCCAGCACCACGGCGAGGGCGAGGTAGGGGTTGGCGGAGGCGTCCGACGTCTTGAGCTCGACGTTCGCGTGGTCGGCGCCCAGCAGCTGCGAGCCCGGGACGTACCGCAGCGGCGCCTCCCGGTTCTCGACGCCCCAGAACGCGTACGCGCCCGCGAAGTAGCCGGGGCGCAGCCGCAGGGTCGACGGGACGCTCGGGGCGGTGATCGCGGTCAACGCCGGCAGGTCCCGCAGCAGGCCGGCGAGGTAGCCGGCGCCGTCACCGGTCGGGACGCCGCTTTCGTCGTCGAGGAGGTTGCGGCCCTTGCGGCGGACGGAGGTGTGCAGGTGCCAGCCGTTGCCGGCCGCGCCGAGTCCGATCAGCGGCGCGAAGCTGACGACGAGGCCGTGCGCGTGTGCGGCGGCGTGGATGGTCTGCCGGGCCAGCAGCTGGTCGTCGGCGGCGGAAACCGGATCGGTGGCGGCCAGTGACAGCTCGAGCTGCGCCACGCCGTACTCGGCGTGCAGCTGGCCGATCCGCAGGCCGTTGGCGGCGAAGTCGTGCAGGAGGGCGGCGACGAAGCCGTCGAGCCCGACGAGGGCGTGCGGGCTGTAGGCGGGCCCGGGGTGCCCGGGCGAGGTGACGACATCGGTGCTGCCGGCGGGAGCGACGGCGAACTCGAGCTCGTAACCGGCCCGGAACTCGAGCCCGCGGCGCGCACCCTCGGCGACCTGCGCTTCGAGGACGGCACGCTGGCAGTAGGGCCAGGGATCGCCGCTCTGGGTGAGCTGCCGGACGGGCGCCCAGGCGAGCGCGGGCTGCCCGGCGAGCCGCCGCAGCCGCTCGACGACGGGCACGAGCCGGACGTCCCCGGAGGGGGTCGAGAGGCCGGCGTGCCCGTAGGTGATGGCGTCATGGCTGTCGAAGACGGCGAAGAGCGAGGTGGCCCCGACCCCCCGCGTGGCGGCATCGGCGAGGCCACCGATGGGGACGATGCGCGAGCGCGGGATTCCGTTGTTGTCGGCCCAGGCGAGGTGAACCCCACCCACCCCGGCGGCGGCGAAGTCCTTCGCCGCGGCTGACGCCGCCTTGGTCATGGCACCCGCCTCCTCCGGCCCGGGGGCGCGGCCCACCCTTCCCAGGGGGTCCGTCCCCGCTCCAGCGTATCGGCGGCGCCCGACGGAAACCCGCGGCAAGCCCCGGTCGGGGCCGGGTTGTCCACATCACGGACGGCCTGTGGGCAACTCGGCGCCATCGGCCCGGCACCCCTGCAGCTCAGCGGCCGTCAGCCTGGTTGTTCCGACAAACCGGCGCGGTCAACCCGGCGGTCCCGACGCCACCAACCCCGGCGGCCCGACAGTTCAGCGGCCGTCAGCCCAGCAGCTCCGGCAAACCGGCGGCCAGCAACGGCCCGACAGTTCAGCGGCCGTCAGCCCAGCAGCTCCGGCAAACCGGCGGCCAGCAACCCCGGCGGCCCGACAGCGATCGGCCCTGCGCCGGTAGCCGGCAGCCCCGGCAGCTCAGCGGCCATCAGCCCGGCAACCCGGCCGATCCCGCAACCCGCCACCAGCGACCACTCACCCCGGCGGCTCCGGACCAGGCCGAACAGCCTCATCCCGGCTCCGCAAAGCCACCCCACCGACCACAGCCAAAGTCCCCGCCGCTTCCACCGGCGAAGGCACCTGGGCCAGCAACACGAACCCCATCACTCCCGCCGTCACCGGCAGCAACGCCAGCAGCACCGCGAACCGCGCCTGTCCCAGCCGGCGCAGCACCACCTGGTCCAACGCATAAGGCACCACCGTCGACAACACCCCGACCCCCACCCCGAGCAGCAGCATCCGAGGCGAAGACCACACCTCACCCGTCCCGAAGGCCAGCGGAGAAAGCACCACCGTCGCCGCCGCGAAGCCGATCGCCAGGCTGTCGATGCCCGATCCCTCGGACGACGCCACCCGCTTCCCCAGGAGGATGTACCCCGCCCACGCCGCCGCCGCGCCCAGCGCGAACACGACACCGATCACGGACCCCGACAGCTGGACATCGGCGATCGCCACCACGCCGCACGCCACCAGGACCACCGCCAGCACGTCGCGCGGTGAGCGGGACCCGAACGCGGCCACCAGGACCGGGCCGAGGAACTCCATCGCCACCACCGTCCCCAGCGGGAGGCGGGCGATCGCCTCGTAGAAGAGCACGTTCATGCCCGCCGTCACGATGCCGAACGCGATCGCCAGCACCAGCCGGCGGCCGCGCCAGGCCGCGCGCCCCGGGCGCCGCCAGGCCAGGAGGACCACCGCCGCGCCCAGGCAGCGGAGCCAGGCGATGCCGGCCGGGGTCGCGTGGCCGAAAAGGCCGACCGCGATGGCCGCTCCGGCGTACATGGAAATTCCGCTGAGAACGAACAACAGCGGGGCGGGTACCGCGGAAAGCCTCCTCGGCGAAGTCTGTGTGCTCACGAGTCCATGGTGCCTGACCACGGAAAACGTAACTCTCCGGATATTCGTCTCCTACATTGCGGGACGCCGCTACGGCATACGGGGTAAATCGGCGTGACTCAGGTCCCCACCGGCGCGGGAACACTTGCGAGCCGCCGAACGTCTGGAAGAGTGGAAGCACGAACACCGCGGAGCCGAAGGCGATCGCCGCCACCGGCATCAGTCCCGATGTGGGCGTAGCTGGATCGATGGCACCGGGCAACCGGTGCCGGGACGGAGGGAGACCCCCATGACAACGCCGACGCTCACCCGCCCCGAACTGACCGCTGCCGACCGCTGTGACCGGTGTGGAGCTGCAGCTCAGGTACGAGCCATCCTCAGCAAGGGTGGGGAACTGCTCTTCTGCGGGCACCACGCCCGCGAGCACGAGGCCAAGCTCAAGGAACTGTCCGCCGACATCCAGCGGTAACCCAGACAAGCGAAAAGGCGGCCGGTGCGCACAGGCACCGGCCGCCTTCGCGTTTTCTTGAAACCCGCGCAGCTGAAACCTGCACAGTCTGCAACTTGCACAATGCGTGGCCGATATCACGGTACGGCCGCGAAAGACCGTGATTCCGGACACAAAACCGGACAGGAAATCAGACAGAATCCAGCACGACTTCGAACGCCACTTCCGCGGCGCCCAGCAGCTTCACATCGGCCCCCAGCGCCGAGCTGATGATCCGGGTGCCGCCGACCGCGCGGCTCACCAGGCTGCGCCGGCGAACCTCCGTGCCGACGTGCCGCAGCACCGCCTCCGGCAGCACCGTCAGCAGGTCGCCGAGGATCACCAGCTGCGGTCCGAGCAGGTTGACGACGTTGATCAACCCCAGGGTCAGCCACTCGGCGAACTCCGCCAGCCGCGTCAGCGCGACCTCCGGGTTCCGGCCGAGCTCGCGCAGCTCGAACAGGATCGCCCCGCGCGGGGTGTCCTCCGGCAGGCCGAGCGCCCGGCACAGCGCCGCCTCGCCGACCTCGGTCTCCCAGCAGCCGCTGCTGCCGCAGTAGCAGTCCCGCCCGTCCGGGCGGATCACCATGTGCCCGATCTCGCCGACGTAGCCGGAGCCGCCGCGCAGCGCCGAACCCTCGGCGATGACGCCGCCGCCGACCCCGACGTCCGCCGAGATGTACACCACGTCGGACGCCCCGCGGGCCGCGCCGCGCAGGTGCTCGGCGACCGCGCCGAACTCGGCGTCGTTGCCGACCAGGATCGGGATCTGCAAGACCGCGCCGAGCCGCTCGCCGAGCGCGACGTCGGTCCAGCGCAGGTTCGGGGCTTCGTGCACGTGCCCGTCCGCCCGCCGGACGACGCCCGGCACGGACACCCCGGCGGCCACCGGGGTCACGTCGAGGTCGCTCGCCAGGATGGCGGTCGACTCGATGACGTGCGTGATGACCTCGTCGGGCTGCCCCATCCGGCCCCGCAGGTTCCAGCTGTTGCGGCCCAGGATCTGGCCACCCAGCCCGACCAGGGCGATCGCGACGTGCTCGACCTGCAGGTCGACCGCGAGCACGACCGCCGCGTGCGGCTGGGGCAGGACCAGGAGCGAGGGGCGGCCCGCCCCTCGTCCCGGCCTCGGCACCTTCTCCTCGACGACGCCGGCTTCCGCCAGCCCGTCGACGAGGGTCTTGATCGTGCTCCGGTTGAGCCCCAGCTGCGTGGCCAGGGTCGCCCGGGTGCTCGGCCCGCCGACGTGCAGCAGGCGGAGCAGGGTCGTGCGGTTGTGCCGGCGCACCTCGTCCGGTCGAGCAACGGGTGAGCTGGACACAGGCTTGATCATGCCAGGCTGGTTCAGCGCGTCGACGCAGCCGCGCGGCGCCGGGACAGCGCGTCGACCGTGGCGGCGAGCAACAGGACCAGACCGGTGACGATGTTGACCACCGCGGCCGGCTGCTTGAGCAGGCCCAGGCCGTTGATGACCACGGCGATCACGAGACCACCGACGACGGCGTCGGCCACGCGGCCCTTGCCGCCGAACAGCGACGTGCCGCCGATGACGGCCGCGCCGACCGAGTACAGCAGCGTGTTGAGGCCACCGGACTGCGGGCTGACCGAGCCGACCTTCGACGCGGCGACGATGCCGCCGATGGCCGCGACCGCCGAGCCGATGACGAACACGCTGGCCCGGATCTTCGGCACGTCGATACCGGCACGGCGGGCGGCTTCCTTGTTGCCGCCGACCGCGTAGACGTACCGGCCGTACTTGGTCCGGTTGAGCACGTAGGTCCCGGCCACCAGCAGCACCAGCATGATCGGGATGACGTACGGGATGCCCTGGATCGTGACGACCGCCTTGTTCGGCGAGCGGTTGATCGTCAGCAGCCAGGTCCCCACCGCCGACAGCACGACGAGCGCGCCGACCTTGATCAGCACCAGCGTCGTCGGCTGGACGACCAGGCCGCGCTGGAGCCGCCGGAAGTGACTGAGCAGCGTGATCGCCGCGAACCCGCCGGCGGCGACGAGGAAGAAGATCCAGCTGCCGAGGACGTTCAGGTTGCCGTTGGCGATCTTGTACAGGACGTCCGAGTTGGTGATGCCGATCGTGCCGCCCTCACCGATGAACTGCAGCAGGACGCCCTGCCACACGATGAACAGCGCCAGCGTCACGACGAAGGACGGCATGCCGATCTTCGACACCAGGAAGCCGGTGATGCAGCCGATCGAGGTGCCGACGCAGATGGCCAGCACGATCTCCAGCCAGGCGTTGGCGGGGACGCCGATCGCGACGATCAGCAGGCCGATCAGCGACAGCACTGCGCCACCCCAGATCCGCTGGTAGGCCGAGAGCAGCATGGCCGCGGCGAGGACCGCGATGAACGTGATGAACACGCCGGAGCCCAAGGTGCCCAGCAAATTGCCCGCATGGACGTAGTGCAGGGCCATCACCGACGCGGCGGTGCCGGACGCCACACCGGCCGCGAGGTCGATCTCGCCGAGCAGCAGCACGAAGACGATGCCCATCGCGATGATGATCACGCCCGCGCCCTGCGGGAACACGTTGGCGATGTTGGCCAGCGTGAAGAAGTTGTCCGACAGCGCGCTGAACAGGATCACCAGCACGAGCAGGCCGAACAACGACGGCAACGAGCCGAGCTCACCGGCGCGGATGCGGGCGAAGTAGTCGCGGACGGCTTCCCCGGTTGACATCGATGTCGTGTCGATGCCGAAGTCGGTGATCGCCGCGGTGGGGTTCTGGGTCTGCGCGAGCGCTTCCGCGGCCGGGGTACCGACCTCGTGCTTGGCAGGAGTTTCAGTCATTTCCGGTTCTTTCTTCCCGCTCACAGGACCACGGCTTCGGGCCGGGCCAGGCCGAGGTCACCGGAGCGACCAGCGGTGATCAGTTCCACGATCTGGCCGTGGCTCACGTCCTTCGTGTGCACCTCGGCGACGAGCCGGCCGAGGTAGAGGACGGAGATGCGGTCGGCGACCTCGAACACGTCGGCCATGTTGTGGCTGATCAGCACGACCCCCAGGCCCTGCTCGGCGAGCCGGCGGACGAGGTCGAGCACCTGCCGGGTCTGCGCGACGCCGAGGGCGGCGGTCGGCTCGTCGAGGACGACGACCTTGCTGTTCCACAGCACCGACTTCGCGATGGCCACGGTCTGCCGCTGACCACCGGACAGCGAGGAAACCGGGGTGCGCACGGACTTGACGGTCCGGACCGAGAGCGAGGCCAGCGTTTCGCGGGCGGCCTTCTCCATGCTGGCTTCGTCCAGCTTCCACGAATTGCCGCGCTCGCGGCCGAGGAACATGTTCTGGACGATGTCGAGGTTGTCGGCGAGCGCGAGGTCCTGGTAGACGACCTCGATGCCGAGGTCCGCCGCGTCGCGCGGGCCGCGGATGTGGGTGTCCTCGCCGTTGAACCGCACGGCCCCCGAGTCGTACGGGTGGATGCCGGCGATGCACTTGACGAGGGTCGACTTGCCGGCGCCGTTGTCGCCGACCAGGGCGGTGACTTCGCCCGCGCGCACGTCGAAGTCCACGTCGTGGAGGACGTGGACGGGGCCGAAGCTCTTGTTCAGGCCCTTGATCTCGAGGATGGGCTCACTCATGGATGGCATTTCTCCGAATTTCCGATGCCCTCTGCCGCCGCTGGGGCCAGGCGATCCCCGCGAACGGGGAGTGGGGACCGGGCCGGGACGCGCCGTCGGGGTGCGCGTCCCGGCCCGGCTGTTCTTGGGTGTTACGGGCAGGTCAGGAGATGCCGAGCGAGCTGCACTTGGCGGCGAGGTCGCCACCGCAGATCTCGGTCGCCTTCACGTAGCCCTGGGTCACGACCGTCTTGACGTCCTTCGCCAGGATCGTCGTCGGGGTCAGCAGCACGGACTTGATGTCGCGGTTGCCGGTCGGGTCGTGCAGCTTCGCGGTCGCGATGGCGTCGGCACCGGCGGTGTCACCCTTGGCCAGTGCGGCAGCCAGCTTGGCGGTGGCTTCGGCCTCTTCCTTGATCGGCTTGAAGACCGTCATGTACTGGTCGCCGCGCATGACCGCCATCAGGCCGTCGGCGGTCGCGTCCTGGCCGGTGACCGGGACCTTCCCGTTGAGGCCGTTCTTCTTGAGGATGGTGATGACCGCGCCGGCCAGGCCGTCGTTCGCCGCGACGACGCCGTCGACCTTGCCGCCGTTGGCGGTGAAGATCTGCTCGAACGTCGTGCCGCCGAGCTGGTTGTCCCAGTCGTTGATCGGCTGCTTCTGGATGCGCTTCAGGGTGCCCGCCGAGAACAGCGGCTCGAGGACGGAGTCCTGGCCCTTGGTGAACAGCGTGGCGTTGTTGTCGGTCGGCGCGCCCTCGATCTGGACGACACCCGCACCCGCCTTGCTCTTCAGCGCGTCGGCCATGGCCTGGCCCTGCAGCTGGCCGACCTTCTCGTTGTCGAACGAGACGTAGTAGCCGGCGGACCCACCGAGGCTCGGGCGGTCGTAGTCGATGACCGGGATGCCGGCCGTCTTGGCCTTGGCCTCGACCGCGGAACCGACGGCCGGGTCACCGGGGGCGATGATCAGGACCTTGACGCCGGAGCTGATGAAGCCGTCCGCCAGCGTCGAGAACTTCTGGTTGTCACCCTGGGCGTTCTGGACGTCGACCTCGAAGCCCTGCGCCGTCAGCGCGGCGGTCAGCATCGGCTTGTCGAACGCCTCCCAGCGGGCCGAGGTGGCGGTCTCCGGCAGGATGACACCGACCTTGCCGGAGGCACCACCGGCGGCGGCCGGGGCGGACGAGGAAGCGGAGTTGCTCCCCGTGCCCCCGCTGTCCGAACTGTTTGCACCGCAAGCGGTCAGCACCAAGCCGGTGCTCACCGTGGCGGCGAGGAGGGTAAGGGTTCTGCTGCGCATCCTCGTTCCTTCCGGATCCAAGCATTGTGACGAGTGGGCCGTCGACGTCGTCTCGGGCCCTGCGAGGCGGTGATCCGGAAGGGTCCCGGCGCACCGACGCGCATATGTTGTGGGCGACAACATATGCCGCTGAGCGGCTGCGGGGAAGATAGCTGGATCGATTAAATGACACCAATTGGACACGGTTCGGCAACACAGGCTGGGTATCGCCCGGAAAGAGTAGATCCGCTGACGATGTGATCGCCAGCACTCACGGTGTGTTACATCCAGGTTTCCTAGCGAGCTGAAGATACTCCGGAGGTGTACACCCAGCGCGATCCGCCGGGAAGTGGTGGTGAACCCACGGCAAACGCCCCGGATTGGTCGCCGACTTGCGAACTTCGGACCCGAAGGTGCCCGAAGCACCACCGCCCGGGGGACGCGGGGGCAGCCGGGAGACGACCGATCGGGCACGCAACGTCACGGACTTGTGGAAGGTCCGGCGCGGCCTCGGTGGAACGGACGGTGACGAGCGGGTTCAGCCTCTCGGGCGACATCGCGGGTCTCCGAGGAGCCGCCGGACCCGACGCGTGGACGAGCTGCGCTCAGAGCCGGTCGGGCCTCACCAGGTCCGGAGGGTGACGATCCGTTCCTCGAGCTGCTCGACCGTCGCCATCGCCGTCACCGGGCCGCCGCACACGCGGCGCAGCTCGTTGTGGATCGCGCCGTGGGGCTTCTTCGTGCGGTGGTGGTACATGCCCACCAGCGCGTTCAGCTCCTTGCGCAACGCGCCGAGGCGCTCGCTCACCGACTGCGGGCGGGCCGGGGCCGGGGCGGCCTCTTCCTTCGCGGGCTTGCGGCGCTTCTCGTCGGCGATCTGCTCTTCCTGCCGCTTCCGCAGCAGCGCGCGCACCTGGTCGGGCTCCAGCAGCCCCGGCAGGCCGAGGTACTCCTGCTCCTCGTCGGAGCCCGAGAACACCGCCGTGCCGAACGAGTTGCCGTCGTAGATGACCTGGTCGAGCTCGGCCGAGGCGCCCAGCGAGGTGAACGCCTTCTCCTCCTCGCCCGGCTCGTCCTCGGTGCGGTTGGCCTGGGCGAGGAGCTCGTCCTCCCAGCCTTCCTTCTCCCGGTGGGGCTTGCCGAGCACGTGGTCGCGCTGCGCCTCCAGCTCGCTGGCCAGCTCAAGCAGCACCGGGACCGACGGCAGGAACACGCTCGCCGTCTCGCCCTTCTTCCGGGCTCGCACGTACCGGCCGATCGCCTGGGCGAAGAACAGCGGGGTCGAAGCGCTCGTCGCGTACACGCCCACCGCCAGCCGCGGGACGTCGACGCCTTCCGAGACCATGCGGACGGCCACGATCCAGCGCTCGTTCGTCTCGGAGAACTCCTTGATCCGGCCCGAGGCCTTCGGGTCGTCCGAGAGCACCAGCGTCGGAGTCTCGCCCGAAAGCCGCTCCAGGATCTTCGCGTACGCGCGCGCCGACTCCTGGTCGGTGGCGATCACCAGCCCGCCGGCGTCCGGCACGCTCTGGCGGACCTGCGACAACCGCGTGTCGGCCGCGTGCAGCACCGCCGGGATCCACTCGCCCGCCGGGTCGAGGGCCGTGCGCCACGCGCGGGCGTTCTGCTCCGCCGTCAGCGGCTCGCCGAGCCGCGCTGTGAACTCCTCCCCCGCGCTGGTGCGCCAGGAGGCCTCACCCGAGTAGGCGAGGAAGACGACCGGCCGGACCACGCCGTCGGCCAGCGCGTCCGCGTAGCCGTACGAGTGGTCGGCCTTGCTGCGCTGGAAGCCGCCGGAGTCCGGCTCGTAGGTGACGAACGGGATGGCCGAGTCGTCGGACCGGAACGGCGTCCCGGTCAGCGACAGCCGCCGGACGGCCGGGGTGAAGGCCTCGCGGATCGCGTCGCCCCACGACTTGGCGTCGCCACCGTGGTGGATCTCGTCGAGGATCACCAGCGTCTTGCGGTTCTCGGTGCGCACGCGGTGCAACGTCGGGTGCGCCGCGACCTGCGCGTACGTGAGCGCGACACCGTTGTAGTCCGACGACGTGACGCCGGTGGTGTTGCGGAAGTTCGAGTCGATCTGGATCCCGGCCATCGCCGCCGCCGACGCCCACTGGTGCTTGAGGTGCTCGGTCGGGGTGACGATGGTGACGGCCTCGATCGTGCGGTCGCTCAGCAGCTCGGCGGCGATCCGCAGGCCGAACACCGTCTTGCCGGCACCGGGCGTCGCCACCGCGAGGAAGTCCTTCGGCTTGCGCGTCAGGTACTTCGTGAGCGCCCGCCGCTGCCACGCCCGCAGCGGGCGCGCGGTCGAGTCCTTCTCCGCGGGAGGCGCCCCGAGCTGCGTCTCCGTCATCGCCGGTCCTCCCCCTCGCTCACGTGCCTCAAGTGCTGTGACGTGCGAAAACCCTCACTGTGGTACCGACTTCGGCCAGGACGACCGGCGTGGCGACTGCGGTGAGGGCACTGGAGCGAGTCTACCGGCCGGGTCCGACAGTTCCCGGCACCGGCACGGGTGATGTCCCCCGACACGCCCGGGCGCAGGCACGGTGACGAGCCAAATCAGCACGGATGGACCATGCTGGACACGTCATGGGTGAGGTTCAGCCGTCCGCAGCGACGAAGGTGGCCCGCAGGGGGCCGTGGCGCCTCGTCACGCGCACGCTCGCCAAGGCCTGGGAGGGCAACATCTTCTCCGAGGCCGCCGAGGCGGCCTTCTGGCAGACGCTGTCGCTGCCGCCGCTGCTGCTGGGGCTGCTCGGCAGCCTGGGCTTCGTCGGCGAGTGGTTCGGGCAGGACGTCGTCACCCAGGTGCACGACCGGATCATCGGCTTCTGCAAGACGGTCTTCAGCGCCAACGCCGTCCACGACATCATCGAGCCGACCGTGAACAGCATCCTCACCGTCGGCAAGGGCGAGATCGTCTCGGTGGGCTTCCTGATCTCGCTGTGGGCGGGTTCGTCGGCGATGTCGTCGTTCGTGGACGCGATCACCGTCGCCCACGACCAGTACGGCGTCCGCAACGACGTCTGGCAGCGGATCTTCGCGCTGCTGCTGTACCTGTGCGGCCTCGTCATCCTGGTCGTCGGGCTGCCGCTGCTGGCGATCGGCCCCGACCTGCTGCCGGAGTTCTTCCCCACCGAGTGGCGCCCGACGGTCACCTCGTGGGTGAGCGCGCTGTACTTCCCGACCCTCGGGATCATGATCACCCTCGCGCTGACCACGCTGTACAAGCTCGCCCTGCCGCGGAAGCTGCCGTGGCACCGCGGGCTGCCCGGCGCCGTGCTCGCGATGGTCGTGTTCCTGCTCTCCTCGGTCGGCCTGCGCGTCTACCTGAACTGGATCACCAAGACCGGCTACACCTACGGCGCGCTCGCCGCGCCGATCGCGTTCCTGCTGCTGATGTTCTTCATCGGGCTGGCCGTGGTCGGCGGGGCCTACTTCAACAGCGCGATCCAGGAGCTGTGGCCGGCGAAGGCGACCCGGCGGCAGCGGCGCAAGTGGCGGCGGCTGGAGATGGAACGCGCGTCCGAGCGGCTGCGCACCGAAGAAGGCCGGAAGCTGTGGGAGCGCACGACCACCCCGCTGCGGCGCCCGCGTCCCGAAGAGGTCTCGTCCAACGGTGACGCGCCGGACGAGGACGCCGGACCGTCCGAAGAGGACGAGCCGTCACCGAGCGCGCCCGACCCGGCACCCAGCGCTGCTCAGGGTCGCGTCTCCTCCCCAGGGACGACCCGGAATCCACCCCCAGACTGAGTCGCCCCTCAGGTCGGACATGGGAAGCTCGGCCGGTCACTGACGCAGGCGTCGGTCGCCGCGTCGTTCCCGAGGGGGTTGTCGAAGTCATGTCCGTGCTGGCCAGATTGAGCCTGCGCAACCGAAGCCTGATCGGCCTGCTCGCGCTGGTGGTCGTCGGTTTCGGTGCTTTCGCGCTGCCGCAGATCAAGCAGCAGCTGTTCCCGTCGCTGCAGTTCCCGCAGGCCCAGATCGTCACGGCGTACGCGGGGGCGTCGCCGGACGCGGTCGACCGCCAGGTCACCGAACCCCTCGAAGGCGCGTTGCAGGGGCTCAAGGGCCTCGAAGAGATCAACTCGACCAGCTCGGACGGCGTCTCGCGCGTCGTCACGCAGTTCGCGTTCGGCACCGACCTCGACGCGGCCGTCTCGCGGATCCAGCAGGCGGTGAACCAGGTCCGCCCGCGGCTGCCGCAGAACTCCGACCCGTCCGTGTCCGCCGGTAGCACCGACGACCTGCCGGTGATCCTGGTCGCCGCGGGCACGGCCGGTGACCCGCAGCAGCTCGCGCCCGCGCTGACCGACCAGGTCGCGCCGGAGCTGCGCAAGATCGACGGCGTCCGCACGGTGACTGTCACCGGCGTGCAGCAGCCGCGCGTCACGATCACGCTCGACTACGCGAAGCTGGCCGCGGCCGGCGTCGACCCGGCGTCGATCGCGACCGCGCTGCAGACCGCCGGCGCCGCCGTGCCGGCCGGCACGCTGACCGAAGGCGACAAGACGCTGAGCGTCCAGGTCGGTGGCGGGCAGACCACTGTGGACACCCTCCGCGACCTCTACCTCACGCCGAGCGCCGCGGCCGGCGCCGCGCGGCCGGGAACGCCGGCTCGCGGACCGGTGAAGCTGGGTGACGTCGCCGACGTCCAGACCGGCTTCGCGCCGGCGACGTCGATCACGCGCACCAACGGCAAGCCCAGCCTCGGCCTCTCGATCACCATGGTGGACAACGGGAACGCCGTCGCGATCTCCGACGCCGTCCGCGCCAAGCTGCCGGACCTGGCGAAGAAGACCGGCTCCGAGATGAGCGTCGTGTTCGACCAGGGCACGCCGGTGAAGGACGCGATCAGCGGCCTGACCACCGAAGGCCTGCTGGGCCTGGCGTTCGCCGTCATCGTCATCCTGCTGTTCCTGCTGTCGGTGCGCTCGACGCTGGTGACCGCGGTGTCCATCCCGCTGTCGGTGGTGGTCGCGCTGATCGCGCTGTGGACCGGCGACCTGTCGCTCAACCTGCTCACCCTCGGCGCGCTGACTATCGCGATCGGCCGGGTGGTCGACGACTCGATCGTCGTGCTGGAGAACATCAAGCGGCACTTGGGTTACGGCGAGGAGAAGCAGCGGGCGGTGCTCGACGGCGTCCGCGAGGTGGCCGGCGCGGTGACGTCGTCCACGCTGACGACCGTCGCGGTGTTCCTGCCGATCGCGTTCGTCGGCGGGTTCGTCGGCGAGCTGTTCTCGCCGTTCGCGATCACCGTCACGGTGGCGCTGCTGGCTTCGCTGCTCGTCTCGCTGACCGTGGTTCCCGTGCTGGCGTACTGGTTCCTGAAGCAGCCCGAGGTCCCGGCGGACGCCATCGAGGCCGAGCGGGCCCGCGAAGCGGCCGTCGAGAAGGAGCGCCGCAGCTTCCTGCAGCGCGCCTACCTGCCGGTGATCCGGTTCGCGACCAAGCGGCGGCTGACCGTCGTGCTGCTGGCGCTGCTGATCTTCGCCGGCACGGTCGGGCTCGCGACGCGGCTGAACACGAACTTCCTCGACCAGTCCGGCGGCACCACGCTGAACATGACGCAGAAGCTGCCCGCGGGCACGAGCGTAGCGGCGAAGGAGAAGGCGGCGACGGCGGTCGAGCAGGCGCTGGCCGCGGAGCCCGCGGTGCAGACCTACCAGGTCAGCATCGGCGGCGGGGGCGCGTTCGGCTTCGGGGGCGGGACGAACACCAGCATCTCGGTGACCGTCGCGAAGGACACCGACCTGAACGCGCTGTCCGACCGGCTCCGGTCGAAGCTGACCTCCCGGCCGGAGCTGGGCGAGGTCAAGATCGGCGCGGACGCGTCCGGGTTCAACTCCGACCAGGTCTCGGTGACGGTGACCGCGCCGTCGGAGGCCGCGCTGAAGCCCGCGTCCGACCAGATCGTGCAGGCGCTCGGCGGAGTGTCCGGGCTGACCGAGGTGAGCAGCGACCTGGCCGTCGGCTCGCCGCGGGTGCAGGTCGAGGTGGACGACGCCGCGGCCGCCGCGCGCGGGCTGTCGGCGAGCACCATCGGCCAGGTCGCCAACCAGGCGATCGCCGGCCGCACGGTGACGCAGCTGCCGGTCGGCGGCCAGCGCACGGACATCGTGCTGCGCGCCGGCACCGCGCCGGCCACGGTCGACCAGGTGAAGGGCCTGCAGATCCCCGGTCCCACGGGGGTCGTCCGGCTCGACGAGGTCGCGAAGGTGTCCACTGTGGACGGACCGGCGTCGGTGCACCGCACCGGCGGCGACCTGAGCACCACGGTCACGGCCAAGAACACCGGCGACAACCTGAGCAAGACGACCGCGGACATCCAGTCCAAGCTGGACGGGCTGACGTTCACCGGCGGCGCGTCGTACTCGCTCGGCGGCGTGAGCCAGGACCAGCAGGAGGCGTTCTCGAACCTGTTCCTGGCGCTGCTGGCGGCGATCGCGATCGTGTTCCTGATCATGGTGGCGACGTTCCGCAGCCTGATCCAGCCGCTGATCCTGCTGGTGTCGATCCCGTTCGCGGCGACCGGCGCGATCGGGCTGCTGCTGGCGACGGGCACCGCGCTCGGCCTGCCGGCGCTGATCGGCATGCTGATGCTGGTCGGCATCGTCGTGACGAACGCGATCGTGCTGATCGACCTGATCAACCAGTACCGGGCCGAGGGGATGAGCGTCGCCGACGCCGTCACCGAAGGCGGCCGGCGCCGGCTGCGGCCGATCCTGATGACCGCGGCGGCGACGATCTTCGCGCTCGTCCCGATGGCGCTGGGCATCACCGGCCAGGGCGGGTTCATCGGCCAGCCCCTCGCCATCGTGGTGATCGGCGGCCTGGTCAGCTCGACGCTGCTGACGCTGGTGCTGGTCCCGACCCTCTACACGATGGTCGAGACCCGCAAGGAGCGCCGCCGCGCTCGCCGCGAGGCCAAGCGGGCGCCGAAGGAGGCGCCGGAGTCGGAGTCCCTGGACCCCGCCCCGACCGCCTGAGTCACGCCGGCAACCGTGATCAGAACGCCGACACACGTGATCCGAGGGTCGACACGCGTGATTGAAGGGACGACACGCCGAGGCCATCCCAGCCCCGGCGTGTCGTCCGCCTGATCACGTGTGTCGACTCCGCAATCACGCGAGTCGACCCTTCGATCACACGGCTACTGCTTGAAGCGGTAGGTCATGCTGTCGAAGAGGATGCAGATGCTCGGCGACATCACGATCACGCGGAGCGTGTTGTCCCGCTCGTCGAAGTCGATGCCCTCGACCTCGAAGTTGCCGCTGCAGCCGCTGCGCAACGGGAGCTGACCCAGCGACGTCACGTGCCCGGCCACGTCCGAGCCGGACAGCGGGCCCGCGAGGTCCACCTGCAGGAGCGGCTTCGTGGTGCCGAAGAGGCTGCCGTCCGGGTCGTCGGACGCGCAGAGCAGGCGGGTCGCGGTCTGGAAGTCGCAGCCCTGGACGTCGCGGACCTGGTGGTCGAGCCGGATCGTGCCGGACAGGGGCAGGTTCTGGGCCGGGTCGGTGGCCGCCACGCCGGGCATCGGGTGGACCAGGAGGCGATCCATCGTGCCCCACTCCCCCGCCACCATCCACCGGGCGTCGGGCGACACCGCGGCGAACGAGTTGTTGTTCGCTTCCCACGACTCGAGGTTGTGCTTGTAGTTCTTCCACGAGCCGTCCGGGGCCTGGACGCGGAAGAGCTTCGCGCCCCGGTCGTCACGCTGGTAGGGCTCGACGTAGAAGCCCTGGGCCGAGCCGGGGTCGCCGACGTGGTTCCAGCCCTGCGAGTTGAGGTCCGCCGGGATGGTGCCGATCCCGGTGTAGCGGATGGTGGTGCCCGAGGGGCGGACGATCGTGGCGAGCCCCTGGCTCTCGTCGAGGGCGCGCGCGGAGTCCCGGCCCACCTCCGACCAGCCGGTGACGGCCTGGGCGAGCGCGGGCGAGACCACGGCGAGCAGGGCGGCGAGGATGAGCACGATCCCGGTTCTGCGCATGTGCGACTCCGGTGGGTGAGGAGACCTGGCCCGCTGGATTTACCAGGTCTCCCGCACCCGGCGCACCCGCCGAATGAAGGTTTTTCACGTTTGTTCGACGACTTGTCCGTTTCCGGACAGCCCGAAGACCCGGCGGGAACACCCGCCGGGGTTCAAGCCGGGGTCACTCCCCCGGGCGCAGCCCGTCGAAGATCTTCTTGCAGTCCGGGCAGACCGGCGAACCGGGCTTCGGCGACTTCGTGACCGGGAAGACCTCGCCGCACAGCGCCACCACGAAGTTGCCCATGACCGCGCTCTCGGCGATCTTGTTCTTCTTCACGTAGTGGAACATCTTCGGGGTGTCGTCGTCGGCCGTGTCCGTGCCCTCGGGCGTGGTTTCCGGCTTCGTCAGCGTCTCGGTGCTCACCCGGCCATTGTGCCCGAGTCCCGCCGGACCTCGTACGAAAGCCCCTCGACCTGGCAGGATCGGCGGCATGTTCCAGAAGGTGCTCGCGACGTTCGGCTCGGGCGGAGCGAAGATCGACGCCCGCCTGCTCGACCGGACCGCCTCCCCCGGCCGTCCCCTGCACGGCGAGGTGCTGCTGGCCGGCGGCGAGGTCGACCAGGAGATCAAGGGCCTCGCGGTGACGCTGCTGGCCCGCGTCCAGGTCCCCGGCGCGGACAAGACCGAAGACCTCCCGTTCGGCTCCCAGCACCTGGTGGGCGCCGAGACGATCCGGGCCGGACAGCAGGTGCGGCTCCCCTTCGAGGTGCCGCTGCCGTGGGAGACGCCCGTCACGAGCGTCTTCGCCAAGCCGCTCACCGGCATGGCCGTGGGCGTGCGGGCCGAGCTCGACCTGGCCTCGGCCGTGTCGGACCCGTTCGACGCCGACGCCGTCGCGATCGAGCCGCTCCCGGCGCAGAAGCGGGTCCTCGACGCGCTGAGCCGGACCGGCTTCACCTTCCGCGAGGCGATCCTCGAGCAGGGCCGGATCAACGGCGCGCAGCAGCAGCTGCCGTTCTTCCAGGAGATCCGCTTCATGCCTTCGCCACGTTTCGCGAGCGTGTTCTCCCAGCTCGCGGTGACGTTCCTGGCGTCGTCGAGCCGCACGGACGTCGTCCTGGAGGTCACCAAGCGGGTCCGGGTGACCAAGACCGGCGGCTTCGGCGGGCGCGGGCAGGACTTCCTCGGGATGTTCACGATGAAGCCGGACGTGAACTGGGAGAAGCAGCTCGAGGACTGGCTGGACCAGGTCGCCCGCCCGCGCGGCATCTTCGACTGATGGAGTGGCGCGATGCGGTGGCGGCACTGGGCGGTGTTTCCGACGCGTGGCCGCGGCTCGAAGCGCGCTACGCCGAGCCCCACCGCCGCTACCACACGCTCGACCACGCGGCCGCCGTCGCGCGGGACTCCGCCTGGCTGGCCGGCGACCTCGGCGACGTCGAACGCGCGATCGTCGCCGTCGCCGCCTGGACGCACGACGTCGTCTACGACGCGAACCCCGGCGAAGACGAACGCGCCAGCGCGCGATGGGCCCGCGAAGCGCTGGACGGGGTCGCCGAAACGCACCAGAAGCGCGTCGAAGGCCTGATCCTCGCGACGATCAAGCACGACGCCCCGCCGGACGACCGCCTCGCCACCGCGCTCCTCGACGCCGACCTCGCCATCCTCGGCGCGCCCGAGGAGCGGTACTCGACGTACGCCCGCGCAGTGCGTGAGGAGTACGCGAAGTACCCCGACGACATCTGGCGCGAAGGCCGCATCGCCGTCCTGGAGGGCATGCTGAGCAGGACGCTCTACCGCAGCGAAGCCGCGCGGACACGCTGGGCGACCGCCGCGGAAAAGAACCTGACGGCCGAGCTGACCCACTGGCGCCGCGAGCGAACCGATCACCGATGATGGTTCCTCGTGACCACCCCACTCACCCTGCACGAAGAGGTCGCCTCGGCGCTGCGTGACGGGCACCCCGTCGTCGCGCTGGAGAGCACCATCCTGTCCCACGGCCTCCCCGCCGGCCGCAACCTCGACGTCGCCCACCGCCTCGAGCGCGTGGTGCGCGACGGCGGCGCCGTCCCGGCCACCATCGCGGTGCTCGACGGCCGCGTCGTCGTCGGCCTCTCCCCCGCCGAACTGGAGCGCGTCTGCGCGCCGGACGCCGGCCTGGACAAGCTGTCGCTGCGCGACCTCGGCCCGGCCGTCGGCCTCGGCCGCTCCGGCGCGACGACCGTGGCGAGCACGTCGGCGCTGGCGGCCGCGGCCGGCATCGGGATGTTCGCCACCGGCGGCCTCGGCGGCGTGCACGTCGGCGCGGCGCAGTCGTGGGACGTCTCGGCGGACCTCGGCGTGCTCGCGAAGGTGCCGACCGTCGTGGTCTGCTCCGGCGTGAAGTCGGTGCTCGACATCCCGGCGACGCTCGAAGTGCTGGAGACGAACTCGGTGCCGGTGCTCGGTTACCGCACCGATGACTTCCCGGCGTTCTACCTCCGCTCGTCCGGGCACGCGGTGGGCTGGCGGGTCGACGACCCGAAGCAGGCCGCCGCCGTGGTCGCCGCGCACCGCGCGTACGCGAATTCCGGTGTCCTGCTGGCGAACCCGATCCCCGAAGCGTCCGAAATGGACAAAGAGCTGCACGACCGGCTGCTCGCCGAAGGCCTCGCACTGGTCGCCGAGCGGGGCGTGCACGGCGCCGATGTCACACCAGTGCTGCTGGAGCACTTCCACACGGCGAGCGCGGGCGTGAGCATCGACGCGAACGAAGCCTTGGTGCTCAACAACGCGAAGCTGGCGACCGAGGTCGCGGTGGCGCTGTCGTGAGCGGGATCGTGGTGGTCGGCGACGCGGCCCTCGACGTGATCGCCCGGCACGACAAGCCGCTGCCGCACGGCGGCGACGCCCGCGCGAAGATCCGATTCACCGGCGGCGGCTCGGGCGCCAACACGGCGCTGTGGCTGCGTCACCTCGGCGCGGACACGACGCTGGTCGCGCGGATCGGCGACGACCCGGGCGGCCGGCTGATCAAGGCCGAGCTGGAGGCCGCGGGCGTGCGGTGCGCGTTCGCCGTCGACCCCGAAGCGCCGACGTGCTGCGTCGTGGTGATGGTCGACGGTTCCGGGCAGCGGAGCATGCTCGCCGACCGCGGCGCGAACCAGCGCTTCGCCCCGGAAGACGTCACCGCCGAGGCGCTGGCCGGCGCCCGGCACCTCCACCTGTCGGGGTACGTGCTGCTCGACCCGCCGTCACGCGCGGCCGGGCTGGCG
This sequence comes from Amycolatopsis camponoti, assembly GCF_902497555.1. NCBI lineage: Bacteria > Bacillati > Actinomycetota > Actinomycetes > Pseudonocardiales > Pseudonocardiaceae > Amycolatopsis > Amycolatopsis camponoti. Next base: position 2,039,856 of record NZ_CABVGP010000001.1, on the reverse strand, counting down.
TCGCTGGCCGCCGCTCGCGAAGCGGGGCTGACGACGTCGGTCGACCCGCAGGCCGCCGCGCACATCACCGACCCGGCCGCGTTCCTCGACGACGTCCGCGGGGTCGACCTGCTGATGCCGAACACCGAGGAGCTGGTGGCGCTGACCGGTTCGGCGGATCCGGCGTCGGCGAAGGAGCTGCTCGACGCCGTCGGCGCGGTGGTCGTGACCGCCGGTCTGGACGGCGCGAGCTGGGTCGATCAGGGCGGCGTCACGAGCGTCCCGGCCGTCGAAGCCGAGTGCATCGACTCGACCGGCGCGGGCGACGCGTTCGACGCGGGCGTGCTCACCGGCTGGCTGGCCGGGGAGTCCACTGTGGACGTCCTGCGGCACGGGACGCGGCTGGGCGCGCTGGCGGTCGGGAAGGTGGGCCCGCAGCCGGTCTGACGCTCAGCCGTCGATGACGCGGTGGCTGGTGCCTTCGATCGCCGTCGCCTCGTGCTGGTAGGTCGAGACGTTCTCGGACTTGCGGGGCGGGCGGTCGTTGGCGATCAGCACCGCGATCCACGGCAGCGGCACCGAGATCGCCAGGAACCCCAGCGCCAGCCACCAGGTGTGGTAGGTCAGCCCGGCGAGGATCAGGCACGGGATGCGGCACGCCATCATGATCACGTACTTGCGCTTGCGCGCTTTGAACTGCTCTTCGTACGACGGGGCCGCCCCGGTGATCAGCACCGGGTCCGAGTCGTTGGCGGGCATGGTCACTGCACCACCTCCACGTCCCATCGTCCCACCTGTGCCGGTCATCCGACACCGGGGTGGGACAACCGGCTCAACGCGGCGGTCACGAGCGTCTCGATGCCGGTGCGCAGGGTCGGGTGCAGCACCGGGGCGAAGCGCGGCGAGTGGTTGGACGGGATGTCGCGCTCGAACCGGCCCTCGGTCATCGCCGTGATCACCGTGTGCGGGTCGAAGCCGCCGACCAGCCAGAACACCGACGGGACGCCGGCCGCGCGGCCGAACTCGCTGAAGTCCTCGCTGCCGGTGACCAGCGGCGCCGGCAGCACCGCTTCGGCACCGAAGTGGGCGCGGAAGACCTCGGTGAGCGCGTCGTTGGCCGCTTCGTCGTTCTCGGTGATCGGGTAGGAGCCGGACCGGACGATCTCGGGCGGCTTCGGCGCGCCCGCCGTCGCGGCCTCGCCGTTGACGATCCGCTCCACCGCGGCGAGCACGCGCTCGCGGACGGCCTGGTCGAACGACCGGACGTTCACCTCGAGCACGGCGTCGTCGGCGATCACGTTGCTCGCGGTGCCCACGTGCAGCGAGCCGACGGTGACGACCGCCGAGTCGGTGGCGGCGATCTCGCGGGAGACGATCGTCTGCAGCTTGAGCACCACGGACGCGGCCAGCACGGCCGGGTCGACGGTCGTCTCGGGGCGCGAGCCGTGGCCGCCGCGGCCGAACAGGGTGATGCGCAGGGTGTCGGTCGCGGCCATGATCACGCCGGGCCGGGTGAGCACCCAGCCGGCCGGGCCGGGCACCAGGTGCTGGCCGTACACGACGTCGGGCGTCCCGGCGCGGTCGAACAGGCCGTCGCGGACCATCGCGACGGCGCCGCCGACGCCCTCCTCCCCCGGCTGGAAGACCACCTGCAGCGTGCCGGACCAGGTGTCGCGGCCCTTCGCGAGCAGCGCCGCGGCGCCGGAGAGCCAGGTGGCGTGCATGTCGTGCCCGCACGCGTGCATGACCGGGACGTCCTTGCCGTGCTCGTCGGTGCCGCGGGCGGTGCTCGCGTACGACAGCCCGGTCTTCTCCTCGACCGGCAGCGCGTCGATGTCGGCGCGCAGCAGCACCGTCGGGCCCTCGCCGTTGCGCAGCACGCCCAGCACGCCGGTACCGGCGATGCCGGTGTGCACCTCGTAGCCGTCGCGCTCCAGCCGCCGGGCCAGCTCGGCCGCCGTCCGGGTCTCGGCGAAGGACAGCTCGGGATGCCGGTGCAAGTCGATGTACAGCGCTTCGAGCTCGGGCAGCGCCGCGTCGAGCGGGGCGAGGACGCGTTCAAGGGTCACGGGGGCCATCGTGGCAGCATTACCCACCGTGAGCACGCGAAGCGTACTGCCCGACCTGTCCGACGACGTCTGCGCGCGGCTGCGCGAGGCCTTCCGGCGCGCCTCCTACGACGCCGACGGCGTGGTGGCCGCCCTCGGCGGGGCCGCGCACGCGGCGCTGGGCCGCGGCGAGCCGGTGCCGGCCGAGCGCGCGACCCGGGACGCGGGCGAGCTGGGCACGCTGATCCGGCTGTTCCTGCTGGGCGGCACCGAGCCGGAGACCGCGATCAAGGCCGCCTTCGCGCCGTTGTCCCCCGAGGACGCCGTCGCCGCGGGGGTGCTGGCCCCGGCGGCCGGCGGCTACCGCGCGGCGCTCGACATCCGGCCGCACGGGGACGACGACGGCTCGTGGTGGGTCGTGTCCGACCTCGACGCCGACGTGCTCGGCACCACCGTGCCCGAGGACCACGTGCTCGGCGTCGGGCACGCGTCGCTGTCGCTGATCCGCGCGACCAGCCGCCGCCCGGTCGGCACCCTGCTCGACCTGGGCACCGGCAACGGCGTGCAGGCGCTGCACGCGACCCGGCACGCCCGGCGCGTCACGGCCACCGACGTCTCCGAGCGGGCGCTGACGCTGGCCGCGGCGACCTTCCGGCTGAACGAGCTGGACGTCGAGCTGGCCCGCGGCGAGTGGTTCGCGCCGGTCGCCCGGCGGAAGTTCGACCAGGTCGTCTGCAACCCGCCGTTCGTGGTCGGACCGGCCCGCGTCGACTACACCTACCGCGACTCCGGGCTGGCCGGCGACGACGCGACCGCGCTGGTGATCCGGCAGCTGCCGGGCTTCCTCAACGACGGCGGAGTCGGGCACCTGCTCGGCTCCTGGCTGCACACCGGCCGCGAGGACTGGGCCGACCGGGTGAGCCGCTGGCTGCCCGCCGAGACCGACGCCTGGTTCGTCCAGCGCGACATCGCCGACCCGGCGCTCTACGTCGGCACCTGGCTGCGGGACGCGGGCCTCGACCCGCGCTCGCCGGAGGGCCGGGCGAAGGCGGCGGCGTGGCTCGACTGGTTCGCGGCGAACGACGTCCAGGGCATCGGGTTCGGCTTCGTCACGCTGCGGCGCGCGGCCGGGCGCACCCCGACCGTGGTGTGCGAGGACCTGCGGCAGGCCTACGACGACCCGCTGGGCCCGGAAGCGGCCGGCTGGCTCGAACGCGTGGACTGGCTGCGGGAATCGGGAGATTCCTTACTTGATGTCCGTTTTGTGGTCCCGGACACGGTTTTGCTGGAAAGCGTCGAGGAACCCGGTGACGAAGGCTGGGCGACGACCGTCCGGCGGCTGCACCGCACCGACGGGCCGGGCTGGCAGCACGAGGTCGACGAGCTGGCCGCGCGGCTGCTCGCCGGCTGCCGCGGCGCGTTGCCGCTGGCGGACCTGATCGAGCTCCTCGCGTTCTCGCAAGGGCTCGAGGCGGAGGAGCTGGCGGCCGCCGCGCTGCCCGTCGTCCGCGAGCTGGTCCGGCACGGGATGCTCGTCCCGGCGGGCCGGTGAGGGCGGTCGCGGCCCGCGTCACGCGGGCCGACGTGACCGTCGAGGGCGAGGTCGTCGGGGCCATCGCCGAACCGGGTTTGCTGGTGCTGCTGGGAATCCACGTCGACGACGACGCGGCGAAGGCCGTGACGATGGCGCGCAAATTGCACGAGCTGCGCGTGTTGCGCGACGAGGAATCATGCGCCACGGCGAATGCGCCGCTGCTCGTGGTGAGCCAGTTCACGCTCTACGGCGAGACGAAGAAAGGGCGCCGGCCGTCGTGGACGCAGGCCGCCCGGCCGGAGGCGGCCGAGCCGTTGGTGGACGCCGTCGTGGCCGAGCTGCGCGGCCGCGGCGCCACCGTCGCGACGGGCCGTTTCGGGGCGATGATGGCGGTCTCGAGCGTGAACGACGGTCCGTTCACCGTTCTCGTAGAGGTCTAGACCACCGCCCGCCGGTTCACATCTCGACCCGATTCACATCGGATTCTCAGGTTGTCCGGTCACGGACCGTTCTCAGCAAAAGCTCAGCAATGGTGGAGCAACCGGAGCGCGCCCGCAGCCGTCTCCTTTTCAGGCGAGCCGGGAACGTTTTGGAAACCCGGAGCGTTGTGCCAGATGTCCAGCCAAGCCGGCCGGACCGGCGTACCGGGTTCCACAGGCCCCGGTCCGCGGGTACGCACCCGGTGGGACGACCGCAGCAACACGTTCAGCCCGTGACCGGGGAGGCAGAATGTCAGTCCAGACTCTCGAACGCGAGTCGCGCGGGATTCGCGAGCGCATCCCGGCTCAGGTGTCCGAGGAGCCGGTGAGCGTGGGGGCGCTCGCCGACGGCGACCTCGACGCCCCGAGCCCCGCCGCCGACCTCGTGCGTGTCTACCTCAACGGTATCGGCAAGACGGCGCTGCTGTCCGCGGCCGACGAGGTCGAGCTCGCCAAGCGCATCGAAGCCGGCGTCTTCGCCCAGCACATGCTGGACACCGGGGAGAACCTCACCCCGAAGCGCCGCAAGGAGCTCTCCGCCCTGGTCCGTGACGGGCACGTGGCCAAGAACCACCTGCTGGAGGCCAACCTCCGCCTGGTGGTCTCGCTGGCCAAGCGCTACACCGGCCGGGGGATGCCGCTGCTCGATCTGATCCAGGAGGGGAACCTGGGTCTGATCCGCGCGGTGGAGAAGTTCGACTACTCCAAGGGGTTCAAGTTCTCGACCTACGCGACCTGGTGGATCCGCCAGGCCATCACCAGGGGGATGGCCGACCAGGGGCGCACGATCCGGCTCCCGGTCCACCTCGTGGAACAGGTCAACAAGCTGGCCCGCATCAAGCGCGACCTGCACCAGCAGCTCGGGCGCGACGCGACGCACGAGGAGCTGGCGGCCGAGTCGGGCATCCCGGCGCACAAGATCTCGGACCTGCTCGACCACTCGCGTGACCCGGTAAGCCTGGACATGCCGGTCGGCACCGAGGAGGACGCCCCGCTGGGCGACTTCATCGAGGACTCCGAGGCGACGGACGCCGAGAGCGCCGTGATCTCGAGCCTGCTGCAGGACGACCTGCGCCGGGTCCTGTCGACGCTGGACGACCGCGAGCAGCAGGTCATCCGCCTGCGTTACGGCCTCGACGACGGCCAGCCCCGCACGCTCGACCAGATCGGCAAGCACTTCGGGCTGTCCCGCGAGCGCGTCCGCCAGATCGAGCGCGAGGTCATGTCGAAGCTCCGCCAGGGCGAGCGCGCGGACCGGCTCCGCGCCTACGCCAGCTGATCACCGATCCACGACTACGCCGAACGGGGCGGATGCGCACAGAGTGCGCACCCGCCCCGTTTTTTGTGCGCACAGCGACGACCAGGGGCGTCGTGGCGACCGAAAATATGTCACCAAGAACCGGTTTGACGCTGCGCCGACCTGGGTAGCAACCGGTGGCGGTACCCATTCGGCGGCGTTGACTTATGACTTGGGTCACGCCAGCCTCGAAGTACCGGTACAGACCTCGCGACCGGGCGTGCACGCGTCCGGAAGCTCTCCCCGGGAGGTCGGGTCCGTCGGGGTGGACCCGGCCTCCCGACCATTCGTCCGGCGGGACCCGGCTCACGCGCCCGCGGTGGGCGTGGGGTGGCCCACAGTGACCGCATGCCTCTTCGGCGTCGACCTCCCCGCTGCGTAGGGTGGACCGATCCCGGAGCTGGCAAAGGAGCCTGGCAGTGCCGTCCACCACCACGTTTCAGCACACCGAAGTCCTCCCCCTCGGCAAGGACACCACCACCGAGTACCGGCTGGTCACCGACGAGGGCGTCGAGACCGTCGAAGCCGCCGGGCGGAAGTTCCTCAAGGTCGACCCCGCCGCGCTGACCACCCTCGCGCGCACCGCCATCACCGACATCCAGCACCTGTTGCGCACATCACACCTTCAGCAGCTGCGCGCCATCGTCGACGACCCCGAGGCCAGCGGCAACGACCGCTTCGTCGCCATGGACCTGCTGCGCAACGCCGCCATCTCGGCCGGCGGCGTCCTCCCCATGTGCCAGGACACCGGCACCGCCATCGTCATCGGCAAGCGCGGCGAGGGCGTCCTCACCGGCGGCGACGACGAGCGAGCTCTCTCGCGGGGCATCTTCGACGCCTACCAGCAGCTGAACCTGCGGTACTCGCAGATGGCACCGGTGAACTTCTGGGACGAGCGCAACACGGGCACGAACCTCCCGGCCCAGATCGAGCTCTACCACAAGGACGGTCAGGACGACCCGGCCTACGAGTTCCTCTTCATGGCCAAGGGCGGCGGCAGCGCCAACAAGACGTTCCTCTACCAGGAGACGAAAGCCGTCCTGAACCCGAAGCGGCTCGCGCGCTTCCTCGACGAGAAGCTGCGCAGCCTCGGCACCGCGGCCTGCCCGCCGTACCACCTCGCGATCGTCGTCGGCGGCATGTCGGCCGAGTTCAACTTGAAGGTCGCAAAACTCGCTTCGGCGCGTTACCTCGACAACCTGCCGGCCGAGGGTTCCGAGCTGGGCCACGCCTTCCGCGACCGGGACCTCGAGCAGCAGGTCCTCGAGATGACCCGGCAGTTCGGCATCGGCGCGCAGTTCGGCGGCAAGTACTTCTGCCACGACGTCCGCGTCATCCGGCTCCCCCGCCACGGCGCGAGCTGCCCGGTCGGCGTCGCCGTGAGCTGCTCCGCCGACCGCCAGGCCAAGGCGAAGATCACCGCGGACGGCGTCTTCATCGAGCAGCTCGAGCGCGACCCGGCCCGCTTCCTCCCCGACGTCACCGAGGAGGACCTCTCCGACGACGTCGTGAGCGTCGACCTCAACCGGCCGATGGCCGAGATCCGGGCCCAGCTCTCGCAGCTGCCGGTCAAGACGCGGCTTTCCCTCACCGGGCCGCTGGTCGTCGCGCGCGACATCGCGCACGCGAAGATCGCCGAGCGTCTCGACGCCGGCGAGGAGATGCCGGACTACCTGAAGGACCACCCGGTCTACTACGCCGGCCCGGCCAAGACGCCGGAGGGCTACGCGTCCGGCTCGTTCGGGCCGACGACGGCCGGGCGGATGGACTCCTACGTCGAGCAGTTCCAGGCCGCCGGCGGCTCACTCGTCATGCTGGCCAAGGGAAACCGCTCCAAGCAGGTCACCGACGCGTGCCGGTCGCACGGCGGGTTCTACCTCGGCTCGATCGGCGGCCCGGCCGCGCGGCTCGCGCAGGACTGCATCAAGAAGGTCGACGTCCTCGAGTACGCCGAGCTCGGCATGGAAGCCGTCTGGAAGATCGAGGTCGAGGACTTCCCGGCGTTCATCGTCATCGACGACAAGGGCAACGACTTCTTCGCGAGCACCGGCGACCCGGTGCTGCAGATCAGCTTCCGTTAGCACGCAAGGGAAGGGGACACCGGCCCGCCGCCGGTGCCCCCTTTCTTCCCTGCTCCCTCAGCCGACGCGCTCGATCCGTGCGCGCCGGATGAGGAACTTTCCGGGTTCCCGAACCTGTTCGAAGGCCGCGTTGTTGAGCAGCGTGCAGCTGCCCGACACCGAGGTCACCTCGACCGTCGTGGACTTCGAGTTGTCCAGGTTGGTCACCTTCAGCTTCGTCCCCGCCGGGAACTGGTTGCTCGACGCCGCCGGCGCGCCGCCCTCGCCCGAGAGCGTCACGGTGGAGCCCGCGCACACGACATCGCCGGTCGCGCCCTGGTTGCCGGTGTTCGCCCCGGCCTGGTTCTGGTTCTGCTGAGCGGGCGCCTGCTGCGCCGGGGCCTGCGCGGCGGGTGCCTGCTGGGCCGGTGCTTGCTGGGCCGGGGCCTGCGCGGCCTGGCCGTTGTTCGCGGCCACGTTCGCCGTGCAGCCGGCGACCTGCCGCCGCTGCTGGATCAGGTCGACCACCGCCTGCCGGTTGGCGATCCGCGCGGCCGACTGCGCGTCCGGGGCCGCCTGCTGGCCCGCGATGAAGTTCAGGTTGTTCTGCAGCGCGGTGTCGAGTCCCCCACAGTTCTCCTTGGGCGCCTCGGCGGCGTTGCCCGCGGGGCTGCTCAGCGCGATGGCGGTCGCGGTGACACCGGCGACCCCCAGCAGCGCGGCCAGACCGACGGTCGCCTGCTTGCGGTGCCGACCACTACTCAAGCGGGGCATGGCCCCTCCTCTCTGATCACCACCTCACTGATGGATACGGCTCGGTAACAGCGGCGGTTCACCGAGATTTCAAAAGACTTTTCGACGACTTCGACACCGACCGGCCGGAGTGGTCCGGACCACCGGTCGGACAAGCGACGCTCAACAGCGGATCGCGCGGCGGTCAGGCCGCCGGGGCGTCTTCGTGGTCCGGACCACTCACACGCGCAGCGGTCGCCATGGCCCAGCGGCCCGTCGTCACCAGCCCCAGCACGAACACCAGCACCCCGCAGCCCGCGACGATCGTCCACACCGCGCGGCCGGTCCCCGGCGGCGTCCCGGCGCTCCCCGCCACGACCGCGCCGACCACCGCCACCCCCAGCGACGTCCCCACCTGGCGGCTCGTCGACGCCACCGCCGCCGCCAGGCCCGCCTGCTCGCGCGGCATCCCGGACACCGCCGCGTTCGTGATCGGCGCGTTGAGCAGGCCATAGCCGATGCCGAAGCACACGTACCCCACCACCAGCAGCGAAATCGGCGTCCGCGGGCCGATCCCGGCCAGTACGACACCGGACACGGCGATCCCCGCACCGGCCACCAGCAACGGCAGCCGCGGGCCGCGGGTCCCGGTCATCCGGCCCGACAGCGGCGCGCCGACGGCCGTCAGCACGGCCATCGGCAGGGTCAGCAAACCCGCGTGCAGCACCGAAAAGCCGCGCGTTTCCTGGAGGTAGAGGGTGGTGAGGAACAGGAAGCCCGACAGGGCCGCGAAGCCGGCGACCGCGGTGAGCGTCGCACCCGAGAACGGCACGCTGCGGAAGAACCTCAGCTCCAGCAACGGGTCGCGGCGCCGGCGCTCGTACGGCACCAGCACCGCCAGCGCCGCCGCGGCGATCAGGAAGCACCCCACCACCACCGCCGCGCCCGAGCCGCGGCCTTCGATGATCCCGTACGTCAGCGACGCCAGCAGGACGATCACCAGCAACTGCCCCACCGGGTCGAGGCGGCGCGGGCGCGGAGCGCGGGACTCCGGGACGAACAGCGCCGTCAGCACGATCGCGGCCACGCCGACCGGGACGTTGATCCAGAAGATCGAGCGCCAGCCCGCCCAGGCGACGAGGACGCCGCCGAGCACCGGCCCGACCGCCAGGCTCAGCCCGTTCACCCCCGCCCAGACGCCGATCGCGCGGGCGCGGTCACGGGGGTCGGTGAAGACGTTGGCGACGATGGACAGCGCGACCGGGTTGAGCATCGACCCGCCGATCGCCTGCAGCGCGCGGAAAGCGACCAGCGGCCCGATGTCCGGCGCGAGCCCGCACAGCAGCGAGCCGAGGCTGAACAGCGCGAGCCCGGTCTGGAACGTCCGGCGCCTGCCGATCCGGTCGGCCGTCGAGCCGGACAGCATGAGCAGGCTCGCCAGCACGAGCGTGTACGCGTCGATCGTCCACTGCAGACTCGAGACCGACGCGCCGAACTCGTGGCGGATCGACGGCAGCGCGAGGTTCACGATCGTGTTGTCGAGCCCGACGATGAACAGGCTCAGGCAGCAGATGGCCAGGACCAGCCGCCGCCGCACCGGCTGCGGCACCGCTCTCCCAAACTAGTTGCACGGACAATATTAAGCACTGTACAACTAATCCGGGTGGGTCACCGTCAGGCCGGGAACAGCTCCCCGAGCCGAGCCAGGGTCTTCTCGATGCCGTCGGCGTTCTTGCGCGGGAACGGGCTGAGGCTGATGGCCAGCGGGAACTTGGCCGTCGACCAGTCGAACGTCTCGGTGACCTCGGTGCGGCCGCCGTCGAGGGGTTCGAGGCGCCAGCGCCAGCGGTGCCCGTTGAAGTGCCGCCAGGCGATCAGCCTGCCCTCTTCGAACTCGACCACGGTGTTGAGGATCTTGTACGACGCGCCGATCTTCATGTCCATGCCGAACTTGGCACCGAGCGTGAGCCGGTCCGGGCCGCCGGACTGGGCGGCCCGGACCGTGCCGGATCCGTCGATGAGCGGGTGCTGGGCCGGATCGGCCAGGAGCCCGAAGATCTTCTCCGGGGTCGTGGCGACGATCGCGGTGCGTGAGACCTGGCGGCTTCCCATCACCCGACCCTAGATCATTTCGCGGGCGTGGTCTTCAGCACCACCGTGCGCTGGTCCAGCGGCGCGGCCAGCGCGACCGAGATCACCGGGTACCGGATGTCCATCGTGCACATCTGACCGGTCTGGGCCTTGGTCTCGCTCAGGTTGACGACGACGTGGTCGCCCGCCTGCTCGGCCGCCTCGCCGAGCGCGTGACCACAGCCGCCTTCCTGGGCGCGGATGTTGAGGATGGTGCCGCCGTTGGACGTCCACACCTCGTGCGGGTAGTCCTTGGGCAGCGCGGCGGCGTCGACCTTGTCCGGCGGCACCGGGGTACTGCCCTCGGGCACGGTCAGCCGGGGTTTGCCCGGCGGGTTCGCCGACGGCGGCGCCGGCAGCACCGACTCGGTCGGCGACGTCGACACGCTGCCGGTGGGAGCCGCTGAGGTCCCCCCGGCGGCGGGCTGGCTGATGGGCACGTTCTGGCCGGCGCAAGCCGTCGCCATCAGCAGGATCGCGCCGGTCCCGGCCACCTTCGCTAAGTACCTCATGTCCCGAAGACGGAACGAGCGCGGCGAGGGGTTGCACCGAAGATCGACCCACGGGGAGCTTTCCCGTGGAAGCTCCGTGGACGTGGTCCGGGAGGGCCGCCCCGGGCGTCCCGGGGCGGCCCTCCCAGCGTCGATGCGGTGCGTCAGCCCTGCGTGAGCACCACGGTGCGCGTCCCGAGCGGTTCGGCCAACGCCAGCGGGACGCTGACCTCCTTGATGTAGTCCGGGCACATCTGGCCCTTCTTCGCCGCGGTGACGGCGACGAGCACGACGACCCGCTCCGGCGTCTGGTCGCCGACGTGGGCCGAGACGCGGCGGCACCCGCCCTCCTCCGCCTGGAGGATCAGCGTCTTGCCGTCGGTGCTCCGCGTGAGGCTGCGGGGGTAGCCCTCGGGCAGCCCGCGCGCGTCGACCTGGGACTCCGCGATCACGTCGTCGCCCGGGGCGATGCCCTGCGTCGGGCGGCCGACCGTCTGCGACGGCGGCGGGGCGACCGGCGGCGAACCGGGCACCGAGGACGAAGCCGACGTCGTCGGCGTCTCCGGACCGGTGCTGCCGGCGGGCGCGGCCGTGTTCGCCGCCCCGCAGGCCGTCAGCGTGAGGAGCAGCAGACCCGTACCCAGCACTGTGCGCATACCTGCCAGACGGACCGGACGCCGGAACGGTTGCATCGGCGGTGCGCCGCGCGCCCCCGGACCAGCCCGAGCAGCGTCGCCTCAGGCGCGCCCGAGCCGGGTCACGAAACTGAGCCGGTCACCGCGGTACAACGAACGCACCCGCTCGAACGGCGCCCCGTCCGGACCCCACGAAATCCGGTGCATCAGCAGCATCGGCAGCGCCGGGTTCGTCCCGATCAGCAGGGCCTCGCGCGGAGTCGCCAGCACCGTCTCGACGCGTTCCTCGGCGCCGTCGAAGACCACGCCCAGCTTCTCGCTCAAGCACGCGTACAGCGACTGCTCGGGGTCGAACACCTCGAGCAACGTCGGGAACCGCTCGGCCAGGAGATATGTCGACTCCAGGCCGACGCGCTCCTCGTCGGCCAGCAGCACCCGCTCGATGTGGATCACTTCGGCGTCCGACGTGACCTGCAGGTCGGCCGCCAGCGCGCTGCCGGCCAGGCGCCGCTCGAGGGTGATCACCGTGCGGCCCGGCCGGATGCCCTGACGCCGCAGCCCTTCGGTGTAGCTCACCAGGGCCAGCGGCTGCACCAGCTTCGGGCCCGCGACGAACGTGCCGCTCCCCTGCCGCCGGCTGAGCCTGCCCTCGAGCACCAGCTCGCCGACTGCCTGCCGCACGGTCGCCCTCGACACCTCGAACCGCTCGCACAGTTCCCGTTCCGTGGGCAGCACCGATCCTTCGCCCAGTTCCGCGATCACCGCCAGCAGTTCGACCTTGACCGCGTAGTAGCGCGGGACACGGCCGTGCTCGGGAATCCCGTCGAGCACGGGACCGTCGGCGGACAGGCGGTGATGGCGCGGAGGGGCAGGCACGGAATCGACCCTATTGGTTTCCCGGCGCGCGGTGGTTCGCTGTGGCGCGCAACACCGACGATCACCCGGATGCTTCGAATTCGGAGGCCGGCGGCCCGGACGGCCGCGCGGCACGGTCACTGGGCGCTTCGGCCTACGACGTTCGCCGGATCCGGCGGTGAGAAATCACCCAACCGCCCGAAACATCCGAAGAAAGTCGGTTGTCCGGGTATGTGAGCACCTGGTGTAGTCAGGGGGCCGCAGACGGCAATGGCTTCCACTGTGGACACTGGAAGGACTGATCCCCTTGGCTCCCAAGCGCTGGTTCACCCTGCTCAGAAACGTCACCACCGCGGTGGCCGCGGTCGCCGCGGCCGCGTCGTTCGCCACCCCCGCGATCGCGGCCCAGCCGCCCTCCACCGACGTCGTCGGCGGGACCCGGGCCGCCCAGGGCGAGTTCCCGTTCATGGTCCGGCTGTCGATGGGCTGCGGCGGCTCGCTCTACACCAACCAGATCGTCCTGACCGCCGCCCACTGCGTCAGCCGGACCGGGTCGAACACGTCGATCACGGCGACCGTCGGCGTCGTCGACCTGCAGAGCACGAGCGCCAAGAAGATCAAGTCGACCTACGTCTACCAGTCCCCGACCTACGGCACCTCGACCGGCGGCGACTGGGCGCTGATCAAGCTCGCGAGCCCGGTCACCGGCCTTTCGACGCTGCCGATCGCGACGACCTCGACCTACAACACCGGCACGTTCACCGTGGCCGGCTGGGGCGCGGCGACCGAGGGTGGCTCGCAGCAGCGGTACCTGCTGAAGGCGACCGTCCCGTTCGTCTCCGACTCCACCTGCGCCGCACAGGGCGGCAGCTACCCCGACCTCATCCCGAGCGCCGAGATCTGCGCCGGCAACCTGACCGCGGGCGGGGTCGACACCTGCCAGGGCGACTCCGGTGGCCCGATGTTCCGCCGGGACAACGCCAACGCCTGGATCCAGGTCGGCATCGTCTCCTGGGGTGACGGCTGCGCCCGGCCGCACGCCCCCGGCGTCTACACCGAGGTGAGCACGTTCGCGTCGAAGATCGCCGCGGCCGCCTCCTCGCTGTAACACCCGGACGCTGAAGGGGGCTCGCCGCGGCGGGCCCCCTTCAGCGCGTCTTGTCCAAACGCGACAGTGCCTCTTCGTAGCCGGCCACCAGATCCGCGACGACGTCGGCGACCGGGCGGACGGCGTTCATCCGGCCGACGATCTGCCCGACCGGCATCGACACCACGCTCGGGTCGTTCGCCGCGTGGATCCGGTTGTGGGCGTGGGAAACCAGCAGGTTCTGCAACGGCATCGGCAACGGCTCGGGCGCGTCCGCCGCGGCCCACGCCTCGGTCCAGCGGGTCTTCAGCAGCCGCGCGGGCTTGCCGGTGTAGATCCGCGTCCGGACGGTGTCCGACGACGTCGCGCCGACCAGCGCCTGCTGCATCGCCACGGACTCGCCCATGGTCTGCAGGTACTCCTCGGTCGCGAGCCACATCGAGCCCATCCAGACACCGGACGCGCCGAGCGCGAGCGCCGCGGCCATCTGCCGCCCGGACCCGATCCCGCCCGCGGCGAGCACCGGCACGTCGACCGCGTCGACGATCTCCGGCACCAGCACCATGGACGCGATCTCACCGGTGTGCCCGCCGGCCTCGTAGCCCTGCGCGACCACGAAGTCGACGCCGTTCTCGACGTGCCGGACCGCGTGCTCGGCCTTCCCGGCGAGCGCTGCCACCGGCACGCCGCGGTCGTGGCACTGGCCGATGACGTCCGGCGGCGGCGAGCCGAGGGCGTTGGCGATCAGCTTGATCGGGTGGTTGAGCGCGACCTCGACGTGCGAGCGGGCCACCGAGTGCAGCCAGCCGAGGACACCCGCGCGCTCGTCGGTGTCGTCGGGCAGCGGCGGCACCGAAAGGTCCCGCAGCACTTTGTCGACGAACGCGCGGTGGCCCTCCGGGATGTGCTTCGAGAGGTCGACCTGGGTGCCCTCGGCGGGGATCTTCGCCGGCATCACGATGTCGACGCCGTAGGGCTTGCCGCCGGTGTTCTCGTCCATCCAGGTGAGCACCCGGTCGAGCTCGGCGGCGTCGTTGAACCGGACGCAGCCGAGCACGCCGAGCCCGCCGGCGCGGCTGAGCGCCGCGGCGACGTGCTCCGAGGGCGTGAACCCGATGATCGGCAGGTCGATGCCGAGCCGGTCGCACAGGGATGTCCGCACTGGTGGTGTCCTCCTAGACGGGCTGGGCCGTGGCCGGTTCGTGGCCGGCGGCGTAGCGCTGGGCCCACGGGTAGTCCGGCTTGCCGCTGGGCGAGCGGCCGATCTCGTCGGCCAGCCAGACGGTGCGCGGCACCTTGTAGCCGGCGATTTCGCCGCGGACGTGCTGCTCGATCCCGTCGAGGTCGGCTTCGGCGCCCTCGCGCAGCTGGACGACGGCGGCGACGCGCTGGCCGGTCCGCTCGTCCGGGATCCCGATGACGAGCGCGTCGAAGACGTCCGGGTGCGACTTGAGCGCCCCTTCGACCTCCTCCGGGTAGACCTTCTCGCCGCCGGTGTTGACGCACTGGGAGCCGCGGCCGAGCAGCGTGACCGTGCCGTCCTCCTCGTACCGGGCGTAGTCGCCCGGGACGACGTACCGGACGCCCTCGATGTCGACGAAGATCGTCTTGCTCTTCTCGGGATCGCCGTAGTAACCGAGCGGGACGTGCCCGCGGCGGCCGATGAGCCCGATCGCGCCCGCCTTCGGCTCGACGAGGTGTCCGTCGTCGTCGAGCAGGATCGCGTCCTTGCCGAAGTTCACCCGCGGCCCGGCACTGTGGTCGGAGCCCTTGGCCACCATGCCGATCCCGGTGAACCCGCTCTCCGACGAGCCGATCGCGTCGGTGATCACGGCGTTCGGCACGAGCTCGACGAACTCCTGCTTCACCGACTGCGAGAACAGCGCCGCGTGGCTCGACACCGCGACGATCGACGAAGCGTCGTAATCGCCTTCGCGGAACGCCTCGATCAACGGCCGCGCCATCGCGTCGCCGACGATCGTGAGGACCTGGACCTTGTGCTCCTGCACAGCCCTCCAGATCTCGTGGGCGTCGAAGCGCGGCACGAACACCACCGGGCTGCCGGTGAACAGCGCGCCGAACGCGGCCCACTGCGCGGCGCCGTGGATCAGCGGCGCGGCGGGCAGCCGGGTCAGGCTCCCGGCCTTGCCCTGCTCGGCGAGCGTCCACTCGTCGGGAACGTATTCGCCGGTGACGAAGTTGATCCCGCCACCGAGCGCCCGCCAGATGTCCTCGTGGCGCCAGAGCACGCCCTTCGGGTAGCCGGTGGTGCCGCCGGTGTAGAGGATGTAGAGGTCGTCGTTGCTGCGCTCGGCGAAGTCGCGCTGGGGGGACTGCGCTTCGAGCGCGGCCTCGTATTCGACGCCGCCGTAGCTCTCGAAGTCGCCGTCGCTGCCGTCTTCGACGACGACAACGTGTTTCAATTTCGGCGCCTCGGGCAGGACGGCCCGCACCTTGTCGGCGTAACTCCGCTCGTGCACGAGGGCGGCGAGATCGGCGTCGTTGAAGAGGTAGACGAGCTCGCCGTGCACGTAGCGGTAGTTGACGTTGACGGCGATCGCGCGCAGCTTGTACGCGGCGATCATCGCCTCCAAGGCCTCGATCGAGTTGCGGGAATAGACCCCGATGTGGGACCCGCGTCCCACGCCGTGCGCGGCGAGGTGGTGGGCGAGCCGGTTGGCCCGCGCCTCCAGTTCGGCGAAGGTGACCCGCCGGTCGCCGCACACGACCGCGACGCGCTCCGGCACGGCGTCGACGGCGTGCTCCAGAAGATCCGCGATGTTGAGTGCCACGTCCTCAAAGTAGAACATGTTATCGTTCTGGGCAATGGCACTGCTCCTTCAGGAGGTTTCCGTGGGTGAACCGCACGCGCTGGTCTCACAGGAGGGCCAGACCCTCGTCGTCACGATGAACCGGCCCGAGGCGCGCAACGCGATCACCGGCGAGATGATGGCGATCATGGTCGAGGCGTGGGACCGCGTGGACTCCGACGACTCGATCCGCAGCTGCGTCCTGACCGGGGCGGGCGGTGCGTTCTGCGCGGGCGCGGACCTGAAGTCGATGTCCCGGAACTCGCCGTCGGAGTCGTTCGCCTCGGGTAAGTTCGACCCTTCGCGCATCCCCGGGCTCCTGAAGGGGCGCCGCCTGACGAAGCCGTTGATCGCGGCGGTCGAGGGACCGGCGATCGCGGGCGGCACGGAGATCCTCCAGGGAACGGACATCCGGGTGGCGGGTGCTTCGGCCCGCTTCGGGGTGTCGGAGGCGCGGTGGGGCCTGTTCCCGATGGGCGGCTCGGCGGTCCGGCTGCCGCGCCAGATCCCGTACACGGTCGCGGCGGACATCCTGCTGACCGGCCGCCACCTCACGGCCGACGAGGCACTGGCCATCGGCTTGATCGGGCACGTGGTGCCGGACGGAACCGCGCTCGCGAAGGCCCTGGAGCTGGCCGCACTGGTCAACGCGAACGGGCCGGTCGCGGTCCGGGCGATCCTCCGGACGATCCGCGACACCGAGGGGCTCCACGAGGAGGAGGCCTTCAAGCTCGACTCGCAGTACGGCATCGAGGTCTTCGCTTCGGAAGACGCCAAGGAAGGGCCGCGGGCGTTCTCGGAGAAGCGGAAGCCGGAGTTCCGAGGACGCTGAGGCCACTGACGCCACTGACTTAGAACGCGTTCCACCGATGCCCAACCGTCCCGCGTAGCAACCTTGTCGACAGAACAGGAACGTGTTTCACTCATGACCGTGACCGAGACACCACTGGCGGCACCCCTCAACGTCGGCTTCGACTACACGCGCTCCACCGGGCCCGTCCTGGGCCGGTTCGTGAACGCGCTGCGCGAACGCCGCATCGAAGGCATCCGGGGCAGCGACGGCCGCGTGCACGTCCCGCCGGTCGAGTACGACCCCGTGACCGCCGAACAGCTCAGCGAGTTCGTCCCGGTGGCCGAAGAGGGCACGGTCGTCTCCTGGTCCTGGTGCGCCGAGCCGCTCGACGGGCAGCCGCTGAGCCGGCCCTTCGCCTGGGCCCTGGTCAAGCTCGACGGCGCCGACACCGCCATGCTCCACGCCGTGGACGCGGGCGAGCCCGGAAACATCCACAGTGGACAGCGGGTCCGCGTGCGCTGGGCCGACGACGTCGTCGGGCACATCCGCGACATCGCCTACTTCCGGCCACTGGACGCCGAAGACACCGCGCCGACCGAGCCCGCTCCCCCGGTCGCCGATCGCGAAGAAGGCGCGCCGGTCAGCGTGATCATCACTCCGGTGCACCTCAAGTACCAGCACTCCGCTTCCCCCGAGGAGAGCCGCTACCTGCGCGGGCTCGCCGAAGGCAAGCTGATCGGCCAGCGCTGCCCGAAGTGCGAGAAGGTCTACATCCCGCCGCGCGGCGCCTGCCCGACCGACGGCGTGCCGACCACCGACGAGGTCGAGCTGCCCGACACCGGCATCGTGACGACGTTCTGCATCGTCAACGTCCCGTTCCTCGGCCAGCGCCTCAAGCCGCCCTACGTCGCCGCGTACATCCTGCTCGACGGCGCCGACATCGCCTTCCTCCACCTCGTCCTCGGCTGCGACGCCCAGGACGTCAAGATGGGCATGCGCGTGCGCGCGGCCTGGAAACCGCGCGAAGAGTGGTGGACGTCGCTGGAGAACATCGACCACTTCGAGCCGACCGGCGAGCCCGACGCGGCCTACGAAACCTTCGCCCACCACCTGTGAGGTCCTGATGCCAGACGTCGCGATCGCGGGCTTCGCGAAGGCCCCCAACGTCCGGGAGACCGCGGGCACCACCAACGGCGTGGAGATGCTCGTCCCGATCTTCGCCGAGGTCTTCGAAAAGACCGGCCTGTCCAAACAGGACATCGGCTTCTGGTGCTCCGGCTCGTCGGACTACCTGGCCGGGCGCGCCTTCTCGTTCATCGCCGCCGTCGACGCGATCGGCGCGTTCCCGCCGATCCACGAGTCGCACGTCGAGATGGACGCCGCCTGGGCGCTCTACGAAGCGTGGCTGAAGATCAAGATGGGCGAGGTCGAGACCGCGCTCGTCTACGGCTTCGGCAAGTCCAGCGCCGGGCAGCTGCGGCGGGTGCTCGCCCTGCAGCTCGACCCGTACGTCGTCGCTCCCCTGTGGCCGGACTCGGTGTCGATCGCCGGGATCCAGGCGCGGCTGGGACTGGACGCCGGACTGTGGTCCGAAAAGGACCTCGCCGAGGTGGCCGCGCGCGGCACGGACCAGGACGTCAGCGCCCTGCTCGACACGCCGTACTTCGCGGATCCCTTGCGCAAGCACGACATCGCGCCGGTCACCGACGGCGCCGCGGTCGTCGTCCTGTCCACTGTGGAGCGCGCGAAGGACATCGTCGAGCACCCCGCGGTGATCCAGGGCATCGAGCACCGCGTCGACTCGCCCGTCCTCGGCGCCCGCGACCTCACGCGGTCGCCGTCCACCGAGATCGCCGCCCGGGCCCTGGACCTCGACGGCGTCGACCTCGCCGAGCTGCACGCACCGTTCACGCACCAGGAGCTGATCCTGCGGACGGCGCTGAAGCTCGACGACACCGTCAAGGTCAACCCGTCGGGTGGCGCGCTCGCCGCCAACCCGATGTTCTCCGCCGGCCTCGCCCGCATCGGCGAAGCGGCGACCCGGATCCACACCGGCGAATCCCGCAAGGCGGTGGCGCACGCGACGAGCGGCCCCGCCCTGCAACAGAACCTGGTGACCGTGCTGGAGGCCCGATGACCAAGCAGCTCACCGCCGTGCTCGGCACCGGCCAGACGCACCACCGCGCCAAGCGGCAGGACGTCTCGATGCCGGGCCTGCTGCGCGAAGCGATCGACCGCGCGATGGCCGACGCCCAGGTCGGGTGGGCGGACATCGACGCCGTCGTCCTCGGCAAGGCGCCGGACCTGTTCGAGGGCGTCATGATGCCCGAGCTCTTCCTCGCCGACTCACTGGGCGCGACCGGGAAACCGTTGCTGCGCGTGCACACCGCCGGTTCGGTCGGCGGGTCGACGGCGCTGGTGGCGGCCTCGCTCATCCAGTCCGGCGTGCACCGCCGGGTGCTGACCGTGGCGTACGAGAAGCAGTCCGAGTCGAACGCGATGTGGGGCCTGTCGATCCTGCCGCCGTTCCAGATGCCGGTCGGCGCCGGCGCGGGCGGCTACTTCGCCCCGCACGTGCGCTCCTACATCCGCCGGTCCGGCGCGCCCGAGCACGTCGGCGCGATCGTCGCGGCGAAAGATCGCCGCAACGGCGCCCTGAACCCGTACGCGCACCTGCGGCAGGCCGACATCACGGTCGAGTCGGTGCGGAAGTCGCAGATGCTGTGGGACCCGATCCGCTACGACGAGACGTGCCCGTCGTCCGACGGCGCGTGCGCGATGGTGCTCGGCGACGAGGCCGCCGGGGACGCCGTCGAAGGCGGGGCCGCGTGGATCCACGCGACGGCGATGCGGACCGAGCCCACGACGTTCGCCGGCCGCGACCAGGTCAACCCCCAGGCCGGGCGCGACGCCGCCGCCGCGCTCTGGGCCGAAGCCGGCATCACGGACCCGATGTCCGAAGTGGACGTCGCGGAGATCTACGTGCCGTTCTCCTGGTTCGAGCCGATGTGGCTGGAGAACCTCGGGTTCGCGCCCGAAGGCGAGGGCTGGAAGGTCACCGAGGCCGGCGAGACGGCGATCGGCGGACGGCTGCCGGTGAACCCGTCCGGCGGGGTCCTCTCGTCCAATCCGATCGGTGCGTCCGGCATGCTTCGCTTCTCCGAAGCGGCGAAGCAGGTCATGGGCCGCGCCGGGGACTACCAGGTGGACGGCGCCCGCATCGCGGTCGGGCACGCCTACGGCGGCGGGTCGCAGTACTTCTCGATGTGGGTCGTCGGCGCCGGCAAGCCACGTTGATACGCTCGACCCACCATGCCGAGACTCGCCGACCACGGGCAACGCCGCCGCCAGATCGCCGAGGCCGTCTGGCGGATCGCGAGCGCGCGCGGGCTCGAAGACGTGTCGCTGCGCAAGGTCGCGGCCGAGGCCGGGGTCTCGCTGCGGCTGGTCCAGTACTACTTCGGCACGCGTGACGACCTGCTGCTCGGCGCGCTCGAGATCCTCAACGCCGACGCCGGGGACAGCGTCCGCGCGGGCACCGGTCCGGACGAGGACGCGACCCCGCGTGAGGTGCTGCGCGCCATGCTCGTCGGGATGCTGCCGGTCGACGACGGGCGCCGCACGCGCTACCTCGTGCACCTCGCCTACTTCGTCCGGTCCCTTTCGGACCCCGGACTGGCGTCGGCGGTCAGCGCCACGCCGCCCGAGCTGGGACGGCTGACCGCGGACCTGCTGGCGTGGGGACGCGACCGCGGTGAGGTGGCGCCGGACCTCGAACTGCTGCCGGAGGCGGAGCTGCTCCTGTCGAGCGTCGACGGCCTGCAGACCAGCATCATCCTCGGCCAGCGCACCCCGGAGGCGGCGATCGCGCTGATCGACCACCAGCTGATGCGGCTCTTCAGCCTCGCGAACGTCGCCACCTGAGCGCCAGCAGCGTGCCGATCACCCCCGTCACGACGCCGACCGTGGCCGGCACCGCGACCGGCGGGTCCACCACGATCACCGGTTCGAGGACGACCGGCGCCGGCGGCTGGACCGGCTGCGGCGGCGCGTCGGAGCCGGTGGCCGTCCACGCCGTGACGAACACGAGCAGCCGCGCCACCAGCGAGATGAAGAAGATCAGGCCGATGACCGAGCCGAACGCGATCCCGGTCGGCGAGTCGCTGATCAGCCGCAGGTAGATCCCGCCGGCCAGCTTGAGCAGCTCGAACCCGACGGCCAGGGCGATCGCGCCGCGCACCGCGCTGCGCACGCCCACCTTCTGCCGCGGCAGCCGCGTGAGCACCCACAGGAACACCAGCCAGTCGGCGGCCAGCGAGAGCGGCACCGAGGACGCCGAGACGAGCTGGTGCCCCCAGCTCGTGTCATCCAGCCCGGCCAGCCGCAGCAGGTAGCTGCCGAGCGCCGTGCCGGAGATGGTCAGCGTGAACGACACCAGCAGCGCCGCGCTCAGGCCGAGCAGCGCGAGCAGGTCGACGGCGATGAGCCGCGGCAGCGACTGGTCGGACCGGTTCTGCCCCCACAGCGCGGTCAGCGAGTCCCGCAGCGCGTTCATCCAGTTCCAGCCCGAGTAGAGGCCGATGGCCAGGCCGAACACCCCGACGCTGGTCCGCTGCTTCACGAAGCCGGTCAGCAGGTCGGAGGCCTTGCCGCCGAGTCCGCCGGGCAGCGTCTTGACGATGGCGGCGACCATCGTGTCGAGCAGGTGCGGCTGGCTGGCCAGCACGAACCCGGCGACCGACGACGCGACCATCAGCAGCGGCACCAGCGACAGCAGGCTGAAGTAGGTGATCGAGGCGACGTAGTGGTAGCCGCCGCACTCGATGTAGCGGTTGGTCGCGCGGGCGATGTGGTCCAGCCACCGGTACCGGGCACGGGCCCGCGTCCAGGGGCTCGGGGCCTTGGGGGAACTGTTCACGGACACTGTCTACCCAGCGAAGAGCCTCTTCGCGCAGTTAACACGCGGTCGGACCATCCTCAGTCCAGTGCGACGAGCTCGCGCCAGTCGTCGTGGGGCAGCGCGGTGTCCGTCGTCGCGAACACCGTGCTGCCGAGGAAGTCGAGCTCGCAGCCGAGAGTGGCGAAGAACGCCGTGTCCGCGGCGTCGCGGCCGGTGGAGATGCGCAGCATGGTCTGGCGCGGCGCGAGGTGGGTGGCGTCGAAGACGTACCAGAGGCCGTCGACCCCGGCCTCGAAGACGGCGTGGAAGTCCATCGGCGAGAGCCCGGGCGCGTAGACGCCGACGTAGCGCGCGGGGATGTCGAGGAACCGGCAGAGGGTGATGCAGACGTGCGCGAAGTCGCGGCAGACGCCTTCGCCGGCGAGGAGCGTGTCGATGGCGTCGTCGGTGGGCCGGCTGGAGCCGACCACATAGGACAGTCGCTGGTGGACGTGCCGGACGATCGTGTCGACCTTCTTCCGGTCGCTCTTCAGCGCGTAGAGCTCCGGCGGCACGAGCCCGGCGATCCGGTCGGAGGGGCAGTACCGGCTCGGCCGGGTGAAGACGGCGGCATCGGCGCGCGTGACGGGCTCGGGTTCGGCCTCGCCCAGCGCGCGTTCGGCGTGGTAGCTGACGCGGTGCTCGCCCTTGGGCAGCTCGAAGACCTCCGCGCGGGTGCCGTGCTCGAACTCGACGAGCTCGCTTTCCCCGTGCCAGGAGACGGTGAGCTCATCGGTATCGGCGTGGGCGGCGGCGACCGAGATCGCGGCGGGCCCGGGTTTGGTGACGCGGACGGAGAACTCGACGTCGACAGTCGCTCGCGGGGCCATCGCCTCATGATGTCATGGTCCGGTGACCACCATCGCGCTCTTCCACTCGGTGCTGGGGCTGCGGCCCGTCGAACCCGCCACCGGGCTCACCCGGCGGCGGGTCCACGAGTTCCTCAGGCGTAGCGCACCGGGTAGTGCTTGATCCCGTTCAACCAGCTGGACCGCAGCCGCACCGGGGGCTCGGCCTCGGTGATCCCCGGCATCACGTCCGCGATCGCGTTGAAGATCAGGTCGATCTCCAGCCGCGCCAGGTTGGCGCCGATGCAGTAGTGGGAACCGGTGCCGCCGAAGCCGACGTGCGGGTTGTCTTCGCGGAGGATGTCGAACTTCTCCGGGTCGTCGAAGACCTCGTGGTCGAAGTTGGCGGAGCTGTAGAACATGCCGACGCGGTCGCCCCGGCGGATGTGCGCGCCGCCGAGCTCGGTGTCGCGGGTGGCCGTGCGCTGGAACGCGACCACCGGGGTGGCCCAGCGGACGATCTCGTCCGGCGCCGTCTTCGGCCGTTGCTCCTTGTAGAGCTCCCACTGGTCCGGGTGGTCGAGGAACGCCTTCATGCCGTGGGTGATGGCGTTGCGCGTGGTCTCGTTGCCGGCGACGGCGAGCAGGATCACGAAGAAGCCGAACTCGTCCGAACCGAGCGCTTCACCGTCGACGTCCGCCTGGATCAGCTTCGTGACGATGTCGTCCATCGGGCACTTGCGGCGGTCCTCGGCCATGTTCCAGGCGTAGCCGATGAGCTGCGCGGACGCCTCCAGCGGCTCGACCTCGTACTCCGGGTCGTCGTAGGCGACCATCTGGTTCGACCAGTCGAAGATCTTGAGCCGGTCCTCCTGCGGGATGCCGATCAGCTCGGCGATGGCCTGCAGGGGAAGCTCGCACGCGACGTCGGTGACGAAGTCGCCGGTTCCCTTTTTCCGTGCTTCGTGGACGATCTTCTCCGCGCGGTCGCGCAGCGTGTCTTCGAGCTTCGCGATCGAGCGCGGGGTGAAGCCCTTCGACACGATCTTGCGCAGCTTCGTGTGCTGCGGCGCGTCCATGTTGAGCAGGACCAGGCGGTTCGCGTTGAGGCGGTCCTCGGTCATGCTCTCGTCGAAGCGGATGATCGCGGTCTTCTCGCTGGAGGAGTAGAGCGCGCTGTCGCGCGAGACCTCCTTGACGTCTTCGTGGCGCGAGACGACCCAGTAGCCGTCGTCGCCGAAGCCTGCGGTGTTGGTCTTCTGGGGGTTCCACCACACGGGGGCCGTCCGCCGGAGCTCGGCGAACTCCGCCAGGGGCAGCCGTTCGGCATAGAGGTCCGGGTCCGTGAAGTCGAAACCGGCGGGGATGAGCGGAGCGGCCACGTTGCCTCCCACGGTTCGCCGTTTGAAACACGTTCTAATGGCGATTAGAGCATACGGTGTTAACTTCCGGAAGAGCGTTCAGTGAAACCCGTTAACTTTACCGATGAGGCCAGGTGAGCGAGCGCTCACTCGAGAAAGATCAAGATCCGGGCAACCCTGGGGACGCTTGCGCAGAACGATAACTTGTTCTAGTTTTTGGGTCACTGGACAGCGTTGCCCGACGAAAGGGACGACATGGGCGTGCCGGTCATCGTCGAAGCCGTGCGGACCCCCATCGGCAAGCGGGGCGGCCTGCTGGCCGGCCTCCACGCGGCCGAGCTGCTGGGCGCCGCGCAGCAGGCCCTCCTCGACCGCGCCGGCCTCGACCCGGCCCTGGTCGAGCAGCTGATCGGCGGCTGCGTCACGCAGGCGAGCGAGCAGTCCGGCAACGTGACGCGCACGGCCTGGCTGCACGCGGGCCTCCCGGAGACGGCGGGCGCGACGACGATCGACGCCCAGTGCGGCTCGGCGCAGCAGGCGGCTCACCTGGTGGCGGGCCTGATCGCGGCGGACGCCATCGAGGTGGGCGTCGCGTGCGGGGTCGAGGCGATGAGCCGGGTGCCGCTGGGCGCGAACCGGGGTTCGGGTTCGCCGCGGCCGGCGTCGTGGACGATCGACCTGCCCAACCAGTACGGCGCGGCGGAGCGCATCGCGGTCCGGCGCGGCCTGACTCGCGCCGACGTCGACGCGTTCGGCGTCGCCTCCCAGCGGAAGGCGGCGGCCGCGTGGGAGGCCGGGCACTTCGACCGCGAAGTGGTGCCGGTGAAGGCCCCGGTCCTGGCCGCCGACGGTTCGGCGACCGGCGAGACGCGCCTGGTCGGCCGCGACCAGGGGCTCCGCGAGACGACGGCCGAAGGCCTGGCGCGGCTGAAGCCGGTGGTGGAGGACGGCGTCCACACGGCGGGAACGTCCTCTCAGATCTCCGACGGCGCGGCGGCGCTGCTCCTGATGGATTCCGCGCGGGCTTCGGCGCTGGGACTGCGCCCGCGAGCCCGGATCGTGGCGCAGGCGCTGGTCGGCGCGGAGCCGTACTACCACCTGGACGGCCCGATCCGCGCGACGGAGCGGGTGCTTTCGAAGGCGGGCATGACGATCGCCGACCCGGACCTGTTCGAGGTGAACGAGGCGTTCGCTTCGGTGGCGCTGTCGTGGCAGCAGGTCATGGCGCCGGATCCCGCCCGGGTCAACGTCAACGGCGGCGCGATCGCGCTGGGCCACCCGGTGGGCAGCACGGGAGCCCGGCTGCTGACAACGGCGTTGCACGAGCTGGAACGCCGCGACGCCGCGACGGCCCTGGTGACGATGTGCGCCGGCGGCGCCCTCTCGACGGCGACCATCATCGAACGGCTCTAGCCGGGCAGGTGGGCGTCCACCTCGATTTCGATCTTCATGCGCGGGTCCGCGAGGCCGCACTGGAGCATCGTCGCCGCCGGGCGGACGTCCGCGAAAGCCTTGCGCAGCACCGGCCAGCACGGCTCGAAGTCCTCGCGCACGGGCAGCAGGTAGCGCACGCGGACCACGTCCGCGAAGGTGCAGCCCGCCTCCGCCAGCGCCGCTTCGATGTTGCGCAGGCACTGCGCCGCCTGCTCGACGACGTCGTCGGAGATGGTCATGGCCGAGTAGTCGAAGCCGGTCGTGCCCGAGACGTACACGCGGCCGCCGTCGACCACCGCGCGGGCGTAGCCGATCCGCTCTTCGAAGGTCGACCCGCTGAGGATCGTTCGCCGTTCCGCCATGCCGCGCACGCTAGGGATCGACCACCGCGCCGTCCACTTCATTGTCTGTGCTTGACTTCAAGCATGATCTCGGAGAGCCGTTGCCCGGTGGAGGACGGCGAGCTCCTCGTCCGCCGCGGCGGCGAGGGCCCGGCGCTGCTGCTGATCGCGGGCGGCACCGGAGCGGGTGACTCCTACCGCGCGCTGGCGAAGCAGCTGTACGCGGACTACACCGTCATCACGTACGACCGGCGCGGCCACTTCGGCAGCACGGACACCACGACGGGCCCGATCCCGGTGTCCCGCCAGGCGGACGACGCGCTGGCGGTGCTGAGCCACACGACCGACGGCCCGGCGCTGGTGTTCGGCTCGAGCGCGGGCGCGCTGATCGGCCTCGACCTGGTGGCCCGGCACCCGGACCGGGTGACGACGCTGGTCGCGCACGAGCCCCCGGCGGTCCACCTGATGCCGGACGCGAGCGGCTGGCTCGCGGCGGCCGCGGAGCAGGTCCGGCTGGCCCGTTCGGGTGAGCTCCTGACGGCGGTGACCCGTTTCGCGGACGCGATCGCGGGCGCGGCGCTGCCGGACCTGCCGAACCTGCGGCTGCCCCACGAGACCGACTGGATCCGGCTGTTCGACCGCGAGCTGACGCCGTTCTTCGACTACTTGCCGGACTTGCGTGCGCTGCGCAAGGCCGGCACGGAGATCATCCCGGTGGCCGGCGAGGGCAGCCGGGGGCGGTACCACTACCAGCCGGCGAAGATCTTGGCGTTGGAGCTGGGGTTGCCGTTCACGGAGATGCCGGGGGCGCACCTGGCTCCGCAGCGGAACCCGGGGAAGTTCGCGGTGGCGTTGAAGGACCTGCTGAGCCCGGAGTCGGCTTGACGACCTCCTGGACCGCCGACGACCTGAGCTTCCTGGACGCGGCCCAGGAGCTGGAGATCGCGGTCGGCTCGCGACGGTGGACACCGATCTGGGTCGTGTGCGCCGACGGTCAGGTCTACGTGCGGACCTGGTACCGGCGGGACACGGGCTGGTTCGGGGACGCGGTGCGGTCGCGCTCGGCGCACATTCGCGTGCCGGGACTGGACGCCGAAGTCACCATCGAGGACATCGGCACCGCTTCCGCGCGGGTCACCGCGGCCGTGGATGCCGCCTACCGCACCAAGTACACCGGCGGCGGCACCGACGCCATGGTGACGGCCGAGGCCGCGGCGACGACTCTGCGGCTCGACCGCCGGTAGCGCCACGCGCGGGCGAACACACCGGGCCCGCCCGCGTGCGCCACGCCGAAACTCACGTGACCGGGACCGCGACCCGCGCGGCCGTGGCCCCAGGCGTCATACCACCCGGACCCCGTCCTTCCACACCTCCCGGATGTTCGAAGCCAACCCCGGGAAGTCATAGGGATCCCCCGCCACCACGACCAGATCCGCTCGCAGCCCCGGCTCGATCCGCCCCAGCTCCCCGTCCAGCCCCATCAACCGCGCCGCCGAGGACGTCGTCGCCTCCAGGACGTCCGCCTGCGTCATCCCGCACGCCGCCATCAACGCCAGCTCCTCCAGGTTCGTGCCGTGCGGCCCGACCCCGCTGTCCGTTCCCATCGCGATCCGGACCCCCGCCGCGTACGCGCGGCGCACCGAATCCCGGTGCACCTCCACCACTTCACGCGCCTTCGCCACCACGGACGCCGGCAAATCCACCCCGGCATCGGCCGCGCGGACCACGTTGACCGGGGCGATCAACGTCGGGACCAGCCACGTCCCGTGGCCCAGCATCAGCTCGATCGCCTCGTCGTCGAGGTAGATGCCGTGCTCGATCGAGCGCACGCCCGCCCGCACCGCGTTCTTGATGCCCGCCGCGCCCTGGGCGTGCGCCATCACCGGGCGGCCCTGCGCCGCCGCTTCGGCGACCAGGACCTCCAGCTCCTCCGGCGTGTACTGCGAATGCCGCGGGTCGTCGCGCGGGGACAGCACGCCGCCGGTCGTGCACACCTTCAGCACGTCCGCTCCGGCGCGCAGCAGCGTCCGGGCGACGCGGCGCATCTCGTCGGGGCCGTCGGCCGTCGCGTCCGGGCGGCCGGGGTGCGGCACCAGCAGCGGGACGCAGATGCTCGACGGGTTCCAGCTGTCGCCGTGCCCGCCGGTCTGGCTGATCAGCCCGATCGAGATCTGCATCCGCGGCCCCGGGATCAGCCCGTCGTCCACCGCCTGCTTGATGCCGAGGTCCGCGCCGGACGCGTCGCGCACCGTCGTGATGCCCAGCCCGAGCGTCGCCCACAGGTTCCGCGCGGCTTCGTAGAACTGGTAGGAGAACGGCTTCTGCACGCGCGACATCAGCCCGATGTCCGACACCGTGACGTGCACGTGGCAGTCGAAGAGCCCCGGCAGCAGCACCGCGCCGGAACAGTCGACGCCCTCGTCGCCGTCCAGGTCCGTGCCGACCTCGACGATCCGGCCGTGCTCGACGACGACGTCGGCCGCCGCCGGCTCGGACCCGGTGCCGTCGAACACCGAACCACCGGTGAAAACCGTGCGCGTCACGCCGCCTCCACGGGAGAAGTCTGTCGCCGCGCCGCCGCGGCCAGTGCGAGGACGACGACGTTGACGCCGAGCCCGATCAAGCCCACGTTGACCGTGCCGGCCAGATGGGTGTCCACAAAGGTCAGGTACACGACCACGAGCTCGCCGGCGATCAGCCCGGCGAACACCGGGCCCTTGCCGACGGGCACCCGCCGCAGGAAGCCCAGCAGGTTCGCCGGGGCCAGCTGGACCGACCCCGAATAGGTGAGCAACAGCAGGTTGGCCAGCAGGTCCGGCCGGAAGATGCCCAGCACGAGGGCAAGAGTACTCGCGAGCACAACCGTGCCGTGGTTGATCCAGAACTGCTTGCGGCCGCTGCGGACGCGGACTATGTTGCGCGCCACCAGCGACGAGATGCCGATCAGGATCCCGGCCGCCGGGACCATCGCGGTGGCCGTCGCGGCGACCACGACGATGCCCGTCACCCACCCGGGCAAGGCGTCCTTCGACAGCGTCAGCAATACGCCGTTCGGGTCACTCCCCTTGGACACCACGAGGATCGCCGCGAACCCGATGATCATCGGCAGCAGCAGGCACAGCTCGTACACCGGCATCCAGGCGTAGTTGCGCCGCAGCACCTTCGGGTCGCGCGCCGACATCAGCGCCGGCCACGAGTGCGGCAGCGTCATCAGGCCGACGCCGATCGCGCTGACCAGCATGCTCGTCACGAACCAGACGTGGTCGTTCGCTCCACTGTGGACGATCAGCTTCTCCGGGTGCAGCTGCTCGATCTTGCGGAACACACCCCCGATCCCGCCGGCGAAGTGCGTCGGCACGGCGATGGCCAGCACCACCAGCGCGACCAGCATGATCCCGTCCTTGAAGTAGGACGTCGCCGCGACGCCGCGCAGCCCGGCCCACAGCACGAACGCGACCACCAGCACGCTGCCGGTGACCATGCTCAGCGTGCCGGACGCGCTGTCGCCGGTGACCAGCCGGACGATCAGGCCGAGCCCGGTGATCTGCAGCTGCAGGTACGGCAGCACGAACACGACGCCGAGTACCGCGGACACCGTCCCGAGCGCCCGGCTGGAGTAACGGTCCTCGAGGAAGTCGCCCTGCGTGAGGTAGCCGCGCTCCTTCCCCATCGTCCACAGGCGCTTCGCGAGGAAGAACAGCACGACGTAGGCGATCGGCACGTACGGCAGCGCGTACATCGCCGCGACGCCGCCGGAGAACGCGAGGCCGGCCATGCCCAGGAAGGTGAAGGTGGTGAACACCTCGCCCGCCTGCAGGAACCACATGGTGAGCGCGCCGAAGCGCCGCCCGCCGACCGTCCACTCGGCCAGGTCGGCGACGGGCTTGCGCCGGCCGACGAAGCCGAGGACACCGATCAGGACGATGCCCACGAGGGTGAAGGCGAGGATCACGACTCGTCCTCCCGCCCGCGCAGCAGGCGTTCGGACAGCAGCAGCGCCGGGGTGAACATGAGGCACCAGAACGCGCCCCACACCATCATCCGCGGCAGCCCGAGCCACAGCCCGGTCGTGTTGACGAACGGCAGGAACGGCATCAGGACCAGCGCGAGCACGGGCAGCAGCGGAGGCCAGTGGTAGCTGCGCACGGGGTCACCCGGCCAGGAGCCCGAGGCGGCGGACGGCGAGCTCGGCCAGCAGCGCGGCGCCGTCACCGAGCACGCTGTCGTCGAAGCGGGCCCGCGGGGAATGGTTGTCCGGCGCGGTTTCCGGGTCCGCCGGGCACGCGCCGAGGAACAGGTACGCGCCGGGAACGCGTTCGAGCACGCGGGAGAAGTCCTCCGAGCCGGTGATCGGATCGGCCATCTCGGTGAACCGCTCCTCCCCGAAGACGTCACGGATCGTGTCGGCGACGAAGTCGTAGGCGGCCGCGTCGTTGACCGTCGCGGGGTACTCCGGCTCGTAGGTGACGTCGATGTCGAGGCCGTGCGCGTCGGCGATGCCGCGGCAGACCTGCACCGCCTTCTCCCCCACCCGGGCCGCGACCTCGGGCGAGAACGACCGCAGCGTCGCCTCGAACACCGCGTCGTCCGGGATGATGTTGCGCCGGGTGCCGGCGTGGAACGAGCCGACGGTGACCACGACCGGGTCGAAGACGTCGAAGGTGCGCGTCACCATCGTCTGGAGGGCGGTGACCATCTCGCAGGCCGCCGGGATCGGGTCGCGGGCGTCGTGCGGCGACGAGCCGTGGCCGCCTTCGCCCCGCACGCGGACCTCGAGGGCGCCCGAGGCCGCCATCAGCGTGCCGGGGCGGGCGGTG
This sequence comes from Amycolatopsis camponoti, assembly GCF_902497555.1. Classification (NCBI taxonomy): domain Bacteria; kingdom Bacillati; phylum Actinomycetota; class Actinomycetes; order Pseudonocardiales; family Pseudonocardiaceae; genus Amycolatopsis; species Amycolatopsis camponoti. Next base: position 2,009,246 of record NZ_CABVGP010000001.1, on the reverse strand, counting down.
AACTGGCCCTTCGCGTAGCTGGCGGCCGAAACGTGCAGGCCGTACGCGGCGTCGACGTGCTTGCCGGACGCTGTCAGGACGCCTTCGTCGATCATGACGCCGGCGCCGTCCCAGCCTTCTTCGCCGGGCTGGAACATGAAGACGACGTCGCCGGCGAGTTCCTCGCGGCGGGCGGCGAGCAGGCGGGCCGCGCCGACCAGCCCCGCCGTGTGGAGGTCGTGGCCGCAGGCGTGCATGGCGCCGTCGAGGGTCGAGCTGAACTCCTCGCCGCTGGCCTCGGTCACCGGGAGCGCGTCCATATCGCCGCGCAGCAGGACGGTTCCGCCGGGCTTGCCGCCACGGAGGACTCCCGTGATCGACGAGAGGTTCTTGCCGAGGCTGAGTTCGAGGGGCAGGCCGTCGAGGGCCGCGAGGACCCGCTCCTGGGTGCGCGGCAGGTGCAGGCCGATCTCGGGGATGCGGTGCAGGTCGCGGCGGAGGGCGACCAGGTCGTCGAGCAGGGCGGCGGCGTCCGAGCGCAGGGTCATCCGCAGATCATGCAAGTGTCGAGCACAATGGCCGGAGAAAAACACCGAAACCACCGTTGCGAGAGCCGATGAGCGAAGAATCCGCCATGTTGACCGAGCAGGACCTCAAACTGGTCGACGCGCTGCAGGCGGCGCCGCGCGCGTCGTGGTCGACGCTGGGCCGCGCGCTCGGCCTGGGCGCGGTGACCGCCGCCCGGCACTGGGACACGCTGGTCGAGCGCGGCGACGCGTGGCTGACCGCGTACATCGGCGGGGAGCTGACCGCGCAGCTGGCCTTGGCGTTCGTCGAGATCGACTGTGCGCCCGGGACCGCTCTTTCGGTGGCGTCCGCGCTGGCCGCGGACCCCCAGGTGGTCACCGTCGAGTACGTGGCCGGGCCGTGCGACCTGCTCGCCCACGTCGTCGCGCCGTCTCTGCGGGAGCTGGGCGCGCACGTGCTGGACCGGGTGTCGGCGGTGCCCGGGGTGACGCGGGTGCGCACGGTGCTGTCGCCGCGGATGTTCACCGAGGGCAGCCGGTGGCGGGTGCGGGCGATCTCGCCGGGTCAGCGCGAGGCGCTGTCGGTGAAGCCGGCGAAGAACCGGGCGCCCCTGCGGTTCGACGACGCGGACCGGGCGCTGATCCTGGCCCTCGGCGTGGACGCCCGGGCGTCGGCGGCAGCACTGGCGATCGAACTCGGCGTCGGCGCGACGACGGTGCGGCGCCGGCTGGACGCCCTGCTGGCTCGGGGCGCGATCCGCGTCCGGTGCGAGATCGCGCGGTCGGTGTCGCCGGCGCCGGTCACGGTGACGCTGTGGCTGCGGGTGCCGCCGGACAAGCTGGAGACGACCGCGCGGTCGCTGGCGATGCTGCCGGAGGTGCGCATGTGCGCGGGCCTCACCGGGGCGGCGAACCTGATGCTGGTGGTGTGGCTGCCTTCGCAGCACGACACGCTGGCGCTGGAAGCGGTGCTGGCGGCGAAGCTGCCGTGGCTGGAGATCACCGGCCGGGCGGTGACGCTGCGGAACGTCAAGCTGATGGGCCGCCTGCTCGACGCGGCCGGCCGCGGAACCGGGCGCGTGCCGCTGGACTTCTGGGCCGCGGTCCCCGTGCCGGAGCACGGGGACCGCAGCGTAGGCCGGTCCGGGGGATGAGGGGGGTGAGGTGGAGGGAAGCATCCACCGGACCGGGGTCTTTTTTTGAGGGGCTCCGGCCGGGTGACCGAGGGGCGGCCGGCGGGCCGGGAAGTCTGGGGCTGATCTCGCGTGATCGGAGGCGTGACTCGCGTGTCTGGAGGCGGATCTCGCGTGGCTGAAGGCAGAACTCGTGTGACTAGGGACGGATCTCGCGTGACTGGTGGGGCATCTCGCGTGACTGGAGAGGCATCTCGCGTGACTGGTGGGGCATCACGCGTGACCGGTGGGGCATCTCGCGTGACTGGGACGGAACTCGCGTGACTGGGGAGGCATCACGCGTGACCGGTGGGGCATCTCGCGTGACTGGGACGGAACTCGCGTGACTGGGGAGGCATCTCGCGTGATCGGAGGGGCATCTCGCGTGATCGGGGAGGCATCTTGCGTGATTGGAGGGGCATCACGGGGGTGAGGGAGGAGTTCCGGCTCGGTGGACTCGGGGGGTGAGGTGGAGGGAAGCGTCCACCGGCCGGAACTCGCGGGGCGGGGAAGCGCCCGCCTGTTTCCTCCTTCGCTGATCCGGCGGAGCCGGATCGGTGGGGGGTGAGGAATCCCGGCCCGGGGGGACATTGGGGGGTGAGGTGGAGGGAAGCGTCCACCCGGGCCGGGGCTCGGGGCGCGGGACGGGGGTCCCGCGGTACTTCGGGTGGTGCGACCGGCCCGGCGGACGAGGGGGGTGAGGTGGAGGGAAGTGTCCGCCGGGCCGGGGTTCGGGGAGCGGGTCAGTACCCGCTGGAAGAGGCCGTCGCGATGGAGTTGTCCGGCCGGCGCGACGGGTCGACCTTGCAGCCATTGGGTTCCATGGCGTACCAGGTGTTCCCGGCGCCGTGGCCGTTCGCCTCGCCGGGCGCGCCGTCCTTGGCGTAGGTGTACACGGGCCAGCCGCCGACGGTGACCTGCTTGCTGCCGTCGGCCCGGGTGATCTGCCCGACCAGGCCGGTGTCGATGTCTTCGGCGACGGTGATCCGGCCGTCGACGAGCAGCGGTGGCCACGTCCGTGCGCAGGCACCGTCGCAAGTGGACGATCCGGAACCCCGGCCGTCCCGGGTGAACAGGTAGAGCGTGCGCCCGGCCGGGTCGGTCAGGACCGGGCCGAGACCGCCGATGTCGGCGGTGCCGATGCTGGTCTTCGCGGCGGGCTCACCCGCCGCCGCGGCCGCCTTCTCCCCCGCCGGCGTGATCGCCGCCCAGTCCGCGCTGACGTTCTGGCCGAGCGCGATGCCGGAGCCGGTGTCCTTGGCGTAGCGGTACACCGGCCAGCCGCCGACCGTCACCTGCTTGCGGCCGTCGGGCCGGGTGACCAGGCTGACGAGCTGGGCGTCCACCCCGGCGGCCAGTGCCGGGGAGTCGGAGAGCAGCGGTGGCCACATATCCGCGCAGCCGTCGACGCAAGCGACCTTCGGCGGCTTCGCAGTGTCCTTGGCGTAGCGGTAGAGCGTGTGGCCTTCGGCGTCGGCGAGGACCGCGCCGAGACCCTCCACAGTGGACGTGACCAGCTGGGCCTGGCCGGCCCCGGGGGCGGCCTGAACCGTGCTCGCCGAGAGCTGCTGCTGTGCGCCGAGCGACACCTGCTGGACGGCACCGGACGTGGCGTACGGGTTGGTCCCGCAGGCCGCGACCAGCGCGAGACCGGCGATGGCGGCGGACAGTGCGACAGCACTCGGACGAGCACGGTTCATCGGACGTTCTCCCTCCTGGCGTGGACTGGCTGGTGCGGAAGGACTATTCCGCGCAGGCCTTGCCGGAGTTGATGCAGTTGACCAGGCGACCCATGATCTTGCGGCTCATCACGTTCGCGAAGTCGTCGTGGTCGGACCGCGGGTTGTGCTTTTCCTGGGCGAACGCGTCCACTTTGTACTGGCCCTTCTGCTGGACGTCCTGCGGGACGTCGTAGACGAGCGTCACCTGCAGCTGGGGCACGTTCTTGAAGCCCTGCGGGCACTTGCCCTGCTGGTTCGCGAACACGATGTGCGTGCGGTGGTTCGCGCTGTCGGTGTTCTTGCCGTCCCAGCAGTTCGGGAAGGCGTGGATCCGCTCCACCTTGCTGCCCGCCGGGCAGATCGGGTAGAGGTCGGTCAGGCGGTCCTCGAACCCGGTGCAGGTCCAGCTGGGCCGGGCGTTGGCCGGGCCGTTGGTGCTCTGCTTGGCGTCACCGTAGAGGATCTTCAGGCCGAGCGGCATCGCGACGACGTTCTGCGCGCCACCGCCGATGAACTTCAGGGTCGCGGACTCCGGCTCGACGATCTCGCCGTCGTTGTCGCCGACCTCTTCGTTCGCGCCTTCGGGTCCGCCGAGCTCCTCGGCCGGCGGTGCGGCGGCCGAGCTGCTCTGGTTGCCGTTCTTGCCGCCGTTGTTCTGACCACCGTTCTGGCCGCCGCGACGGCGGTCCTGGGCCTGCTGCTGGTCTTGCTGGTTCTGCCCGTCCTGCTGCTGGGCACTCGCGTCACCGTTGCGGGTCGCGCCGCCACCGGTGTTCCGGCGCTTCTGCTGCTGCCCGTTCTGGTCCTGCGCGTTCTGGTCCTGGGCGTTCGGGTCCTGCTGGTCCTGGGCGTTCGCGTCCTGGCCCTGCTGGTCCTGCGCGTTCTGGTCCTGCGCGTCCTGGCCCTGACCGGCGGCGTCCGCGGCCTGGGCATCCTTGGCGCTCTGGTCCTGCTGGACGTCGCCGGTCTTGCCCTGCTGCTTCTGCTGCGCCTTCTGGTTCTCGTTCTCGTTCGCCGCGTTGTCTTCGCGGTCGATGCGGATCACGGGCCAGAAGTAAGCCGACTTGTCACCGTTCTTGCAGGTGGTGTCGCCGGCGAGCAGGCTCTTGAGGCTCGAATCGGCGTCGGTCGTCACGTTGCCGACGTAGTCGTGCAGGTGCTGCGCGCCGTTCTTGATCCCGGGCTGCGCGATGAAGTTGTCCGGGTTGTGGTGCGCGCCGTCCGCGTTCGTTCCACAGTCGACGGTGAAGGACCCTTGCGCACCCTTCTTCTTCAAGGCCGCGTTGACGTTGTTGCCGGCGGGAACCTTGTTGATGTCGATGAAGAACGACGGGTCCGCGGGGTCCGCGCTCGCTTCGCCCGTGCGGCCCGTGCTGACCGCGACGGCGAGTGCGCCGACCGCGATCGCCAGGCCGATCGCGCCCATGGCGATCTTGGTACGGCGGGCGACGCGATGCTTGCCCGTCACGGGGGACCGAGAATTCCGGGCCATAGACTAGTTCACCTCGTTCGTTATTCCGGGCACGCCGAATAGCGCGGCGGCCCGGGCAAGAACTACCGTTGGTTGAGGTCGAGATCGCACGGAACCCGCGGGGAGCTCTGGTTCCGGCTGTCGGGATGCATCGGGGGATGCATTGGGGGATACGGACGTGAGCGGCCCGAGGTTCAAAAGCGACCAGCCCGTTATCTGTTCGTTATCAAGCGAAGCGCAACCGGACGCCATTTATCCAGGTCATGGCGGTGCGACCGCGGAAATGAAGTCTCGCTCATACCGTGAACCACGACTCGGCGACGCCCGTGGTTCACGACGACGGCACGCGGAACACCCGGCGGGGCGCCGGGTACGGGGAAGGAAAACTCAGCGCTGCACGACGACGAGGACCGTGCCGTCGTCGCCGCGGACCTCGAACCGGGAGATCTGGTCCATCGCCAGCGAAACGGAACCCTGCAGCCGCAACGGCTCCGGTGAGCCGGGGATGCCGAAGCCCTTGGGCGGCACCGACCAGCCGGACACCACGCGGGCGTCGCCCGTCGTCGAAATGGCGAACAGCTGGCACTTCAACGGCCCGACGATGCCGCGCAGCTCGAGGTCGACGCGGCTGCCCCACTCCACCGGGGACACCGTGACGACGGCACTGACGGCGGAGCCGCCGCTGCCGCTGCCGCGGCCGTAGATCTGACCGCCACCGGGCTGGCTCGGCGCGCCACTGGACGGCGCCGGGACGCTCGTCGCCAGGACGCTCGTCACCGGCGGGGGCTGCTTGGTGCTCGGCGCCGAGAGCGACGCGGGCGGGACGGCGTCGGCCGGCCGGACCGCGAGGGTCACCAGCGGGCCGGCCACGACGAGGGCGGCGGCGGCGGCGCCGGCGATGATGCCGAGGCGCTTGCGGCGGCGGCGCTTGACCGAGGCCTCTTCCATCAGGCCGCGCAGCACGCGGGGCCCGGGGGCGAGGGTGCGCGGGCCCGGCGCGGGCATCGGGGGCTCCGGCCAGCTGCGCTTCACGAGGTCGAGGACGTCCGGCAGCTGGTAGAGCTCGATCAGGTCGAGCTGGCAGTGCGGGCAGTTCATGAGGTGGGCTTCGAACTGGGTGCTCTCGGCCTCGCTGAGGACGCCGAGCACGTACGCGGCGACGTCGGTGTGTGCGGACCCGGCCACCCTCAGTTCACCCCCGCTCACGCAGGGCCCGGCGCAGCGCGCGGACGGCGTGGTGGATGCGGGACTTGATGGTGCCCGGCGGTACCCCGAGGGTCGCCGCCACCTCGTTCACGGTGCGATCGCGCAGGTAGGTCTGCTGGATGGCCTCCCGCTGCTCGGGCGAAAGGCCCTGCAGCGCCTCATAGACGATCATCGCCGCGAGCGTCCGGTCCGACTCGTCGGACACCGCGATCGCGTCGGACTCGATCTCCTCGAGCTCCTGGGGGCGGACGCTCCGGCTGCGCCAGCCGTCGATGACGGTGCGCCGGGCGACCGTGAACAGCCACGCGCGCAGCATCTCCGGCTGGCGGTCGAGCTTGTCCGCGTTCCGCCACGCCTTGATCAGGGTCTCCTGCACGACGTCTTCGGCCCACTGCCGGTCGTGGCCGGTCAGCCGGAGCGCGAACGCCATGAGGGACCCGCCGAACTCCTGGTAGAGCGCCTTCGCCAGATCGTCATGGGCGTCGTTGGGCTCAACACCGACGACTTCATGATCTTCGACGGGTCTCAGCGCTCGAGTGTGCCGTCCCACGCGGGACATCCTGGTGGGCCGGACGGCGTACGTCTAGTACCAAATGCCGCAACGCGGGGGGCAAAACTTTTTTGAACCGTTTCCCGACCGTGTCCGTATCCCCTACCGAAGACCCCCGACAACGCGTTGTCCCCCGCAACGCTCCGCATCCACTCCGGACTGATTGTCCATTGTGGATCTTTCGCGCGCATTTTCGCCTCACCCCAGGCTACTGCGCGTAGTCATGCCCACGGAGGAGCAGTGATACGCATTCCCCGAACGGTGGTCCCCGCCGCCGTGTGCCTCACCGCACTCGCCCTGCTCACCGCCTGTACCGCCGGCGCGGCCACCTCGGGTGGCTACGCGGCGGGCGGCGGCGCCGGTATGCAGATGCCCGGTATGCAGGCCCCGATGACCCTCGCCATGCCGCAGCCCATCACGGCCAACCCGAACGACCCGATGAAGAGCCAGCTCAGGGGTGCGAAGACCTTCGACCTCGGCCTGATGCTCGTCGACGGAACCGGATACACGATCTACCGCTACGACCGCGACTCGACCAACCCGCCGCGGTCGAACTGCAACGACGCCTGCGCGACCAAGTGGATCCCCGTCAAGACCGGCGGTCCCGCGCCGATCGACGTCGACCAGTCGCTGATCGGCGAGCTCACCCGCGACGACGGCACCCAGCAGGCCACTCTCGCCGGCTGGCCGCTCTACCACTTCGTCGGTGACAGCGAGCCGGCCGACACCTCCGGTCAGGGTGCCGACCAGGCCTGGTACCCGATCGCGCCGGACGGCAAGAAGATCACGCTGACCCAGGACGAGTGGAGGACCAATGCTTTCGGCCTCTGAGTTCGCCGGTCCGGAGTTCGCCCCGCCGTCCTCGCCCGAGCGTTCCCGCCCGGTGGTCCGGATCCTGTTCGTGCTGGTCGCGGTGCTGACCCTGCTCGCGTCGGTGTCCCCGGCCTCGATCGCCCAGACGAGCACCGGTATCTCCCCCGAAGACGCCATCCTGCTGAACAAGGTCCGCCAGGCCGGGCTGTGGGAGATGCCCTCGGGCATGATGGCGATGCAGAAGGGCAGCCCGAAGGTCCAGGCGGTCGGCTTCGCGATCATGATGGACCACGGCCGGCTCGACGTCGCCACCCGCGCGTTGTCGGCGAAGCTCAACTCGCCGGTGCCCGACCAGCCGTCGGACGAGCAGCGCGGCTGGCTCCTCGAAGAGATGAACGCGGCCCCCGGGCCGGCGTTCGACAGCGTCTTCGCCAACCGGCTCCGCTCGGCGCACGGCGCGGTGTTCGCCGTCCTCGCGCAGCTGCGCGCCGGCACCCGCAACGACGACGTGCGCGCGTTCGCGACCGTCGGCAACCAGGCCGTCATGCGGCACATGACGATGCTCGAGAGCACCGGCATGGTCGACTACACGGCGCTTCCCGCACCGGTCGTCTCCGCGACGTCCGCGCCCGCCGGGCAGCCGCTCGGCCTCGACACCTCGCAGATCGCCGTGGTGGGAGCGTTGTTCCTGCTGGTCGGTGGCGGTCTCTTCTACGTGCTGCGCCAGATCAAGGGCAACCGCGGCCGCGCCAAGGCGACGCGCCGGCCGGCCACCGTCAGAACCGGGGGCAGTCATGGTTGAGACCTGGCACGACGCGACGATCTTCCTCACGCAGCAGTTCCAGCCCAAGACGGACCCGGCGGCCCGCGGTCTCGCGGCGTTCGCCGCCCGCGCGTCCTACGCGGCGATGATGCTCACGCTCACCTGGGGCGTGCTCACCGCCACCGGCTGGGTGCGCTCGGTCACCGGCCGCAAGGCACTCCGCAGCTCCCACATGGTGCTCGCCACCGGCACGCTGATCTTCGGCGGCATCCACGCGCTGGGCTTCTTCTACCTCACGGTCCAGCCGTACAGCCTGCAGTACCTGTTCCTCCCCTTCCTGTCGGGCCAGGAGACCCGGCACAGCATCGGCATCGTCGGCTTCGAGGTCATGCTGGCCATCGCGCTCACCGCCGGCCTGCAGCGGTTCACCTCCTACCGCCGCTGGCTGTGGCTGCACCGCTGCGCCTACCCGGCTGTGGCGCTGACCGCGCTGCACGCGTGGTTCGGCTCGATCGCCAACGGCCACCTCGCGGTCGTCTGGCTGGGCGGCATCACGCTGCTCGTCCCGGCGGTCACGACGTCGCTGCTGCGGTTCATGCCGGCCCGGACCCTCGAACGCATCGGACTCGTGGAAGAGCAGGTGGCCTGACATGCCCTTCCGTTTGCCCGGTGGCGGGCCCCGGATCAGCGTCGACAACGACCGGTGCGAGCTCTACGGCATCTGCGCCATGGAAGCGCCGGACGTGTTCGACCTAGGCCAGGACGGCCGCCTGCGCTTCCACACGCGGCTGCTGGACGAAACCACGATCGAACAGGCGAAGATGGCGGCCCGCTGCTGCCCGATGCAGGCGGTCGTCATGAGAGGAGAGCTCGATGGCTGACGGCGACCGGATCGTCATCGTCGGTGCGGGTGTCGCCGGGCTGCGCGCCGCGGAACGGCTGCGGGAACAGAACTTCGACGGCGAGATCGTCCTCATCGGCGACGAGGCGCGGCGTCCCTACCACCGGCCGATGGTCTCCAAGGCGCTCGTCATGGGGACCGAACGGCCCAGCGACGTGGGCCTTTCGCACTACCTGCCGGACCTCGACGTGCACTGGCGCCTCGGCGCGCGGGTCACGCACCTGGACACCACCGAGCGGGTCGTGCACCTGCCCGGCGGCGAGTCCCTCTGGTACGACGGCCTGATCGCCGCGACCGGCGTCTACCCGCGGCACCTGCCCGGGTCGCCACGGCACGACCCGCGCGTGCGGATCCTGCGCACGGTCGAGGACTCGATGGCCGTGCGGCGCTGCCTCAACGCCAGCAAGAAGCCGGCCGTCGTGATCGGGGCCGGCCTGATCGGCAACGAGTTCGCCGCGAGCATGCGGCACATCGGCCGGGACGTCACCCTGATCGGCCACGCGAAGGCACCGCTGCACCGCTTCGGCGACCGCGTCTCCAGCGGCGTCGTCGAGGCGCACCACGAGCACCGCGCGAAGCTCGCGATGAAGAGCGAAGTGCGGCACTGGATCAGCACGAAGGACACCGTCGGCCTGCACCTGACGAACAACCAGCTGCTGGTCGCCAGCGTCGTCGTGCTCGCCATCGGCAGCGTCCCGTCGGTCGACTGGATGCGCGGCTCCGGCCTCGACATCAGCGACGGCGTGCTCTGCGACTCGAAGCTGTTCGCCGAAGGCGCCTCCGACGTCGTCATCGCCGGCGACATCGCGCGCTGGCCGAACCTGCGGTTCGACGAGACCCCGCGGCGGGTCGAGCACTGGATCAACGCCGTCGAGTCGGCCCGGCACGCGGCGGACAACCTGCTGATGGGCCAGTCCAGCGCCAAGCCGTTCACCCCGCTCCCCCGGGCCTGGTCGACGCTGTACGACACGCGGCTGCAGATGTGCGGGATGCCCAGTCTGGCCGAGGACACCGTGACGCTGGCGGACGGCATCACCGGCTTCATCCGCGACGGACAGCTCGTCGGCATCTCCGCGTGGGACAAGCCCCGGGCGATGCTCGACTGGATGGCCGAGCTCGACCGCCGGCTGCCCGCACCCGACTACGTTCCGGAGCCGGAGCCCGCTCCCGCCGCCGTCGTGCCCGAGGTCCCGGCGGTCGAACCGTCGCTCGCCGCCCTGGCGGCCGAGGTGCCGCCGGAGTTCGAGAGCGGCTTCGACGAGCAGGCCTTCGAGCGCGAGTTCGAGAGCGAGTTCGCCAACGACATCCCCACGACGGCGTTCCCCGCGCTGGCGGCCCCGCCCACCACGGCGTTCGCCGCACAGCCCGGGGCCGCGGCGCCGCCGACCATGGCCATCCCGATGGGGAGGTAGAAAGCCGGGACGTGGCTGCGCGCGGCGGCCATCGTCCCTTGCCGGTCACCACATCCCCTCCGCGGCTGGGCGGTGTGGTGACCGGCCCCCAACTGTGACAACCGAGGCTCCGCCTCGGGCCGGGGGCTCCGCCACCCGGAACCCCCGAACGACAACTGTGAAACAGGGGCTCCGCCACCCGGAACCCCAGAACAACAAGCGTCCCCCTGCCCGCCTCGCGTGTCGCGCACCGAGCGTCCGGCGGGCCAGGAGAGGGCCATCCCGAGGGAACCCGACGCCCCCGGGGTGGCCTTCTTCCGGCGCACCGGGCGGGGGCCCGGGGTCGAGCGCTGCGGTGGTCCCCACTGTCGCGGCGTGCACGTCCGTGCCGGCCTTTCCGGCGGAAGGGTATGCCGCCGAAAGGGCCGGCACGGTCGAAAGTCGGGTCGGGGTTGCACCGGCGATGGCCGTCTCGAGGGAAACGGGAACCCTCGAGGCGGCCTTCACCTCGTCCTGACCCCTTGTGAGACCTTCGATTCGGCCACCACGAGCACGCCGAGCACCAGCACCACGATCCCGACCACCCGCAGCCCGGCGTCCGCGCCCGCGACGAACGCCGTGACGAAGTCGGGCCCGTGGCTCGCCGCGGTCATGACCGTGCCGATGACGGCGACGCCGAGCGCGCTGCCGAATTCGCGGGTGGTGGCCTGCAGCCCGGTGCCGACACCCGCCCGGTCCGGCGGCAGCGAGCCGGCGATGACACCCGACAGCGTCGGCAGCGCCAGCGTCACCCCGATCCCGGTCACCACCAGCCAGGCCGCGTAGCCCGCGTACGGCGTCGTCGTGTCGCTTGTGGACAGTCCGAGCAGGCCGCCACCGACGAACGCGAAGGCCAGTGCCACGGTCGTGTCGAGGCCGATCCGCCGGGCCAGCGGGCCGGCGTGGCGGCCGCCGGCGATGATCGGGACGGTCAGCGGGATGATCCCCAGCCCGGTGCCCAGGACGCCGAACCCCTTGGCGTACTGCAGGAACGACGCGTTGACGTAGAACAGCGCGAACATGCCGAAGAAGATCGTCGTCATCCCGAGGCAGGCGCTGCGCAGGCCCGCGATCCGGAACAGCCGCGGGTCCAGCAGCGGGTGCGCGGCCCGCAGTTCGACGAACGTCCACGCCGCGAACAGCACGACCGCGCCGGCGAACCCGGTCACCACGACCGCGCTCCCCCAGCCCGCCTCCGGGCCCTGGACGATGCCGACGAGCAGCGCGACCGAGGCCCCGACCAGCAGCACCGTGCCGAGCGGGTCCAGCGCGCGGTCGTGGCGCGAGGACACCGGAGCCGTGCGCGCCACCAGGGCGGCGGTCACGAGGGCGAGCGGCACGGCGGCGGCGAACAGCCATCGCCACGAGCCCGCCGTCAGGACCAGCCCGCCGCCGACGTTGCCGAGGACGCCGCCGATGCCGGTCATCGACGCCCAGGTCGCGATGGTCGCGGCCCTCTTCTCCGGCGGCACGGCGTGCAGCAGCACGGCGAGCGAGTTCGGCAGCACCGCGGCGGCCCCGACCCCGGTGAGCGCCCGGCCGGCGAGCAGCGGGACGACGTCCGGCGCCACCGCCGACAGCAGCGCGCCGGCGGCGAACAGCCCGAGCCCGGCCAGCAGGACGCCCTTGCGGCCGAACCGGTCGCCCGCCGCCCCGGCCGGGATCACCAGGCAGGCGAACACGACGACGTAGGTGTCGACGATCCAGACGAGCGCGGACGCCGACGGGTGCAGCGCGCTCGCGGCGAGCATCGGGACGGCGAGGTTGACCGCCGCGACCATGCCGATGACGAGCACGACGCAGGCGCACACGATCGTGAGCAGGCCGGTTCGTTTCTCGAGGTGCATGAGCCCGACGGTAGGAACCGCCTGCCGTGTCGCGCCACGCAACTTCGACAACACTGAGTTGCGTACGCTGCAACTATGTCCGACCAGCTCGACCTCAACCTCCTGCGCGTGTTCGACGCGCTGCTGCGGGACGGGAGCGTGACGGCGGCGGCCGAGCGCCTCCACCTGTCCATCCCGGCGACGAGCCGGGCGCTGGCCCGGCTGCGGCGCGCGATGGGCGACCCGATCCTCGTGCGCGCCGGCCGCGCGATGGCACCGACGCCGTTCGCGCTCCGCACGGCGCCGAGGGTGCGGTCGCTGCTGGAGGAGGCGGCGTCCCTGGTCAACGTGGACTTCTCGGTGGCCGGTCTCGAGCGGACGTTCACGATCCGCATCAACGACGGCGTGGCGGCGACGCTGGCGTCGGCGGCGGTCGAAGCGACGGCGGCGGCCGCGCCGGGCGTCACGCTGCGCTTCGTCGCGGAGGGCAGCGAAAGCCCGGAGGCGCTGCGCGACGGCTCGATCGACCTCGACATCGGCGTCGGCGACGCTCCGGCCCCGGACATCCGGACCACGGTGCTGTACCGCGAACAGCTGGTCGGCATCGTCCGGGCCGACAGCCCGCTGGGCCGCGGCCGCCGTCCGACCCCGGCGCAGCTGTGCCGCCACCCGCACGTGGCGGCGTCCCGGCGCGGTCTGGCCCGGGGTCCGCTGGACGAGGCGCTGGCCGCGCTCGGCCTGCGGCGGCATGTGGCGGCGGTGGTCCCGACGTCGGCGGTGGCGACGCTGCTGGTGGCGTCGAGCGGCTACGTCGGCATGGTCCCCGGCCGGCTCGCCGAGCAGCACGGCCCGGCGCTGGGCCTGCGCTGGTTCCCGATGCCGGTGGAGCTGCCGGAGACCGACGTCCGGCTGTACTGGCACGCCCGCCTGGACGCGGACCCGGCCCAGCGCTGGCTACGCGACACGCTCGGCGACGCCCTCCGCTGACCGTGTCGACCCTCCGATCACGCGTGATGCCCCTCCAATCACGCGTGTGGGGTTGCCCCTTGGGGCCGGACACCTTGATTCCAGACAGTGGTCTGGAGGGAGGATGTCCTGGTGTCTCGCAGGTCGAAGTACCCGGAGCAGTTCCGTCGTGACGCCATCGAGTTGGTGAACTCGAGTGATCGTCCGTTGCGGCAGATCGCCCGCGAACTGGGGGTCAACCACGAGACCCTGCGGTCGTGGGTGAACGTGGCCAAGCAGGAAACTGCGGCCGGGCCGATGGTGGAGGATCCGGCGGTGACCGATGAAGTCCAGCGGTTGCGGAAGCAGGTCGCTGAGCTGCAGAAAGAGAAGGAGATCCTGCGGAAAGCGGCCGCCTATTTTGCGCGCGAGATGGATCGATGATCTACCGCTACCGGTTCATCTCCGAACACCGCACCACCTTCGGTGTCCAGCGGTTGTGCCAGGTCCTCGGGCTGCGCCGGCAAGGCTTCCACGAGTGGGTCGCGGCCGAGTCAGATCGGGCCCGGCGGGCGGAGGCTGAAGTCGAACTGGTCAGGTTGATCACCAGCATCCACGCCGAGCACCGTGGCGCCTACGGCGTTCCGCGGGTGACTGCGGAACTGCACCGCCGCGGCCACACGATCAACCACAAACGGGTGGAGCGGCTGATGCGCGAGCACGGTCTGGCCGGGATCACCCGCCGCAAACGCCGCGTCACCACCCGGCCCGCGGCCGGCCCGGTCACCCCGGTGGGTGATCTGATCCGCCGCGACTTCACCGCCACCGCCCCAGGGTCAAGGCTGGTCGGGGACATCACCTGCCTGCCCACCTTCCAAGGCTGGCTCTACCTGGCCACCGTCATCGACCTGCACACCCGCGAAATCGTCGGCCACGCCATGGCCAGCCATATGCGCACCGACCTGGTCTGCGACGCGATCGACCTCGCTGCGGCCCGCGGCCTCATCCAGCCCGATGCGGTGTTTCACACCGACCGCGGCGTCCAATACACCTCCGGCCAGTTCCGCACCGCCCTCGCCGAACACCAGATCCGGCCATCGGTCGGGCGGGTCGGGTCCTGCTACGACAACGCCGTCGCCGAAGCCTTCTTCGCCACGTTGAAGACCGAAATCGGCACCACGATCTGGCGCACCCGGGCCCAGGCCCGCCAGGACGTGTTCCGCTATCTGCGCTACTACAACCACGCAAGGTTGCACTCCACCATCGGCCAGAACACCCCGGCCGAAGCCAGAACCACCTACTACGCTCAAGCCTCAGCTGCCTAAACCCCGTGTCCGCCTCACCGGGGCAACTCCACGCGATGCCCCTCGGCGCACGCCCGTGTCGTGCGGAAACGGACGACACGCGTGATCGGGGGGACGACACGAAGCTCTCCGCCGGAGCTGTCCGGTGTGGCACGATTCAAGCGTGACCAGCACCGCCGCCTCGGCCCAGTACCTGCGCGACCTCGCGCTGCTGCGCCGGGTCCGGGACCGGATCGACCGGGAGTACGCCCAGCCGCTCGACGTCGAAGCGCTCGCGCGGGGCGTGAACATGTCCGGCGGGCACCTCAGCCGGCAGTTCCGGAAAGCGTACGGAGAGTCACCGTACTCGTACCTGATGACGCGGCGGATCGAGCGGGCGATGGCCCTGCTGCGCAAGGGCGAGCTGAGCGTCACCGAGGTCTGCTTCACCGTCGGCTTCTCGTCGCTGGGCACCTTCAGCACCCGGTTCGCCGAGCTGGTGGGCGTGCCGCCGAGCGTTTACCGCGAGGAGCAGGCCGAAGCCACCCTGGGGATGCCGGCGTGCGTGGCCAAACAGGTCACCAGACCGATCAGGAATCGAGAAGCGCGGCCCTCGGCCGCCACCTAGGGTCACCGTCATGGACGTCACCATTCACTCGAGCTTCCTCCCCCACACCGACCCGGAAGCGTCGCTCGCCTTCTACCGCGACCTGCTCGGCTTCGAGGTCCGGATGAACGTCAAGTACGGCGAGATGGCCTGGATCACCGTGGGGCCGCCGAACCAGCCCGACACCGCGATCGTGCTGGCGCCGGCGACCGCGACCCCCGGCCTCACCGACGACGAGCGCCGCACCATCAACGAGATGATGGCCAAGGGCACCTACGCCGGCATCAACCTCGCCACCAAGGACCTCGACGCGCTGTTCGCGAAGCTCGAAGCGGGCAACGCCGAGGTCGTCCAGGAGCCGGTCGACCAGCCCTACGGCGTCCGCGACTGCTCCTTCCGCGACCCCGCCGGCAACCTCCTGCGCATCCAGGAGCTGCGCTGACCGAGGTCGCGGTCGCCCGGAGCTATCGCGAGGTCCTGCGGGACAGCCGGGTGGCCGGCCTGCTGCTCGGCGACCTGCTGGCCAACGTCGGCACCGGCATGATCATCGTCGCCATGCCCGTGCAGACGCTGTCCCTGCACGGCGGCGTGCCGAAGGCGATCGCGATCGGGCTGGTGGAGGCCGCGCCGTTCGCCCTGTCGACCGTCCTCGCGCTGGCCATCGGCCTGGGCCGGGTGCGGGTCCCGCCGCGCACCCTCCTGGTCGCCGACTGCGTGCTGCGGTCGCTGACGTTCGCGACCCTCGGCGTCCTGTCCGTCACCGGCACGCTCACCCTGCCGGTGCTGTTCACCGGCCTGCTCTTCGGCGCGACCTTCCGGCTCGCCGGGTCGAGCAGCCGCCGGCTCCTGGCGACGTCGGCCGCGGGCGAGGCCGGCCGGTTTTCGGTCAACGGCCTGCTCGGGCTGAACACGACGTTCGCGCTCTACATCGCCGGGCCGGTGCTGGGCGGGCTGGTCGTCGCGACCGCGGGCGCCGGTTACGCGCTCTTCTTCGACGCCGGCGGCGCCCTGATCCTGCTCGCGGCCACGCTGCTGTCCGTACCGCGGGACACCGGGAGCCGGGACGCGCTGCGCGAGCCGAAGACCTCGGGCTGGCGGATCCTGCGCCGCCGCCCGGTGGCCGCGCGGCTCCTCGTGGTCGAGTTCTTCTTCAACTTCCTCTACATGCCCATCGAAGTGGCGCTCCCGCTGTACGTGAGCGGGACGCTGCACGCCGGCGCGTCCGGGCTGGGGCTGCTGTGGGGCGCGCTGGGTGCCGGCGCGTTCGTCGGCGCGGCGCTCGTCGGCCGGCTGCGCAACCTCCCCCAGCGGCCGCTGCTGGTCGCGATCATCGGGCTGTGGGCGCTGTGCCCGATCGCGCTCGCGGTCGTCGGCGACCTCCCGGCCGCGCTGGTCGTCTTCGCGTTGGGCGGCCTGGTGTACGCGCCGTTCACGCCCGTCGCGTACAGCTTCCTGCAGTCCGGGCTCGCGCCCGGGGAGCAGCAGCAGGTCGTGACGCTGTGGACGACCGGGGCCACGGTGGCCGCCCCGCTGGGCCTGGCCCTCGGCGGTCCGCTGATCGAGCTGACCGGTACCACCGGCGGGCTTGTGCTCTCCGGGGTGCTGACGCTCCTGCTGCTCCCGATCGCGGCCCGGGCGGTGCTGGGCCGCACCCAGGAAAGGGAACCGACATGTGCCTCAGCCTGAAGGCCGCCGCGCACGAGCACTTCCGCGAGCTGGCGCTGCTGCGCCGGGCCCGCGACCGCATCGACCGCGAACCGGCCCTCGACGTCGAGGCGCTCGCCCGCGGCGCCGGCATGACGGCCGCGCAGTTCCTCCGCCGCTTCCGGGACGCCTACGGGCAGTCCCCGCACGCCTACCGGCGGGCCGCCCTGGCGGCCCGCACGCTCACCTTCGACCGAGTGCTGGAGACCCGATGACCAAGCCCACGAGGAAGTCCGCGCCGCACGTCGCCGACAGCCACGACCTGATCCGCGTCCACGGCGCGCGCGTGAACAACCTCAAGGACGTCAGCGTCGAGCTGCCGAAGCGCCGCCTGACGGTGTTCACCGGCGTCTCCGGCTCGGGCAAGAGCTCGCTGGTGTTCAGCACGATCGCCGCCGAGTCGCAGCGGCTGATCAACGAGACCTACAGCACCTTCGTGCAGGGGTTCATGCCGACGCTGGCCCGGCCCGACGTCGACGTGCTCGACGGGATCACGACGGCGATCATCGTCGACCAGGAGCGGATGGGTGCCAACCCGCACTCCACGGTCGGCACCGCCACCGACGCGAACGCGATGCTGCGCATCCTGTTCAGCCGGCTCGGGCAGCCGCACATCGGCTCACCGCAGGCGTTCTCGTTCAACGTCGCTTCGATCAGCGGCGCGGGCGCGGTCACCATCGAGAAGGCCGGGCGCCAGATCAAGGAGCGCCGCAGCTTCAGCATCACCGGCGGCATGTGCCCACGCTGCGAGGGCCGCGGCAAGGTCAACGACATCGACCTGACCGCGCTGTTCGACGAGAACAAGTCGCTCAACGAGGGCGCGATCACCATCCCGGGCTACAGCATGGAGGGCTGGTTCGGCCGCATCTTCCGCGGCTCCGGCTTCTTCGACCCGGACAAGCCGATCAAGAAGTTCACCAAGAAGCAGTTCAACGACCTGGTGTACAAGGAACCGACCAAGATCAAGGTCGAAGGCATCAACCTGACGTTCTCGGGGCTCGTCCCGGCGATCCAAAAGTCGATGCTGTCCAAGGACGTCGACTCGATGCAGCCGCACATCCGCGCGTTCGTCGAGCGGGCCGTCACGTTCACGACCTGCCCCGACTGCGACGGCACGCGGCTGTCCGCAGAGGCCCGGTCGTCGAAGATCGACGGGATCAGCATCGCCGACGCGTGCGCGATGCAGATCAGCGACCTCGCCGGCTGGGTCGGGAAGCTGGCCGAGCCGTCGGTCGCGCCGCTGCTGGACGCGCTGCGCCGCACCCTCGACTCGTTCGTCGAGATCGGGCTCGGCTACCTCTCGCTCGATCGTCCTTCCGGGACGCTCTCGGGCGGGGAAGCCCAGCGCACCAAGATGATCCGGCACCTCGGGTCGTCGCTCACCGACGTCACCTACGTCTTCGACGAGCCGACGATCGGGCTGCACCCGCACGACATCCGGCGCATGAACGACCTGCTGCTGCAGCTGCGCGACAAGGGCAACACGGTGCTGGTCGTCGAGCACAAGCCGGAGGCGATCGCGATCGCCGACCACGTCGTCGACCTCGGCCCGCGCGCCGGCTCCGACGGCGGCGAAGTCGTCTTCGAGGGCACGGTGGACGCCCTGCGGAAGAGCAAGACGCTCACCGGGCGGCACCTGGACGACCGCGCTTCGCTGAAGCCGTCGGTGCGGTCGCCGTCGGGCTTCCTGGAGGTGCGCGGCGCGTCGACGCACAACCTGCGGGACGTCGACGTCGACATCCCGCTCGGCGTCCTGACCGTCGTGACCGGGGTGGCGGGCTCGGGCAAGAGCTCGCTGATCCACGGCTCGGTGTCCGGCGGCGAGGGCGTGGTGACGGTCGACCAGACCGGCATCCGCGGCTCGCGCCGGAGCAACCCGGCGACCTACACGGGCCTGCTGGAGCCGATCCGCAAGGCCTTCGCCAAGGCCAACGGCGTCAAGCCCGCCCTGTTCAGCGCCAACTCCGAAGGCGCGTGCCCGAACTGCAACGGCGCCGGCGTCGTCTACACCGACCTGGGGATCATGGCCGGCACCGCGACGCCGTGCGAGGTCTGCGAAGGCAAGCGGTTCATGGCGGAGGTGCTGGACTACAAGTTCGGCGGGCGCGACATCAGCGAAGTCCTCACGATGTCGGTCGCCGAGGCCACGGAGTTCTTCGCCGACGGCGAGGCCCAGCTGCCGGCGGCGCACAAGATCCTGACGCACCTGTCCGACGTCGGCCTCGGCTACCTGACGCTCGGCCAGCCGCTCACGACGCTGTCCGGCGGCGAGCGGCAGCGGATCAAGCTGGCGACGCACATGGCGGAAGAGGGCGGGATCTACGTCCTCGACGAGCCGACGGCGGGCCTGCACCTGGCCGACGTCGAGCAGCTGCTGGGCCTCCTCGACCGACTTGTGGACTCGGGCAAATCGGTGATCGTCATCGAACATCACCAGGCGGTCATGGCCCACGCGGACCGGATCATCGACCTCGGCCCGGGCGCGGGCCACGACGGCGGTCGCGTCGTCTTCGAGGGCACCCCCGCTGACCTGGTGAAATCGCGCAAGACGCTCACCGGCGAGCACCTCGCGGAGTACGTCGGCTGATCAAGGAGCCCCTATACCAGATTCGGCGGTAGGGCAGGCCCCCGGAATGTGCCGGGGGCGCTCCGGGTTCCGCGACGAACCCCTACCAGGAAGACTGCTGCCGGTGACCACAGAGAACCTCGTGCACACCGGCAGCGACTTCGCCCGGCTGAGCCAACGCATCTCCGCCGCCGGCCTGATGGCGCGCCGCCCCGGCTACTACACCGCCCGGTTCGCCATCGTGGGCGGGCTGTTCGCCGCCGGGTGGGTCGCCTTCGCGTTCCTCGGGAACTCGTGGTGGCAGCTGGCCGTCGCGGCGTTCCAGGCCGTCATGTTCGCCCAGATCGCCCTGCTGTCCCACGACCTCGCGCACAAGCAGGTCTTCCGCCGCCGGCGGCCCACCGAGATCGCCGGGATGCTCGTCGGCAACCTCGGCATCGGGATGAGCTACGGCTGGTGGATGGACAAGCACACCCGCCACCACGCCAACCCGAACCACGAGGAGCTCGACCCCGACGTCGACCCGGACATCTTCGTGTGGTCGAAGGACCAGGCCCGGAACGCGGGCGGGGTCGCGCGGTTCATCGGCAAGTACCAGGCCTTCCTGTTCTTCCCGATGCTGACGCTCGAAGGCCTCAACCTGCACGTTTCGGGGATCCGCGCGGTGGTCAAGCCGGGCCTGCGCCGCCGCTGGGTGGAAGCCGCGCTGCTCGCCACGCACGTCGTCGTCTACCTCGGCGCGCTGCTGCTCGTGCTCTCCCCCGGCATGGCGCTGCTGTTCTTCGTCATCCACCAGGCGCTCTGGGGTGTCTACATGGGATCGATCTTCGCGCCCAACCACAAGGGCATGCCGACGCTGACCGGGCAGCCCCAGCTCGATTTCCTCCGCAAGCAGGTGCTGACCTCGCGCAACGTCCGCGGCGGCCTCGTCACCGACGTC
This sequence comes from Amycolatopsis camponoti, assembly GCF_902497555.1. Classification (NCBI taxonomy): domain Bacteria; kingdom Bacillati; phylum Actinomycetota; class Actinomycetes; order Pseudonocardiales; family Pseudonocardiaceae; genus Amycolatopsis; species Amycolatopsis camponoti. The sequence goes on along the minus strand of NZ_CABVGP010000001.1, from coordinate 1,988,842 downwards.
GCCCTCGGCGGCCTCAACTACCAGATCGAGCACCACCTGTTCCCGAGCATGCCGTCGCGGCACCTGCGGCTGGCGCAGCCGATCGTCCAGGGTTACTGCGCCGAGCTGGACATCCCCTACCTGCAGACGAGCCTCGTCGAGTCCTACCGGCAGGCCCTCACCCACCTGCATGAAGCTGGGGCACCTCTCAGGAACCCTTCGTAGACTCGGAGACATGAGAGAGACGATCGCCGCCCTGCGCGACCTCCCGGCGGCGTTCGGCGCGAAAGCCACCGGCGCGCGGGCCGAACGCGTCCGCACGTCACCGCAGTTCGACGGCAAGGTGTTCCGCAACGCCGCGCCCCGGCTCCCGATGACCGCGGCGTCGATGCGGACCATCTTCCGCGAGATGTTCTTCGGCGAGCACCGCGAACTGCGCAAGCCCGCCGGCGCGGTTCCGCTGGTCGCCGCTTCGCCGGTCGAGTCGGCCGAGGGCCTGCACGTGACGTGGTACGGCCACGCGTCGGCGCTGATCGAGCTGGACGGCGCCCGCGTGCTCCTGGATCCGGTGTGGAGCGACCGGGTGTCGCCGGCGGCGTTCGCGGGCCCGCGGCGGCTGCACGAGCCGCCGGTGGCGCTGTCCGGGGTCGGCCGGGTCGACGCCGTCGTGATCTCGCACGACCACTACGACCACCTGGACCTGGCGACGGTCCGCTCCCTGGTGGCGTCGACCTCGGCCCCCTTCCTGGTGCCGCTCGGGGTGGGCGCGCACCTCGAACGCTGGCACGTCCCGGCGTCACGGATCATCGAGCTGGACTGGCACGAGGAAGCGACGGTGGCGGGCGTCCGGTTCGTGGCGACGCCGGCCCAGCACTTCTCCGGCCGTGGCATCACCAACGACAGCACCCTGTGGACGTCGTGGGCGCTGCTGGGGCCCGCGCACCGGGTGTTCTACAGCGGCGACACGGGGTACTTCGACGGTTTCGCCGCGATCGGCGAGGAGCACGGCCCGTTCGACGCGGCCCTGATCCAGATCGGCGCGTACGCCCCCCAGTGGTCCGACATCCACATGACACCGGAGGAAGGCGTCGCGGCGGGCATCGACGTGCGGGCGAAGCTGCTGATCCCGGTGCACTGGGCGACGTTCCAGCTGGCGATGCACCCGTGGGGCGAGCCGGCGGACCGGGTGTGGCGCGAAGCGAAGGCGGCGGACCTGGCGCTGGCGATCCCCCGCCCGGGCGAGCGCGTCGACGTCGACAAGCCGCCGGCCGTCGACGGGTGGTGGCAAGCGCTGTGACGGAAGAGCCGACACCCGTGATCAGCGAGCCGACACGCGTGATCAGAGCAACGACACGACTTCGATCCGCCGTGTCGACCCCGCAATCACGCGTGCCGACCCTTCGATCACGCGTGTCGGCTTCGCAAGCACGTCGGCGGCGGGAGCGCGTGTGAAGCTGAAGCTGGACCTCCACGACATCTACAACCGCGGCGGGGAGATCGACCGGGCGCTCAAGGCGATCATCGACGAGGCCGTCGCCAAGAAGGCGCCGCTCGTCGAGATCATCCCCGGCAAGGGGTCGGGCCAGCTGAAGAAGCACGTCCTGCGGTTCCTCGAACGCAAGGACGTCAAGGCGCTCTACCACCGGATCGAGAAGGACAAGGACAACTTCGGCCGGGTGTTCGTGCACTTCCGCTGGAAGTGATCAGAACCGGCTGTCGTGCCGCGCTTCGGCCCAGGCGCGGTCCCACGCCGCCGAGTGCAGGCGGCTCACCGCGAACCGGCCGATGCCGTACAAGCCCGCCAGGGACCCGGTGATCGCGACCCACAGGAGGATCGCCGCGAAGACGCCGTCGGCCGCGGAGGTGGACGGCGAGAGCGGCTCGTTCGTCAGCTCGCCGCGCTGGTCCAGCCACACCGGCACGTGCGTGCCCACCGGGCTGCCCGCGTCGGCGAGGACGTCGCCCGTGTGCCGGACGCCGCGCGCGTCGAACCAGGCGGCCTGGACCGTCGTCTGGTCGGCCGGGGCACCCGCGCCGTCGCTGCTGTAGCTCTGGTTGGGGGCCGCGGCCAGGGACACCGCCGTCGCCGGGTGGCGGGTGGTGCGTTCCTGGGCGGCGCGGGCGGTCTGCGACGCGTAGGTGTCGGACCCGAACGCCGCCGCGAACGGCAGCGCCAGGAGCGCGCCCGCGAAGACCAGGGCCAGCAGGGCGGCCTCGACGCGATCGCCGAACCTGGTCAGCGGGTTGCGGCCGGGGTGCAGCCGACGCCGGAACCGGGTGATCCGTCCGCTGGGCCCACGCATGCGCGACTCACTCCTCCCGGAAAGACGTCATCTCGATAACAGTGTGCGCGCGGGGGCTCGACTTTTTCTCGTGAATGGGATGCGGCCCACCTGTGAACCGCGCACAACCACCCGGACGCTAACTCGACGCGATCGCCGACCACAGCGCGTGAGCGATCTGCGGTCCGCAGACGTCGGTGTGGCCGCGCACGAACCGGTCGGCGAGCAGGTTGTGCGGGACGCCCGGCCGCCAGCGGTAGCTCCCGCCGACCGGCAGCAGCTCCGCGGTGACGGCCTCGGCGGTCCGCCGCGCGCCGTTGCGGCCGAGGCCGCCGTAGGGGCTCGACGCGTCGCCGGCCGCGGAAGCCGGCCGGCCCGCGATCCGGGACGCGAGGGCGTAGGCGACGCCGACCGCGAGGTCGTTGGCGGTGTGCGTGACGAGGATCGGGCCGGTCACGACCCTCTCGTCCAGGACCCGGCGGAACACGCCGGGCTGCGGGCCGGCCTCGCCGTCGTCCCAGCCGGCGGCGAAGGCGTGGTGCGAGAACGCCGCCTGCAGCAGGGTCAGCGTCGCCAGCGACCCGGCCGGACGGGCGTCCGCGGCCGCGGTCACCAGCCGTCCGCCGAAGCTGTGGCCGACGAGGTGGATCTTCGGGCCGTCGAGCGTGGCCAGCAGCGGCGCGAGGCCGCGGACGCCGATGTCGCCCGCGCGGGCCTTCATCTCGTAGTAGGCGAGGAAGTCGAGGAGGCCGGCCGCCGCGTCGGCGAACCCGGTCGCCCCGAGGCGGTCCATGACGGTGCCGCCGGGGAGGGTGAACAGTTGCGTCGAAGCGTCTTCGCGGTCGTCGGCGCCACGGGCGGCCACCGAGAGCAGCGCGGCGGCGAACGCGGTGCGCGCGGTCGCCCGGACGGTCAGCGCCGGCACGAGGTCGGCCGCGGCGTCGATGGTGAGCCGTTGGCCGGGCACGAGGTCCCGCAGCAGGTCGAGACGCTCGGGCAGGCCGGCGTCCGGTTCCGGTCCGGCGAGCTTGCGCGACGGCCACAGCACGCAGGCGAAGGCGATCCGGCGCCCGGGCGCGCCACCGGACACCGCGCGCATCGACCCGGCCAGCGCCGAGTAGAGCAGCCGCGCGACCAGGGGGGCGTCGTTCCAGCCGTGGGTGAGGACGACGAGATCGGTGACGCCGGGATCGGCGGCGAGCGCCCGCACGGCGGCCCCCCGGTCGCCGACGAGCTCACCCGCCCGGTCGAACTCGACCTCGGCGGCCGGGAACCCGCACAGCTGCACGGTGGTCCTCCTCGGGCGACGACTCCCGGGAAGTCGCCCGCAACCCGGCGGCTGTTACTCGAAGCGGGTGGTGCGGTCGCGGGTGCGTCCCCTCAGAGCCAGTCGTCGGGGCGCGGCCACGGCATCAGCGCCGCCAGGGCATCGCGGGCCGCCTCGGTCACCGCGTACCGGCCCCGGTGGAACAGCAACGGCCGGGCTTCCGACGGCGTGCCCAGCGCGGTCACGCGGCCGATCACCACGTAGTGGTCACCCGCCTCGTGGACCGCCTCCAGCTCGCAGTCGATCCACGTCAACGCGCCGTCGAGCAGCGGTGCTCCGGACGGTGCCGGGGTCCAGGCGACCCGGGCGAACTTGTCCTCGCCGCGGGCGCCGAACACCGCGCTGATCTCTTCCTGGTGCTCGGCCAGCACGTTGACCGCGAACCGGCCCGCCGCGGCGAGCACCGGCCACGTCCGGGACGTCCGCGCCGGGCAGAACAGCACCAGTGGCGGGTCGAGCGACAACGCCGCGAAGGACTGGCAGGCGAACCCGGCGAGGGTGTCGCCGTCGCGGCCGGTGACCACCGTGACGCCCGTGCAGAAGTGGCCGAGGACGCTGCGGAACGCGGTCTGGTCGACCGCCATCGCGGTCATGCGCCCGGAGGCCGCGCGCCGACCGAGAAGTCGTGCCCCCACAGGGAAACCGCGGTGCTCTCGCGGGCGATCCAGTTCTCGTCGTCGACCTGACGGCCCTCACAGCCGAACTCGACGTCGAAACCGCCGGGGGTCTTCATGTAGAACGACAGCATCAGGTCGTTGACGTGCCGGCCGAGCGTGGCCGACATCGGCACCTTCCGCCGGATCGCGCGGTCGAGGCACAGCCCGACGTCGTCGGTGTTCTCGACCTCGACCATCAGGTGCACGATCCCGCTCGGCGTCGGCATCGGCAGGAACGCGAGGCTGTGGTGGCGCGGGTTGCAGCCGAAGAACCGCAGCCACGCGGGCGGGCCGTCGGCGGGCCGGCCGAGCATCTGCGGCGGCAGGCGCATCGAGTCGCGCAGCCGGAAGCCGAGCACGTCGCGGTAGAACCGCAACGACGCTTCGTCGTCCTTTGTGGACAAGACGACGTGACCCAGCCCCTGCTCGCCGGTGACGAACGTGTGGCCGTACGGGCTCACGACGCGCCGGTGCTGCAACGCGACGCCGTGGAACACCTCCTGGGTGTTGCCAGAGGGATCGTCGAAGCTGATCAGCTCGACGACTCGCCGGTCGGCCAGCTCCTCGGGCGTGCCCTCCTTGTAGGGCACCGACGCACTGTCCAAACGCGACCGCAGCTCGGCCAGCTCACCCGCGTGCGCGACCTCCCAGCCGGTGCGGGCCAGCCGGTCCGCCGGCCCCGGCGAAATGACCAGCCGCGCCGGGAAGTCGTCCATGCGCAGGTACAGCGACTCCGGGTCGACGCCCTTGCCTTCGACCATGCCGAGCACTTTGAGCCCGTATTCGCGCCACGCGGCCATGTCGGTGGCCTCGATGCGGAGGTAGCCCAGTGACCGGATACCCATCAGGAACTCCCGAGGAAGTCGAGGGCCAACCGGTTGAACTCGTCGAACTTCTCCAGCTGGGCCCAGTGCCCGCAGCCGCCGAACACGTGCAGCTGCGCGCGGGGGATGGTTTTCAGGGCGAGGATAGCGCCGTCCAGCGGGTTGACGCGGTCCTCGCGGCCCCAGATCAGCAACACGCGCTGACGCAGCCGGTGGGCTTCGCGCCAGAGCATGCCTTCTTCGTACGTGCCGGGCTGCGCGAACGACATGCCCATCGCCCGCATCGCGGCCAGCGACTCGGGGGTGTTCGCCGCGGCGAACCGGTCGTCGATCAGCTCGTCGGTGATCAGCGCCTGGTCGTGGACCATGATGCGCAGGAACGCTTCCATGCGTTCGCGCGACGGCTTGGCCGCGAAGCGACCGAGGTTCTTGACGCCCTCGGTCGGGTCCGGCGCGAACAGGTTGACGCTCAGCCCGCCCGGCCCCATCAGCACCAGCCGCCCGGCCCGCTTGCCGTGGTTCAGCGCGAGCCGGACCGCGGCGCCGCCGCCGAGCGAGTTCCCGACGAAGTGGGCGCGTTCGATGCCGAGGGCGTCCATCAGGCCGACGACGGCGTCGGCGCTGTGCCGGAAGTACTGCGGGTGCTCGGTCGGCTTGTCGGAACGGCCGAAGCCGGGCTGGTCGACGGCGATCGTCCGGTAGTGCTTGGCGAACTCCGGCAGGTTGCGGCCGAAGTTGCTCCACGCCGACGCGCCGGGCCCGCCGCCGTGCAGCAGGATGACCGTCTCGGCGTGTTCCGCGCCAGCCTCGTGGTAATGCAGTTTCAGCGAGCCGGCCTCGACGTACTTGCCTTCCGGAGCGGCCATCAGTACATCGCGTTCTCGACGGGCAGCCCGAAGGCGCCGGTGCCGAACATGACGTACGCGCGCTCGGCGTCGTTGGCCGCGTGGACCCGGCCGGCGTGCGCGTCGCGCCAGAAGCGCTGGATCGGCGTGCCGCGCTGGATGGCGCGGCCGCCGGAGTTCTCGAAGAGCCGGTCGATCGCGGAGATCGCGCGCTCGGTGCCGCGCACCTGGTCGCGCCGGACGCGCAGCCGCAGGTCCACGGGCAGCCGTTCCTCGCGCTTCGCGAGCTCGTAGAGGTCCTCGATGTTGCGGGTCAGCTGCAGCCAGGCGGCGTCGATCTCGCTGGCGGCCTCGGCGATCCGCACCTTGGCGAACGGGTCCTCTTTGGACTGTTCACCGGCGTACGCGGCCCGGACCCGCTTGCCCTGGTGCTCGACGTGGGCGTCGTAGGCGCCCTGCGCCATGCCGATGATCGGCGCGGTGATCGTGCTCGGGTGCACCGAGCCGTAGGGCAGCCGGTACAGCGGCCCGGGGTTGACGAGCTGGCCCGGCACCTTGCACTTCGACGTCGCGATGAAGCTCAGCGCGCGGTGCTGCGGGATGAAGACGTCCTCGACGACGATGTCGTTCGAGCCGGTCCCGCGCAGGCCGATGGTGTCCCAGACGTCCACGATGGCGTAGTCCGCGATGGGCAGCAGGTACGTGCAGAAGTCGACGGGCTTGCCGTCCTTGAACGCGGGTCCCCCGAGCAGCACCCACGTGCAGTGGTCGCAGCCGGAGGAGAAGCTCCAGCGGCCGGACAGCCGGTAGCCGCCGTCGACGACCTTCGCCTTGCCCATCGGGGCGTACGACGAGGAGATCCGCACGTCCTGATCCTCGCCCCAGACCTCCTGCTGCGCCCGGTCGTCGAACAGCGCCACGTGCCACGGGTGGACGCCGAGGATGGAGGCGACCCAGCCGGTGGAGCCGCACGCGCTCGCGATCAGCTTGACCGCGGTGTAGAAGCTCACCGGGTCCGTTTCGAGGCCGCCGTACGACTTCGGCTGCAGCATCTTGAAGAACCCGGTCTCCTGCAGGGCCTTGACGGACTCCGCGGGGACGCATCGCGCGTCCTCGGTGTCCTGGGCCCGTTCCCGCAGGACCGGCAGGAGGTCCCGGACCCCGGCGATCACCTGCTCACTCATGCGCAGTCCTCTCTCGGTTCCACTTCCGAGAAGACTAGAACACGTTCTCGTTTTTGTCGAGAACACCCTGCGCCAGGGCACTGTTGATCCCTGCTCTACGGCCGGAAAACACGCAGTCGGCCAGGGACAGCCCGCTCACGTACGACCTGGAACAGATTCCCACCGCGGTGCGACCGGCCGCGTACAGCCCGGCGATCGGCTCCCCCGCCGCGCTCCGCACCGCACCGGTGTCCTCGTCGACGACCAGGCCGCCGAGGGTGAGCATCGGCGTCGGGTAGCCCAGGTTGGGCCGCACCGAGATGTCGATGAGCGAGAACGGCGGGTGGTCCAGCCGGCGCGCGAATTCGGCGGGCTTGCCCATCGGGTCCTCGGCGCCGTGGTAGGCCTCGACGCTCGCACGCAGCCCCCGGGGATCGACCCCGGCCTTGCGCGCCGCCTCTTCGACCGTCGCGCCGGTGACGCGGCCGCGGCGCAGCAGGTAGCGCAGCTGGAGTCCCTGGAACCACTGGCTTTGCGCTTTGGTGTCCCGCCGCGCGTCGGCCACGATCGGCGCGTCGACCAGCAGCCAGCCCTTGCTTTCATGGTCCTCGATGAGCTTCTCGCCGACGGCGGCGCCGTACCGGGACTCGTCGATGACCCGCCGCCCGCCGGCGTCCACGATGATGCCGCCGAGGAACGCGCTGGGCGGCGTGACGAACCGCCACGCCGAGATCCGGCCCAGCTCACCGGTCGCCGCCCCGGCTTCGACGCCGAGCCGGATGCCCGAGCCGTCGTCGGCGGACGTGCCGAGCGGGAGGCCGCCGCGGTAGGCGGGCGCGTGCTCGCGGACCATTTCGCGGTTCGCGATGAACCCGCCGGCGGCCAGCACGACCCCACGCCGGGCGATGATCCGCAGCTCACGGCCGTGTGCGCGCTCCAGCCGTTCGACGCGGCGGTGCAGCGACTTGCGCAGCGAAGGCACGTAGATCCCGGGTTTCGCGGAGTACCGCGCGAGCCGCCGGTGCCGGGCCCGCACCCGCGCGGGGGCGTCCCGCAGCGTATCGGCGACGAGCCCGGTGACGCGGCCGTCGTCGTCCCGGACCAGGCCGCGGGCGTTCGTCTGGGTCAGCACCCGGATGCCGCGCTTCCGGACGGCCTCTTGCAGGCGCGTCATCAGCATCTTTCCCGAGGTGCCGGGCCCTTTGACGCGGTGGCCGCGCGGGGCGGGCTTCGCCGCGTCGCGGAAACCGCCCGCGGCTTCACTTCCGGAGTAGTACAGGTAGTGCGCGTCGCTCGGGTACGACGTCTTGTAGGGGCACAGACTGCCTTCGAACGGCACGCCATTGCCCTCCAGCCAGGTGATCATCTCGCGGCTGCCTTCGCAGAAGCGCCGCAAGGTCTCCTCGGCGACGACGTCCCCGGTTTCGAGCCGCAGGTAGGCGTACATCGCGTCGACCGAGTCGTCGACGCCCGCGTCGAGCTGCTGGGCGGTCCCGCCGCCCGCGTAGACCACGCCACCGCTGACCGCGCTGGCGCCACCGCCGCCGAACCGCTCGACGAGGATGACGTCGGCGCCCGCGTCGGCCGCTTCGAGGGCGGCGCAGGCGCCGGCCGCTCCGAACCCCACGATGATGACGTCCGCGACGAGTTCGTCCATGGTCACCACCCTAGAACTGGAACACGTTCTCGTCTATGGTGAGCGAAAGTGGCTCTCAACTGGCTACTCGTCTTGTGGAACACGTTACAAGTGAGGTGGCATGACGGAGCAGTTCGACGTCGTCGTGGTCGGCAGCGGCGCTGCCGGGATGACCGCCGCGCTGGCCGCGGCCCATAACGGCCTGAGCGTGGTCCTCCTGGAAAAAGCCCCTTGCTTCGGCGGTTCGACCGCCCGCTCCGGCGGCGGGGTCTGGCTGCCGGGCAACCACGCGCTGCGCGCCGCCGGGATCGACGAACCGCCCGAGCGGGCCCGCGAGTACCTGGCCTCGATCGTCGGCGACGTCGTCCCGGCCGTCCGGCGCGACACGTTCCTCGACCACGGCCCCGAGGTGCTGAAGTTCGTCTGCGACCACACGCCGCTGAAGTTCCGCTGGGTCCGCGACTACAGCGACTACCACCCCGAAGCTCCCGGCGGCCGCCCCGGCGGCCGCTCGGTCGAGCCGATGGCCTTCGACGGCAAGCTGCTCGGCGGCGACCTGGCCCACCTCGAACCGCCGTACAGCGCTCCCCCGCTCGGCGTGCCGATCACCCAGGCCGACTACCGCTGGCTGAGCCTCCTCGCGCGGCACCCGCGCGGGGTCGTCCGGATGCTGTCGCTGGGCGTGCAGTGGCTGGTCGGACGCGTGCGCGGACAGCGGCTGCTGAGCATGGGGCAAGCGCTTGCGGCCGGCCTGCGGGTGGGCCTGACCAGGGCGGGTGTCGACGTCCGGCTGAACACGCCGCTGGTCGACCTGCGGGCCGAAGGCGACCGCGTCACCGGCGTCGTCACCGCGGACGGGGTCGTCGGGGCCCGGCGCGGGGTCATCCTCGCCAGCGGCGGCTTCGAGCAGAACCTCGAGATGCGCGAGAAGTACCAGCGCGCCCCGATCGGCATCGACTGGACCGTCGGCGCGGCCGCCAACACCGGCGACGGCATCACCGCCGGCCTCAAGCTCGGCGCCGCGCTCGACCTGATGGACGACGCCTGGTGGGGCCCGTCGCTGCCGCTCACCGGCGGCCCGTGGTTCGCGCTGGCCGAGCGGTCGCGGCCGCGCTGCATCATGGTCGACGCTCGCGGCGAGCGGTTCGTCAACGAGTCGGCGCCCTACGTCGAGGCCGTGCACGCGATGTACGGCAAGGGTGACGGGCCGGGCGAGCACATCCCGACCTGGCTCGTGTTCGACCAGCGCTACAAGGACCGGTACATGTTCACCGGCGTCGGACCGCGCCAGCCGCTGCCCGGCCGCTGGTTCAAGGCCGGCGTCGCGGTCAAGTCGTCCACCCTGGCCGGGCTGGCCGGGAAGATGGACGTCCCGGCGGAAGGCCTGGAAACCACGGTGACGCGCTTCAACGGCTTCGCGCGCAACGGCGTCGACGAAGACTTCCAGCGTGGCGTCAGCAAGTACGACCACTACTACGGCGACCCGCGCAACAAGCCCAACCCCAGCCTCGGCCCGCTCGACAAAGCGCCGTACTACGCGGTGAAGATCGTCCCCGGCGACCTGGGGACCAAGGGCGGGCTGCGCACCGACGAACACGCGCGAGTCCTGCGTGAGGACGGCTCGGTCGTCCCGGGGCTGTACGCCGCGGGCAACGTCAGCGCGGCGGTGATGGGCCGGACGTACGCCGGGCCGGGCGCGACCATCGGCCCCGCCATGGTGTTCGGCTACCTTGCGGCGACGCGGCTGGCGCACGAAGATCAAGGGACCACGGGAGGCGAGCGATGACGCAGGAGTCAGTACGCACGATCTACGCCGGTGAGCCGCCGGCCCGGTTCGCCCGCGGCTGGCACTGCCTCGGCCTGGCGAAGACGTTCCGGGACGGCAAACCGCACGCGGTGACGGCGTTCGGCACGAAGCTCGTGGTCTTCGCCGACTCGAAGGGCGGCCTCAACGTCCTCGACGGCTACTGCCGGCACATGGGCGGCGACCTGACCCAGGGCTCCGTCAAGGGCGACGAGGTCGCGTGCCCGTTCCACGACTGGCGCTGGAACGGCAAGGGCAAGTGCGTCTCGATCCCCTACGCCAAGCGGGTTCCGCTGCGCGCGCGGACCCGGGCGTGGACGGCGGTGGAGCAGAACGGCCAGCTCATGGTGTGGCACGACCCGGAGGGCAACCCTCCGCCGGACGAGCTGGCGATCCCGCACATCGAAGCCGCCGACAGCTCCGAGTGGAGCAACTGGACGTGGGACTCGATCTTCATCGACGGCTCGAACTGCCGCGAGATCATCGACAACGTCGTCGACATGGCGCACTTCTTCTACATCCACTACGCCTACCCGACGTACTTCAAGAACGTCTTCGAAGGCCACATCGCGACGCAGTACCTCAACACCAAGGGCCGCCCGGACATGGGGATGGCGTCGAACTACGGCGGCGAGGACAACCTGCTGCGGTCGGAGGCGTCGTACTTCGGGCCGTCCTACATGATCAACAAGCTGGTGAACTCGTTCCAGGGTTACGAGATCGAGAGCGTGCTCATCAACTGCCACTACCCCGTGACGCCGACGTCGTTCGTGCTGCAGTACGGCATGAAGGTCAAGAAGCAGCACGGGCTGACCGACGAGCACGCGGACAAGATCGCGGCCAAGCTGGCCAAGGGCATCGGCGCGGGCTTCCTGCAGGACGTCGAGATCTGGAAGCACAAGACCCAGATCGACAACCCGCTGCTGTGCGAAGAGGACGGTCCGGTCTACCAGCTTCGCCGGTGGTACCAGCAGTTCTACGTCGACGCGGCCGACGTCACCGAGGACATGACCCGGCGGTTCGAGTTCGAAGTGGACACTTCGAAGGCCAACGAGGCGTGGGCGGCGGAGGTGGCGGAAAACCTCGCCCGCCGGAAGACCGAGGCGGAAGTGTGACGACCGCCGAGCAGACCGAGTTCCTCAGCGGCGGGCTGCGGCCGCACGAGTGCCGCAGCTGCGGGACGTGCGTGCTGGTGAAGAAGAACAGCATCCAGCACACGAGCATCCAGTGGACTTCGCGGCCCGCCGAGACGTGCCCGGTGTTCGCCGACGCGGACGGACCTTCGGCGCTGCTCGACACGTGCCCGAAGCTGGCGGACAGCATCGGCGACGCGGTCCGCGAGGGTTCGCTGGCGGTGGCCGATGGGTGAGCGGGTCTACACGCTGACCGTCGCCGACGTGGTCGTCGAGACGGCCGACGCGCGGTCGGTGGTCTTCGAGATCCCGCCCGAGCACGCGTCGGCGTTTTCTTACCAGGCCGGGCAGTTCCTGACGCTGCGGATCCCCAGCGACGAGACCGGATCGGTGGCCCGGTGCTACTCGCTCTCGAGCGCGCCGCACGAGAACCGCGTGCAGGTGACGGTCAAGCGGACCGACGGCGGGTACGGGTCGACCTGGGTCTGCTCCTCGCTCGAGCCGGGGATGTCGATCGACGTCCTCGCGCCGGCCGGCGTGTTCTGCCCGGCGTCGGTGGACGAGGACTTCCTGCTGTTCGCCGGCGGCAGCGGCATCACGCCGGTGATGGCGATCCTCAAGACCGCGCTGGAGCGGGGTTCCGGGCGCGTCGTGCTGGTCTACGCGAACCGCGACGAGAACTCGGTGATCTTCGCGGGCGAGCTGGCTTCGCTGGCGAAGCGGTACGGAGACCGCCTGGTCGTCGTGCACTGGCTGGAGAGCGTCCAGGGATTGCCCGACGTCTCGCAGCTGCGCGGGCTGGCCTCGGCGTACATGTCCTTCGAAGCGTTCCTGTGCGGCCCGGCGCCGTTCATGGCGGCCGCGCGCGAGGCGCTCGGGCAGCTCGGCGTGCCGCGCGACCGCGTGCACATCGAGAAGTTCACATCGCTGACCGGGAACCCGTTCGAAGACGCCCCCGCCGCGGAAGAGCCGGAGTCGGACGATGCACCGGCGGCGCTGACGGTGACGCTGGACGGCGCCACGCAGTCGATGGCCTGGCCGCGGCAGCGGAAGCTCCTCGACCGCCTGCTGGACGCGGGCCTGGACGCGCCGTACTCGTGCCGCGAGGGACAATGCAGCGCGTGCGCGTGCCGGATCGTGGCGGGTGAGGTGAAGATGCTGCACAACGAGGTCCTGGACGCCGAGGACATGGCGGACGGCATCGTGCTGGCCTGCCAGTCGCTGCCGGTCACCGACGAGGTCTCGATCAGCTACGAATAGGAGTCCCGCGTGCCCATCGATCCCGCGGTCGCCATCGGTGCCGAGATCGGCGAGGTGAACTTCGCCTGGACGTCGTCGGACGTGCTGCTCTACCACCTGGCGCTGGGGGCCGGCCCGGACGAGCTGCGGTACACGTACGAGCAGGACCTGGTGGTGCTGCCGACGTTCGCGACGGTCGCGGCGAACCTGCGGGTGTTCGACCCGCCGGCGGTGTCGTTCCCCGGGGTGGAGATCGACCTGGCGAAGGTGCTGCACGGCAAGCAGGAGGTCACCTTGCACCGGGCCATCCCGACCTCGGGGAAGGCGGTCGCCCGCTCCCGGATCGCGGACGTGTTCGACAAGGGCAAGGCCGCGGTGGTGATCCAGGAGGTCTCGGTCACGTCGTCCTCGGGCGATCCACTGTGGACGGCCCGGTCGAGCATCTTCGCCCGTGGCGAGGGCGGGTTCGGCGGTTCGCGGGGTCCGTCGGATCGCATCGAGTGGCCTTCACGGGAGCCGGACTTCGTTTTCGAGACGCCGACGTTGCCACAGCAGGCGCTGCTGTACCGGCTGTGCGGCGACCGGAACCCGCTGCACGCGGACCCGGCGTTCGCGCGCGCGGCCGGGTTCGACCGGCCGATCCTCCACGGGCTGTGCACGTACGGGATCGTCGCGCGGGTGCTGGTCGACGAGTTCCTGGACGGTGACCCCGCGCGGGTGGCGTCGTTCGCGACGAAGTTCGCCGGGGTGGTGTTCCCCGGCGAGACGCTGCGGATCCGGGTGTGGCGCTCCGACGACCGGCTGCTGGTGACGACGACGGCGGTGGAGCGCGACGACGCGCCGGTGCTGGCGGACACGGTGCTGGTGTCCACTTCGTGAGCGTGCCGTCGGTCGCCCGCTACCGTGGTGGGGAGACCTCGGGAGGACGGAAGACGATGCCGGAATACTTCGTGGTGCGCGGCACGGTGGAACACGGCGACGAGCGAGGCCGTGAGCTGGGCTTTCCCACGGCGAACATCGCCTTGCGCGACCAGTCCGGCTCGGTCGGCGACGGGGTGTGGGCAGGCTGGGTCCGCCGAGCCGACGGAACCCCCATCCCGGCGGCGATCTCGGTAGGCCGCCGCCCGACGTACTACGGCGCGGACGGGTACCGCCTGCTGGAGGCCCACCTGCTGGACTTCGCCGGGGATCTGTACGACGAGACGCTGGTGGTGTGGCTGGGAGCCCACCTGCGGGACCAGCAGGCGTACGCGTCGGCGGAGGACCTGATCACGGCGCTGAAGAACGACATCGCGGCGGCCACGCAGTGGGCGGCGAACCACCCGGCGGAAACGCTCCCGGACCCCGGCGAGCCGCCATTGGGCGAGGTCCGCCGCATCAAGAGCTGAGCCGGGCCGGGTGGTCTGCCGCAGCTGGTCGTGAGTGAGAAACAGCGTTCTAACCCTGTTTCTCACTCACGACCCCGAGCGTCACAAAGCCGACGCCAGCAGCAGGTAGCCCATCCCCGCCCCCATCACCACCCGGCAGACCGCACGTGATGCCTGCCCCGCCCCGTCGGACATCACCGCCGACCCGCGGACCGCCAGCACCCCCGTCCGCGCCGCGTCCAGCACGAAATACCCCGCCGCCGCCACCGCGACCAGCGGCAGCGCCAGTCGGGCCGAGGAGCCCATCGTCAGCCACGGCCCGTGCGCCATGGCGGTGTGGGGCATCGCCGTCACCATGTAGAGCATCGCCGCCGCCGAGAGGGCGTGGTGGGCGCAGCCCGTCCGGCCGCGCCACCACGCGACCGCGAACCAGCCCGTCGTCAGCACCAGGACCGCCTGCCAGCCCGCCGCCGGGATCGGGCCGCCGACCGGGGACAGCATCGCCACCATCGCGATCACCAGCAGCAGCTCGGCCAGGTCGCCGTGGCGGACCGGCGACCCCAGCCGGGCGTAGTCGAGGCGGACGAGCCGCAGCACGCACGGCAGCGCCAGCGTCGCGAACACCGCGGTGAGCGCCCAGTCGAGCACCATCGCCAGCCGTCCTCACTCTCCGTCGCGGGTGGTGTCTCCACCGTGACACCCGCGACGGCCCGGCACCAGCCGTCAATGAGGTGAAGCCGTCAGGACGAGGCCGCTCGTCGGCACGCCCGTCCCCGCCGTCACCAGCACCCGCGCCGCGCCGGCGACCTGGTTGACCGCCGTGCCGCGGATCTGCCGGACACCCTCCGCGATGCCGTTCATGCCGTGGATGTACGCCTCGCCGAGCTGGCCGCCGTGCGGGTTCAACGGCAGCGCGCCGTCCAGTTCCAGCGCGCCGTCGGCGATGAAGTCCTTCGCCTCCCCGCGACCGCAGAACCCCAGCTCTTCCAGCTGCATCAGCACGTACGGCGTGAAGTGGTCGTACAGCACGGCGACGTCCACATCGGACGGTCCGAGCCCGGACTGCCCCCACAGCTGCCGCCCGACGACGCCCATCTCGGGCAGCGCGGCCAGGTCGTCGCGGTAGTAGCTGGTCATCACGTACTGGTCCGGCCCGCTCCCCTGCGCCGCCGCCGCGATCACCGCCGGCGCCTGCGCCAGGTCGCGGGCGCGGGCAGCACTGGTGACGACCAGCGCCACCCCGCCGTCGCTCTCCTGGCAGCAGTCGAGCAGGTGCAGCGGTTCAGCCACCCAGCGTGACGCCTGATGCTCCTCCAGGGTGATCGGCCGCTCGTGGAACCACGCGTTCGGGTTGGTCGCCGCGTGCTTGCGGTCGATGACCGCGACCCGCCCGAAGTCCTCGCTCGTCGCGCCGTAGTCGTGGAGGTACCGCTGCGCGACCATGGCCACCGTCGCCGCGGGCGTCGCGATGCCCATCGGGTAGTGGAACGCGTTGTCGACCCCGGACGAGTTGACCTGCCCGGCCGCGGCCGAGGAGACCTGCCCGAACCGCATGCCCGAGCGTTCGTTGAACGCCCGGTAGGCGACGACGACGTCCGCGACGCCGGTCGCCACCGCCATCGCGGCCTGCTGCACGGTCGCCGCCGCCGCGCCGCCGCCGTAGTGGATGCGGCTGAAGAACTTCAGTTCGGGGATCCCGGGCTCCCGCGCCACCGCGATCTCGGCGTTGCCGTCCATGGTGAACGACACGAGCCCGTCCACATCGGACGGCGAAAGCCCCGCGTCCGCCAAGGCGTGGGAGATGCATTCGGCCGCCAGCCGCAGTTCGCTGCGCCCGGAGTCCTTCGAGAACTCCGTCGCGCCGATGCCGGCGATGGCCGCCTGGCCCGAGAGCGTCACGGCAGCGTCACCTCCACGGTCCCGGCGACGTGCTCGCCGAGACTGTCCACTCCGGACACCGAGACGACGACGTCACGCCCCGCTGAAGAAACCACCCGTCCGGTGAAGGTCAGCGTGTCGTAGGCGTAGCACGGCACGCCGAGCCGGATCTTGATCGACCGGATCAGCGCCTCCGGCCCGGCCCACGCGGACACGAACCGCTGCACCAGGCCGGTGTCGGTGAGGATGTTGAGGAAGATGTCCTTCGACCCGCGCTCGATCGCGGCGTCGCGGTCGTGGTGCACGTCCTGGAAGTCGCGGGTGGCGAGCGCGGTGCTGACGACGAACGTCGGCGTCGCCTCGATCGTCAGCGTCGGCAGCTCGGTCCCTTCGGTGACGGTCATCGCGCCACCTTCCAGGCCGGCAGCGTCAGGTCGTCGTCGACGCGGACGAACGCCGCCACCACCGGAAGTCCGATGTGGACCTCTCCGGGTGCGGCGTCCAGCAGTTCGGCCATCACGCGGACCCCTTCTTCCAGCTCCACGAGCGCCACGACGAACGGCAGGTCCTTGCCCGGCACCGGCGGGTGGTGGTGCACGACGTACGAGAACACCGTCCCGCGCCCGCTCGCGACGACGTAGTCGGGCTTGGTGTCCAGCGAGCCGTCGGGCGGCATCGGCCCGGGCGGGTGCCGCAGGGTCTCGCCCCAGCGCTGGATCCGCAGCTCGCCTTCGCGCAGGCCGTCCCAGAAGAACTCCGTGTCGCGGCTGATCACCGGGCGCAGCACCGGCGCCGGCGGCGGTTCCGGCGCGGGCGGGCGGAACTTGAGGACGCGGAACATCATCTCCGCGACGGCCTCGTCGCCGACGTACCAGGTCATCCGCGTGGTGACGAACCAGCCTTCGCCGAGCGCCGTCCTCTTGGGACCGACGACGTCCTCCAGCCGCGTCCGTGCCTCGACCTGTTCGCCGGGACGCAGGTAGCGGTGGTAGGTCTGCTCCGAGTTCGTCGCGACGACGGACGTGAAGCCGGCCTCGTCGAGCAGCTCCATCATCAGGCCGAGCGGATCGTCACTGCCCCGGGGAGCGTTCAGGCCGCCCATCGTCCACACCTGGGCCATCGCGGGCGGCGCGACCAGTCCCTTGTGGACGCTCCGCGCGGCGAACTCCGGGTCGGTGTACACCGGGTTGTCGTCGCCGATCGCCTCGACCCAGTTGTTCACCATGGCCTGGTTCACCGGGTCGCGCGCCTTCCGCGGCGCGCACTCCCCGCGGGCGGCGATCTCTTCGGCGGCTTCTCGGATGTTCATCGCGGCACCCTCGGCAGGCCCAGGCCGATCGAGGCGATCAGCTCCCGTTGGATTTCGCTGACCCCGCCGCCGAACGTCAGCACGATGTTGCGCTTCGCGGCGACGTCCAGCCACTCCGCCAGCTCGGCGGTGTCCGGATCGGCCAGGTCGCCGTGACGCCCGACCAGCTCTTCCAGGTTCCGGCCGATGCGCTGGATGACCTCCGAGCTGAACACCTTCGTCGCCGACGCGTCCGCGACGGCCACCGGCGCACTCGCCGCGGACTCCGCGACCTGCCAGTTCAGCAGCTCGTTCACCCGCGTCACCGCCAGGGCGTCGGCCAGCACGGCCCGGACGTCGGCGAGGTCGAGCAGGCCGTGGGCGGCGGCCCAGGCGCGGACGCGGTCGTACAGCCCGCCGATCCGCCCGGCCGGGCCGAGCATGACGCGCTCGTGGTTGAGCTGCGTCGTGATCAGCCGCCAGCCTTCGTTCTCCTTGCCCACCAAGCGGTTCACGGGCACGCGAACGTCCGAGTAGTACGTCGCGTTGACGTGGTGGGCACCGTCGCAGGTGATGATCGGCGTCCACGAGTAGCCGGGGTCGCTCGTGTCCATGATGAGGATCGAGATGCCCTTGTGCCGCGGCGCGTCCGGCGCGGTCCGCACGGCGAGCCAGATGTAGTCCGCGTCGTGGCCGCCGGTGGTGAAGATCTTCTGGCCGTTGACGACGTACTCGTCGCCGTCGCGCACCGCCGTCGTCCGAAGCGCCGCGAGGTCGGTGCCCGCTTCCGGCTCGGTGTAGCCGATCGCGAAGTGGATCTCACCGGCCAAGATGCGGGGCAGGAAGAAGGACTTCTGCTCGTCCGTGCCGAACTGCTGCAGCGTCGGCCCGACGGTCTGCAGCGTCACCGACGGCAGCTGGACGTCGGCGCGCGCGGCCTCGTCGACGAACAGGTGCTGCTCGATGCCGCCGAAGCCCTGCCCGCCGTACTCGACCGGCCAGCCGACGCCGAGCCGCCCGTCGCGGCCCATCCGGCGGACGATCTCGCGGAACACCGGGCCGTGCCGCTCGCGCAGCATCGCCTGGCGTTCTTCCGGGCTGATCAGCCCGGCGAAGTAGTCGCGCAGTTCGGCACGCAGCGCCTTCTGCGCCGCGGTCAGCTCGACGTGCATCAGCTCGCCCCCGCCACTCGTTCGCCGAGCCTGCCGAGCCGGTGCGTGGCACCGCCGAGCGCCCGGCCGAGGTCCTTCACCGCCGACGAATACCGGTGCAGCGGATAGGTTTCGTCGACGCCGACGCCGCCGTGCAGGTGGTGGCAGGTCGCGAGCGCCTGGGGTGCCTCCTGCGCGAACCAGTACGCGGCGATGTCCAGGTCGGCGTCCGCGTCGAGGCCGGACGCGAGCCGCCACACCGCGGACGTCACGGCCAGGTGGACGGTCCGCGCGGCGACGTAGACGTCGGCGATCTGGCCCGCCACCGCCTGGAACGTCGCCAGCGGCCGGCCGAACTGGGTGCGTTCGCCGACGTGCTTCACCGTCAGGGCGAGAGCCCCGGCCAGGAGGCCGTCCCCGACCGCGAGCGCGCCGGCGAGCGCGAACCGGTGCAGCGCCGCGACGGCGCCCCGGTCGAACAGGAGGTCGGTCTCCTCGACGGCGACGTCGTCCAGCCGCACGGTGTACTCCGGCGTCCCGGCCGAGGTGGGCGACGGGACCAGCGTGACGCCGTCGGCGTGCGGGTCGACCAGGTAGACGGCGGTGCCGTGCGGGGTGGACACGGGGGTCAGGATCCGGGTGGCTTCGCTCGCCGACGGGACCGCCGTCTTCACGCCGTCGAGCAGCCATTTCCCGTCGCGGGCCCGCGCGGTCGTCGCGGGCTCGGCGACGAGCGGGGCGGACGGCTCGTGCAGGGCCGCGGTGAGCAGCGCCTCCCCCGCGGCGACCGGCGGCAGCAGCCGCGCGCGTTGCTGCGGCGTGCCGAGGGTCTCGATCGGCAGCACGCCCAGTGCGAGAGCGGCGTAGGCGGGCACGGGCGCGGCGGCGCGGCCGACCTCGGTCAGGACCTGCGCGATCTCCGCGACACCCAGGCCGTCGCCCTCCAGGTCGGGCGGCAGGGCGAGGGCCAGCAGGCCGGACGAGGCCAGCGCGTGCCAGGGGTCGTCGGCCGCGCCGAGCACTTTCGCGGCGAGGGCGGCGATCTCCGCCTGCGTATCGTCAAGGGTGAAGTCCACGCCCGCCCTCCGGGTCGACGCAATACTGAAACCTGTTCTAGTCTTAACCGGAAACACCCTGCACGGCAACCCCCGCGGAGGAGCTTCGGTGGCGGTGACCGGACCGAGTGGCGCGCGGCGCCGCCGGCGGATCACCGTGCCCCCGACCGCCGGCGTGCCCGACCCGGTCCCCCTCGAGCTGCCCGGGCGCGGGACGACCGTGGTCACCGACGTCGGCCCGCGCGACGCGCCCGCGCTCGTCCTGCTGCATTCGGTGGCCTGCACGGGCTTGCTGACCTGGTACCCGGCGCTCGACCGGCTCGCGCGCGACCACCGCGTCGTCGTGTTCGACCAGCGGTGGCACGGCCGGGGCATCCGGTCGCCGCGGTTCCGGCTCGCCGACTGCGCCGGGGACGTCACCGCCGTGGCGGACGCGCTCGGCATCGGGCGGTTCGCGCTCGCCGGGTACTCGATGGGCGGGATGGTCGCTCAGCTCGTCGCCCGCGCCGAACCAGAACGTGTTACCGGACTGGTGCTGTGCTCGACCGCGAGCAACTTCCGGCGCGGGCTGCGCCAGAGCGTCGCGCTCGACGTGTTCGGCCGGACACTGCGGCAGCTGCGCCAGCGCGTCAGGCTGCCGGCCGTGGCCGCCGCCGTCCCGCGTGAGCGCGTCGAGGACTACCGGTGGGGGCTGCGGGAGTTCCGGTCGACCACGCCGTGGGAGATCGCGGTCGCCGTCGACGAGATCGGCCGGTTCGACTCGACGCGCTGGCTCCCCGCCCTGCGGCTGCCCGCGGCCGTCGTCGTGACCACCCGGGACCGGTTCATCGCCCCCGACCACCAGCGATCGCTGGCCCACCGCATCCCCGGTGCCGCGACCTACGAGGTCGAGGCCGGGCACGCCGCCTGCGTGCTCGCCGCCGACCGCTGGGTGCCCGCCCTGCTCGCCGCCGTCCACTCCCTCCGAGGAAGGAACCCGTGATGGGACGCTTCAGCCTGCCGGACCAGAAGCCCGACGGCCTCGACTCGCCGGTGACGGCGAAGGTCATGAAGTACGGGGCGAAAGCCCAGGTGGCGGTGTTCAAGCTGACCGGCGGCCGCGTCGGCGGCAAGTGGCGGGTCGGGGCCGGGTTCCGCAAGCCGGTGCCGACGCTGCTGCTGGAGCACCGCGGCCGCAAGTCCGGCCGGCTGTTCACGACGCCGCTGCTCTACCTGAGCTCCGGCGAGGACGTCGTCATCGTCGGTTCCCAGGGCGGGCTGCCGAAGCACCCGCAGTGGTACCGGAACCTGCTGGCGCACCCCGAGACCCGCATCCACCTCAGGGGCCGGCGGGACGTGCTCGTGACGGCGCGGGTGGCCTCGCCGGAAGAGCGCGCCGATCTCTGGCCGCGGCTGGTGGACCTGTACGCGGACTTCGCGAAGTACCAGGCCTGGACCGACCGGGAGATCCCGGTCGTGGTGCTCAGCCCGCGGCCTTGAGCAGCTCGGCCAGCGCCTCCGGGAGCGCGTCGGCGAGCGGCCAGAGGTCCTTGACCAGCTCCCGCGCGCCGAGCAGCCCGACGTGGATCTTGCCGGCGTTGGACAGCACGGTGATGTTCAGCCCGGCACCGTGGAAGACCGGGCCGAGCGGGTAGAAGCCGGTGATCCGCGCGCCGAGCAGGTACAGCGGCATCGGCGGGCCGGGCACGTTCGACACGACCAGGTTGTGCACCACCGGGTGCTTCTCGGCCAGCCGCAGCGCCGAGTACGCGCGCACGGCGAGGCCGAACGCCGTCGCGGCCGAGAACTGCGCCCAGTCCTGGAGCATGTCGGCGTCGATGTCGTAGTGGTGGTCCTTCGAGAGCCGGTTGGCCTCGGCCAGGAAGAACACCCGCGCGGCCGGGTCGGGCAGGTGCGTCGGCAGTGACGCGAAGAAGGCGGAGACCTTGTTGCTGCCGTGGTCGCGCTCGGTCCGGTCGTGCACCGAGACGGGGACGGTCGCGACCAGCGGGTCTTCCGGCAGTTCGCCGCGCGCCGCGAGGAAGTCCCGCAGCGCCCCGGCGACGAGCGCGAGCACGACGTCGTTGACCGTCACCCCGAAGGCGTTCTTCACGTCCTTGACCTCGTCGAGGTCGAGCTGGGCGAACGCGACGCTGCGGTGGCCGGTGATCGTGCCGTTCAGCGACGTCCGCGGCGCGGTGAACGGGACCGGCATCCCCTTGCCCTGCAAGGCTTTCCCGAGCCACTGCGGCACGAGGCCCAGCAGGTCCGGCAGCAGCCGCGCGATTTCGGCGGGGCGTTTCGCGAAGCTTTCGACGCCGGTGCGAAGCAGCTTCAGCGGCGAAGGCATCGAGGCGTTCCGGGGTCCCTCGATCTCCGGCGCCGGCGCGTCCGGCTCGAGGCCGGCGAGGTAGGTGATCAGGCTGGCGCCGCTCACGCCGTCGACGCTGGCGTGGTGCATCTTCAGCAGCACCGCGATCTGGCCGTCGGCCAGGCCTTCGATGACGTACAGCTGCCAGAGCGGGTACGCGCGGTCGAGCTGCTGCCCGGCGATGTGCGCGCACAGGTCGGCCAGCTCGGTGCGGTCGCCGGGGGCCGGCACGCCGATGCGGTGCACGTGGTGGTCGAGGTCGAAGTCCTCGTCCTCGACCCACACGGGATGCCCGATGTTCCAGAGTGGATTGTGCAGTTTGCGACGGAATGCCGGGATCAGCCGGACGCGTTCGTCGAGCTTTTCCGCGAGCTTCGCGAAGGTGTAGCCGCCGGGGACGGTCGAGCCGTCGAGGACGAGCAGGCCGCAGACGTGCAGGACCTGGGACGGCGTCTCGAGGTAGAGGAAGCTCGCGTCGAGGCCGCTCAGTCTCTGCATGCCGATCAGCGTAAGCCACTTCCCGTGAGCGGCGCGCTACACTACTCGCCGGTATCATCGCAGTGGTGCAGCCGAATTTCCTGATCCGTCGCGCGGTCCAGCTCGGCCTCACCGCGAACGCGCTCCGCCCGTTGCGAGCCCGGTCCACGACCATCCCGGCGTTCTTCGCGGGCTGGCTGACCGGGGAGCTCGCGCCCCAGTTCCTGGCCTTGACGGCGGCGGACGCCGCTGTGCACGTGGCCCGCCACGGCGTCCGCGACCGCTCGACGCAGGCGGGGCTGGCGATGGCCGCCGCGTCCGCCGCCGGGCTCGCGGCGCTGATCCGGACGGGTCACGGCGCGCGGGAGGAGATCGAGAAGGCGCTGGAGTCCGCGCTGGGCGAGGACTACGCGTCCGAACTGGGGCGTTCGGACCTGGGCCTGCCGTGGGGCGAGCTGGCGCTGCCGTTCCGGATGGGCGCGCCGGACGTGCGGGTCGACCGCAACATCGCGTACGCCCCGGGCGGCAAGCGGTTCCTGCTGGACGTGTACCGCCCGTCGTCCCCGGTGACCGGCGCACCGGTGCTGCTGCAGGTCCACGGCGGCGCGTGGGTGATCGGCAACAAGGAGGAGCAGGGCCGTCCGCTGATGCGCTACCTGGCCCGCCGCGGCTGGGTGTGCGTCGCGATCAACTATCCGCTGTCGCCGACGCACCGCTGGCCGGCGCACATCGTGGCGGCGAAGCAGGCGCTGGCGTGGATCCGCTCTTCGATAGCTTCGTACGGCGGCGACCCGCGGTTCGTCGCGGTGACGGGCGGTTCGGCGGGTGGTCACCTGTCGGCCCTGCTGGCGTTGTCGCAGAACGACCCGGCGCTGCAGCCGGAGTTCGAGGACGTCGACACGAGCGTGCAGGCGTGCGTGCCGCACTACGGGGTGTACGACTTCGCGGCGACTTCGGGTTCCCGGGCGAGTCAGTACCGGTTGGAGAGCTTGATCGCGCGGCGGGTGTTCGCGGCGGATCGGGACCCGGTCCGGCACCTCGACGACTATGTGGCGGCGTCCCCGCTGGACCGGATTTCTTCGGAGGCGCCGCCGTTTTTCGTGATCCACGGACGGGATGATTCGCTGGTGCCGGTGCGCGAGGCGCGCGAGTTCGTGCGGCGGTTGCGGGAGAAGTCCCGTCAGCCGGTGGCGTATGCGGAGCTGGCGGGGGCGCAGCACGCGTTCGATGTGTTCACTTCCGTGCGGAGTGCGCATGTGGTGCGGGGTGTGGCGCGGTTCTTGGACTTCACGTACAACGCCTGGAAGGCCGAGAACCGGTAGCTGCGGCGCTGAGGTCCACGGCCGGGTGGTGCCCGCCGGTCGACGGTCGCGAGCCCAAGGCGCCCTTCGATGCGCAACGGCCGGGCGGGTGTACGCGGGCGGCGGTCGCGAGCCCAAGGCGGCCTTCGGTGCGCTCGGGCCCACGCCATCCTGCGGGCGGCGGCACGGGCTCCGGGCGGTGCGCGCCTGCAGTCGGTCTCATGGGCACCGGGACCGTGAGGCACCCAGGCCCGCGCCATCCGGCGGGCGGCTGGCGGCTGGCGGCTGGCGGCTGGTCGCAGCCGTGGTCAGTACGCCAGGTCCACCGGGCTTGCCGAAGGTGGGCCGTCCAGGCGCCACTCCGTGCCTACTCGGATGAAGCGGTACCAGCGGGCGTCCTGGCCGTAGCGCAGTTGCAGCTCTCCCTGCGTCAAGCGGTTGCGCCAGACCTTCGGCGTTCCCGGGAGCCCGGCCTCGGCCAGCACTGCCTGAGCCTCCGCCAGTGGGCCCGGGCCCGGCTGCCACGTCTCGCGCACCACCGCCACGCCGGCGCGGCCCGCTTCGCGCCACGCCTCCGCCCAGAGGACCAAGTCTCGCGCGGGTACCTCGGCCGCCGTGGCCAGCGCGGTGAAGTCCGAGCCGGTTCGGGCCGCCGCTCGGCGGGCCAAGTCCTCTTCGAACGTCAGCTCTGCCGCCTTCGCACCGCCTGTCAGCAGGTCGCGGGCCAGCGAGGCCGCGTCCGCCGCCAGGCTGGAGAGCATCTCCGCCGTCCAGCCTGTGCTCGGCGGCGGGTCCAGGTCCAGGATCGCCGGTGGTCCGGCCACCCGCGGTGGCGGTGGGAGGGCCGGGATCGCCCCCGGCCGGCGGGCGTAGGCCGCGCGCGGGGTCAGTCCCTCGTCCACGCGCTTCGGCAGCTTGGGCCGCTCGCCGCGCGCCGGGGCGCGGCGGGAGCGCAGCTCGGCCAGGACGTCCGCGCGGGGGCGTCCGCGCAGCAGGAACAGCATGAACGGGTCGCGGTCGACCTCGTCGGCGACCAAGTAGTACACCGCGGCGACGTGCTTGCACGGGTTCGCCGAGTCCGGGCACGAGCACCGCGGCCGCAGGTCGCCCGGCCCGGGCAGCAGGTCGGCGCCCGCCTCGCGGGCCTGCTCGGTGAGCGCGGCCGGCAGCTCGCCGTCGAGGAGCGCGGCCGCGTGCCCGAGCTGCGTGCCGACCACGCCGAGCAGCGTGTCCCACTCGCCCTCGGTGAAGGTGCGCATCGTGATGGTCACCTTGTACGGCTGCGGCCGGCTGCCGAGCACCCGCGCCGTCATCTCCCCGGCGCCGAAGTGCAGCTCGCTGACCGTGCCCTTGCGCGCGTACGTCCGCCCGCGGGGCAGCCGGTTCGGGTCGAGCTTCGCCCGCTGCTCCAGCGCGTCGACCCAGGCGCGACCCCACCACGTCCGGCCGAAGTTCCGCCTCGGGGGCATCACCCGCTCCCGAGCCGGACCAGGTCGGCGAGCTCGTCGTCGGACAGCTCGGTGATCCAGTCCTCCCCCGCGCCGACGATCGACTCGGCCAGCCCGCGCTTCTTCTCCAGGACCTGCGCGATCCGCTCCTCCAGGGTGCCCTCGGCGATCAGCCGGTGGACCTGGACCGGCCGGTCCTGGCCGATGCGGTACGCGCGGTCGGTGGCCTGGTCCTCGACCGCCGGGTTCCACCAGCGGTCGTAGTGGATGACGTGGGTGGCCCGGGTCAGGTTGAGCCCGACGCCGCCCGCCTTGAGCGACAGCAGGAACACGGGGATCTCGCCGGCCTGGAACCGGTCGACCATGTCCTGGCGTTTCGCGGGCGAGCTTTCCCCGGAGAGCAGTTCGGTGGGCAGGCCGCGGTCCTTGAGACGGCGCTCGAGTAGCCGGCAGAGCTGGACGTACTGGCTGAAGACGAGGACGCTCTCGCCCTCGTCGAGGATGACGTCCACCAGCTCTTCGAACGCCGCGAGCTTGCCGGACCGGCCGGTGAGCGCGCTGTGGGGTTCTTTGAGGAACTGGGCCGGGTGGTTGCAGATCTGCTTGAGCTCGGTGAGCAGCCGCAGGACCTGCCCACGCCGTTCGACGCCCTGCTTCTCGCGGATCTCGGCGAGGTTCTCGCGCACGACGGCTTCGTAGAGCGTGGTCTGCTCTGCGGTGAGCGGGACGAACCGGTCGGTCTCGGTCTTGGGCGGCAGTTCCGGGGCGATGTCCGGGTCGGACTTGCGCCGCCGCAGCAGGAACGGCCGGACGGTCGCGGCCAGCCGCTCGGTGACGGCCTTGTCGCGGTCGCGCTCGATCGGGCGCGCCACGGTACGGCGGAACCGGTCGAGCGGACCGAGCAGCCCGGGCGTCGTCCAGTCCACAATGGACCAGAGTTCGGTCAGCCGGTTTTCGACCGGGGTGCCGGTGAGGGCGACCTTCGCCCGGGCGGGGATCTTGCGGAGCTCCTTGGCCGTGGCGGACAGCGGGTTCTTGACGTGCTGCGCCTCGTCCGCGGCGATCAGGCCCCAGTCCACTTCGGACAGGGTCTCGCGGTCGCGGCGGAGGACGCCGTAGGTGGCGAGCACGACCTCGTCGGGGGCGAGGTCGTCGAGGTGCCGGCGGCCGCCGTGGAACCGGCGGACCGGGATGTCCGGGGCGAAGCGGGCGAACTCGCGTTCCCAGTTGCCGAGGAGGGAGGTCGGGCAGAGGACCAGGGTCGGGCCGGCGGTAGAAGGATCGAGGACGGTGGCGGGTTCCGGCTCCGCGGCGGCATCGACCGGGTGCGGATGGCTGTGGGCCTCGGGCTCGGCAGGTGCCGTTCCCGCCGCGAGCACGGCACCCCGATCCGTGATCGGCTCACTCCCGGACCGGTGCGCGGAGGCCAGTGCTCGGCGGTGCAGGTGCAGGGCGATCAACTGGATCGTCTTGCCCAGCCCCATGTCGTCGGCCAGGCACGCGCCCAGCCCGAGCCCCGTCATCGTCGCCAGCCAAGCCAGTCCCGCCTGCTGGTACGGCCGCAGCGTCGCGTGCAACCCGGGTGGCGGGAGTACCGAAGCGCCCTCCCGGTCGCGGATTCGCGAAGCCAGATCGCCCAGCACCGGGGGTGCCGCGAACTCGACGCGTTCGCCGTCCAGTTCCAGCTCGCCCGTCAGGGCCGCCGCGAGGGCCTCGCCCGCGTCGAGCTTGCGGGTGCGGCCCCGGACGCGCGCGAGCAGCTGCGGATCGACCCGTACCCATTGCCCGCGCAGCCGGACCAGCGGGCGCTTCGCCTCCGCGAGGGCCGTGACCTCCGCCTCGGTCAGCTGCTCGCCGCCCAGGCTGAGCTGCCAGCGGAACTCCAGGAGGCTCTTCAGCGCGAACTCCGCCTCCGTGACGCTCGCCGGCGCCTGGGTCGCGCTCGCCTTCGCCTTCACCTCGCCGGCGAACAACCCCTTCGACCAGAGCACCTCGATGCCGGCGCCGCCGAGGTCGCGGCTGCCGTCGGTCAGCAGGTCGACGACGTCGTCGTCCGTCAACGGCAGCTCCGCCGGGGCCGGTTGGGCCAGCACCCGTTCCAGCGGAGCCCACGCCCGCGCGCCACGGCGCAGGCCGAGCAGCAGCTGCGTCTCGACCTGGTCGCCGAGCCGGTTCAGCACCGCGTCCGGCGCGTCCCACAGCGTCGACGCCTCCACCACCAGGCTCGCCTCCGCCATGCTGCGCACCGCCAGCACGCCGGCGAACGTGTCGTCGTCCCGGCCCTCGACCCGCAGCAGCACCTGGACGCCGCGGGGTTCGCGGGCATCCAGTTCGGCCAGCCAGGCCGCGCCGTCCGGGCCGAGCAGCGCCGGTTCGCGCGCCGCGAACGCCGGGTCGCCGGCCCCGACCGGCGCCGCCGGGCTGCGCGCCAGCAGGTCGGCGGTCGCGTCCCAGAGCGCGCGGACCAGGGAGTCCGGCGAGTGCAGGCGGATGCGTTTCAGCCCGGTCAGCGGCAGGGCGTACGCCTCCGGTGGCAGGGCGCCGGCCAGGCCGCGCAGCAGCTCTTCGTCGGCCGCGTCCAATGGCCCGATCCGCCAGGCCGCCGCCCCGGCCGGCGAGACGGCGGGCCGCAGCCGCCCCCGCGCGACGAGGTTCACCCCGGCGTTGACGGCCGCCGACCACGCCGCGACGGCCGGGCTGGCCTCCTCCCCCACCGCGAGCAGGCGAGGCAGCGCGCGTTCCAGCGGGACGAGCTCCGCGTCGACCTTCGTGCGCGCGAACTTCGCGCCCCGGGGCAGCACGAGCTCGATCATGGTCCCGCCGGCCACGTCGTCGCCCCACAAGGCCAGCACGCCGTCCCGCGGGGGATCCGCGGGAAGGTACGTGGCTTGAGTGTCTGTGCTGAACTCCACGACGGCAACGCTAGAACACGACCCCGACAGTTTCGGCCCCGGCGGCGCGAACGGTCCTTTCGCACCGTCTCGTCGGGCAACCCAGCCGGGAAGCTAGCCACGCGGGAGGCCCAGGAGGCGTTCCGCGGTCAGGGACCGCAGGACCTGCGTGGTGCCGCCCGCGATGGACAAGCACCGCGTCAGCAGGAACTCGTGCTGGGCCGGATCGCCCGCGACCAGCGCACCCGCGCCCGCCAGCTCCAGGGCGAACTCCGCGACGTCCTGCCGGTGCGCCACCCCGAGCAGCTTCCGCACGCTCGACTCCGCGCCCGGGTCCTGCCCCTCCAGCCGGCGCAGGGCGGCCCGCAGGTCCAGCACCGAACCCGCCACCCCGAAGGCCACCAGCGAGCCGAGCCGGTCCAAGGCGACGTCGTCCAGCGCCGAGACGTCCACTGTGGACACCAGCGACTGCACGCTCTCCCCCACCGCGGACCCGCTCCCGAGGGCCACCCGTTCGTTGGCCAGGGTCGTGCGCGCCAGCCGCCAGCCGCCGCCCGGCGTGCCGACGACGTCGGCGTCCGGCACGAACACGTCGTCGAGGAACACCTCGTTGAACACGGCCTCGCCGGTGATCTCCCGCAGCGGCCGCGTCGTGATGCCCTCGGCGCGCATGTCCACCAGGAAGTAGGTGATCCCCCTGTGCTTGGGCGCGTCCGGGTCGGTGCGCGCCAGGCAGATCCCCCAGTCGGCTTCGCGCGCCAAAGACGTCCACACCTTCTGCCCGGTCAGCCGCCAGCCACCGTCGACGCGCCGCGCGGCCGTCCGCAGCGACGCCAGATCGGACCCCGCGCCCGGCTCGCTGAACAGCTGGCACCACGTGATTTCGCCGCGCAACGTCGGCCGCGCGAACCGGGAGCGCTGTTCGTCGCTGCCGTGTTCGAGGATCGTCGGGACCGCCCACGCGCCGATCACCAGGTCCGGACGGCGGACGCCGGCGGCCGCCAGCGCGCCGTCGATCCGCAGCTGCTCCGCCGCGTCGGCACCGCGCCCGTGGGGCTCAGGCCAGTGCGGGGTCAGCAATCCGGCGTCGGCCAAGGCGACACGCTGCGAAGACGCGGGCAACGCGGCGATCCGCGTCACCTCCTCACGCAGGGCGGGATCGTCCCCGACGTCGACGCCCAGCGTCCGCTCGGTCCCGGCTAGAGCCAGCGAAGCCGCTTCACGCCGCCACGGCCCCGATCCGCCGAGCCACTGCCGCAACGCCACGGCCCGCCGCAGGTAGAGGTGCGCGTCGTGCTCCCAGGTGAACCCGATCCCGCCGAGCACCTGGACGCAGTCCTTCGCGTTGGCGACGGCGGCGTCGAGAGCGACGACGGCCGCGCTCGCCACCGAAAGCGGGTGCTGCCCGGACGCCGCGTCCCAGGCCAGCGCTTCGGCCGCTTCGGCGCGGCACAGCATCTCGGCGCACAGGTGCTTGATCGCCTGGAACCCGCCGATGGGCTTGCCGAACTGCTCGCGGACCTTGGCGTACTCGACCGCGATGGTCAGGCAGCGACGCGCGACCCCCGCCGCCTCGGCCGAAGCCAGGGTCGCCGCCAGCGGGGCGATCGGTGGCAGCGTCAGGACGTCGGCACTCCCGGAGAACCGGACGCGTGCCAGCGGGCGCGAGAAGTCGAACGGCGTCAGCGGCTCCACGCTCAGCCCGGGCGTCCCCGGCGCGAGCAGCACGTGACCACCCTCGACCGGCACCACCAGCCAGGTCCCGGAGTCCACACCGGGCACCGGCCCGGAGACGCCGTCGACCAGCTCGTCCAGCAGGACCGCGACCGTGGCTTCCCCCTCGGCAACGGCCTGGAGCAGCTCTTTCGCCTCCGGCACCTCCGCCAGGAGCAGCCCGCCGAGCGTGGTGCTCAGTACCGGACCGGGAACGAGTTCTTCGGCCGCCGCGGCCAGCCCGGCGGCCAGGTCGGCGAGGGTGCCGTCCGCACCGCCGGCCGCGGCGGGCAGGGCGACGCCGAACAGGCCGAGCCCCGCGAAGCTCGCCGGGACCCCGGCGCCCGAGCCGGTTTCCGCCGCTCGCACCGCTTCTCGCGGGTGGTGCGCGGCGGACCAGGCGTGGATGGCCTCGGCCAGCGCGGCCTGTTCCTCGGTGAGCGCGACCGGCATGGGCCCTCCTCGCGACATGGGACACTACTCGCGAGTGTAGAACGTGTTACAGTTTTTCGGCCAGTGGGTCAATTGTTGAACGTTTCGCCAGGACAGGTACTCTACGTCGTGAACTGGAACAAGTTCCGAAGGACGGGGGAATGCCGATGCCCGGCAAAGCCAAAGCGCCGGCGAAGGCACGCGGGAACGGCCTGAGCGCGATCGGCGCCGACGAACTCGGCTCGGCCGCCCAGCGCGACCGCCGTCGCCGGATCATCGACGCCACCCTCGCACTGGCCTCGAAAGGCGGCTACGACGCCGTGCAGATGCGCGCCGTCGCCGAGAAGGCCGACGTCGCGCTCGGCACGCTGTACCGGTACTTCCCGTCCAAGATCCACCTGCTGGTCTCCGGTCTCGCGCGCGAATTCGAGCGCGCGCAGGAGAAGCTGGAACGCCAGGCCATCCCCGGCGACACCCCCGCCGAGCGGCTGATGTTCGTGCTCGGCCGCAACACCCGCCTGATGCAGCGCGACCCGCACCTGACCGAGGCGATGGTCCGGGCGTTCATGTTCGCCGACACCTCCGCCGCGGCCGAGGTCGAGCAGGTCGGGCGCCTGATGGAGAACATGTTCGCCCAGGCGATGGGCATCACCGAGCCGACCGAGGCCGACCGCGACATCTTCCACGTCGTCGCGGACGTCTGGATGGCGAACCTGGTGGCGTGGGTGACCCGCCGCGCGTCCGCCGCCGACGTCGCGAACCGCCTCGAACTGTCGGTGCACCTGCTGCTCGACAAGTGATCCCGGCGGCCGCGGTCGCCGAGGCGCACAGCAGGCTGCACCGCGCCCTCGAACCGCTGACCGACGAGCAGGTGCGCGAGCCGTCGCCGCTGCCCGGCTGGACTCGCGGGCACGTCCTCTCCCACGTCACCGACGCCGGGCGCGCGCTCGCCGACCTGGTCGAGAACGCACTGCTCGGCGTGCTCGTCCCGCTCTACGACCCGAAAACGCACGACCGGGACGGCATCATCGAGGCGACCGCGGGCCGCAGCGCCGAGGAGCACCGGCGGGACCTGCTGCGGCACTCCGTCCGGCTCGAAGACGCGTGGGCTCGCGTCAGGGACTGGGAGCAGCACGTCGACTACCGCGACGGCAAGCTGTCCAGCACGGTCTTCGCCCGCTGGCGCGAGGTCTGGATCCACGCCGTCGACCTCGACGTCGGCATCGGCTTCGCCGACTGGCCCGACGACTTCTGCGGCCACGCCGTGGACTTCCTCCAGGGCCGGCTGCCGGACGGCGTGGCGGTCCGCGCCGGCGACCACCGCTGGGGCGCCGGCGACACCGAAGTCACCGGGTCCGTGCGCGACCTCGCCGCATGGCTGTCCGGGCGGGCCGCCGGCACCGGCCTGGCCGGCGACCTCCCGGACCTGGGACCGTGGCCCGTCAGCGGTGCGCGGCGACCACCTCGGCCAGCTCGTCGAGCGCCTTGAGCGTCTCGGCCTCCGGCAGCGTCTCCAGCAGGAACGTGTAGCGCTCGACGCCCGCCTCGCGGAAGCCGTCGATCACCTTGGCCTTCGTGTCACCGCCGAAGACGGCGAACTCGATGTCCGGACGTCCCTGGTCGGCGAGCCAGCCGCGGACGCGCTTCGCCTCGTCGAAGTGCGTGTGACCGCGCAGCAGCCAGCCGTCGCCGTAGCGGACCAGGCGGTTCAGCGCCGCTTCGCTCTCCCCGCCGATGTAGATCGGCGGGTGCGGCTTGCGCACCGGCTTCGGCCAGGCGTAGATCGGGTCGAAGTCGACGTGCTCGCCGTGGAACTCGGCCTCGTCCTTGGTCCAGATCTCCTTGAGCGCGGCCAGCTGCTCGTCGATCAGCGCGCCGCGGGTCTTGGGGTCGGTGCCGTGGTTGCGCATCTCCTCGCGGTTCCAGCCGACGCCGACGCCGAACAGCGCGCGCCCGTCGGAGATCAGGTCGAGCGACGCGACCTCCTTGGCGGTGTGGATCAGGTCGCGCTGGATCAGCAGCGCGATGCCGGTGCCCAGCAGCAGCTCGGACGTCGCGGTGGCCGCGGCGGTGAGCGCCACGAACGGGTCGAGCGTGCGCTTGTACTTCTCCGGCAGGTCGCCTCCGCCCGGGTACGGGCTTTCCCGGCTGACGGGGATGTGCGAGTGCTCGGCCAGGAACAGCGAATCGAAGCCGCGTTCCTCCAGCGCCGCACCCAGCACGTCCGGCCGGATGCCCTCGTCGGTCACGAACGTCGAGATCCCGAATTTCATACCCAACCACTACCACCAGGTCGGCGGTGGGTGCATGATGAAGTGATCTCATCATACGTTGAATAATGGGGTGGTCATGGACGTGCAGGACATCGACTTCGAAGAGCTTTACCGGGGCACCACGCCGATGGGCCGGAAGATGCCGTGGGACATCGGCGCGCCGCAACCCGCGGTGGTCGCGCTGGCCGACGCCGGCGAGTTCACCGGCGAGGTGCTCGACATCGGCTGCGGCCTCGGCGACAACTCGGCGTTCCTCGCCTCCCGCGGCCTGCACGTGACCGGGCTGGACGGCGCGCCCTCGGCGATCGAGCAGGCCCGCACCCGCACGGAAGACGTCACCTTCGCGGTGGCCGACGCGACGAAGCTCGAAGGTTACGAAGGACGCTTCGACACGGTCCTGGACAGCGCGCTCTACCACTGCCTGGGCGAGGACGAGCGGCACCGGTACCTCGCCGCCCTGACCCGTGCGACCCGGCCGGGCGCGCGGCTGCACCTGTTCGCCTTCTCCCCCGAGGTGCCGGACGCGTTCCCGGCGCCGTACCTGATCAGCGAGGCCAACCTGCGCGAGACGGTCGGCAAGGACTGGACGATCGAGAAGCTCGAGCCGACCGTCTACACGACGTCGATGACCGCGGAGGAGCTGAAGCAGAGCATCCGCACGATCCTGGACGCGGACCCGGCCGGCCTGGACCGGCTGGACACCGACGACGACGGCCGGGTGCTCGTCCCGGTCTGGCAGCTGACGGCGGTCCGCCGCTAGACGTTGCGGCGGTACTGCCCGCCGACCTCGAAGAACGCCTCCGTGATCTGACCCAGCGAGCACACCCGCGCGGCATCCATCAGCACCCCGAACAGGTTGCCGCCGCGGGTGGCCGCCTCGCGCAGCGTCTTCAGCGCCTGCTGGGCCTCCTCGTGGTGGCGGTGCTGGAAGTCCGCCAGGCGGTCCAGCTGGGACTTCTTCTCGTCCTCCGTCGCGCGCGCCAGCTCGACCTCGACGTCGTCCTCGCCCGCACGCGGGTTGCGGAACGTGTTGACGCCGACGATCGGCAGCGAGCCGTCGTGCTTCTTGCGCTCGTACAGGATCGACTCGTCCTGGATCTTGCCGCGCTGGTAACCGGTCTCCATCGCGCCGAGCACGCCGCCGCGCTCGGAGATCCGGTCGAACTCCAGCAGCACGGCCTCTTCGACCAGGTCGGTCAGCTCGTCGACGACGAACGAACCCTGCAGCGGGTTCTCGTTCTTCGACAGGCCCCACTCCTTGTTGATGATCATCTGGATGGCCATCGCCCGGCGCACCGAAGACTCCGACGGCGTCGTGATCGCCTCGTCGAACGCGTTGGTGTGCAAGGAGTTCGCGTTGTCGTAGAGCGCGCAGAGCGCCTGCAGCGTCGTGCGGATGTCGTTGAAGCTCATCTCCTGCGCGTGCAGTGAGCGCCCCGACGTCTGCACGTGGTACTTCAGCTTCTGCGACCGCTCGTTGGCGCCGTAGCGCTCCTTCATGGCCACGGCCCAGATCCGCCGCGCCACCCGGCCGAGCACGGTGTACTCCGCGTCCATGCCGTTGGAGAAGAAGAACGACAGGTTCGGCGCGAAGTCGTCGATGTCCATGCCGCGCGCGAGGTACGACTCGACGTAGGTGAAGCCGTTCGACAGCGTGAAGGCCAGCTGCGAGATGGGGTTCGCCCCGGCCTCCGCGATGTGGTAGCCGGAGATGGACACCGAGTAGAAGTTGCGGACGCCGTGCTCGATGAACCACTCCTGGATGTCGGCCATCATCCGGAGGCTGAACTCGGTGGAGAAGATGCAGGTGTTCTGGCCCTGGTCCTCCTTGAGGATGTCGGCCTGGACCGTCCCCCGGACGTTGCGCAACGCCCACTCGCGCAGCTCGGCGGCTTCCTCGTCGGACGGGTTCCGGCCGTGCTCGGCCTTGAACTCCTCGACCTTCTGGTCGATCGCGGTGTTGAGGAAGAAGGCCAGGATCGTCGGCGCCGGGCCGTTGATCGTCATCGACACCGAGGTGTTCGGCGCGGTCAGGTCGAAGCCGTCGTAGAGGACCTTCATGTCCTCCAGCGAGGCGATGGACACGCCCGACGTGCCGACCTTGCCGTAGATGTCCGGGCGCGTGTGCGGGTCGTGGCCGTACAGCGTCACCGAGTCGAACGCTGTCGAGAGGCGCTTGGCCTCGGAGTCGGCCGACAGCATCTTGAACCGGCGGTTGGTGCGGAACGCGTCTCCCTCACCGGCGAACATCCGCGCCGGGTCCTCCCCCTCGCGCTTGAACGGGAAGACACCAGCGGTGTAAGGGAAGTAGCCCGGCAGGTTCTCGCGGCGCAGGAACGACAGCAGCTCGCCGGACTCGGCGTAGCGCGGCAGGGCGACGCGCGGGATCCGGTTGCCGGACAGCGTGTCGCGCCACAGCTGCGTGCGCAGCTCCTTGTCGCGGATCTTGACGACCAGCTCGTCCTGGCGGTACTCCTCGGCCAGCTCACGGAACCGCGAGAGGAGCTTTGTCGACTCGCCGTCCACATCGGACTCGGCCGCGGCGAGCAGCCCGTCGAGCGCGTCGGTCGAGGCATCCACCTTGGACAGTTCGGTGCGCGCCAGCGCCAGCGCTTCGCGCTTGCGGATCGCGGCGACCTGCGCCTCGGTCTTCGCGTGGTACCCGCGCACGGTCTCGGAGATCTCGGCCAGGTAGCGGGCCCGGTTGCCCGGGATGACCGTCGAAGCGTCGGTCGACACCTTGCCTTCGACCTTCGGCAGCGTGCCGGCCGAGACGGTCAGCCCGCGCTCGGCGAGCAGGCCGCGCAGGTGCTGGTACAGCGCGGTGACGCCGTCGTCGTTGAACTTCGCCGCGCTCGTGCCGTACACCGGCATGTCTTCCGGGCCCTGGGAGAAGGCCTCGCGGTTGCGCACCAGCTGACGCGCGACGTCGCGGCGGGCGTCCTCGGCGCCGCGGCGCTCGAACTTGTTGATCGCGACGACGTCGGCGAAGTCGAGCATGTCGATCTTCTCCAGCTGCGACGCGGCGCCGAACTCCGGCGTCATCACGTACAGCGACTCGTCCACGAAGTCGACGATGCCGGCGTCGCCCTGGCCGATGCCCGGCGTCTCGACGATCACCAGGTCGAACCCGGCGGCCTTGCACGCCTGGATCGCCTCGCTCAGCCCGGCCGGGATCTCGCCGGACGTCGTGCGCGTCGCCAGGGAGCGGAAGTACACCGGGGAGCCGTCGAGGCAGTTCATCCGGATGCGGTCGCCGAGCAGCGCGCCGCCGCCCTTGCGCCGCGACGGGTCGACGGCGAGCACCGCGATCCGCAGCTTGTCCTCCTGGTCGAGGCGGAAGCGGCGGATCAGCTCGTCGGTGAGCGACGACTTGCCCGAGCCGCCGGTGCCGGTGATGCCCAGAACCGGCACCTCCCGCTTGCCCGCGGCCTCGGCGATACCACCGAGCAGGTCGCCGGGCAGCCGCTCCGCCTGCAGCTGCGTGATGACGCGCGAGAGGGCGGCGACGTCGCCGGAGAGCACCT
Source organism: Amycolatopsis camponoti (assembly GCF_902497555.1). Lineage (NCBI taxonomy): Bacteria > Bacillati > Actinomycetota > Actinomycetes > Pseudonocardiales > Pseudonocardiaceae > Amycolatopsis > Amycolatopsis camponoti. Next base: position 1,952,803 of record NZ_CABVGP010000001.1, on the reverse strand, counting down.
TGTCCAGCGCCGGGGCCTCGGCCGCGAGGTCGACGTCGCAGGCCTTGATCATCAGGTTGATCATGCCCGGCAGGCCCATCTCGTAGCCGTCCTCGGGCGAGAAGATGCGGGCGACGCCGCGCGAGTGCAGCAGGTCGATCTCCTCGCGCACGATCACCCCGCCCCCGCCGCCGAAGACCTTGATGTGGCCGGCGCCGCGCTCGCGCAGCAGCTCGACCAGGTAGGAGAAGTACTCGACGTGCCCGCCCTGGTAAGCCGAGATGGCGACACCCTGGACGTCTTCGGCGATGGCCGCGGTGGCCACCTCGTCGACCGACCGGTTGTGGCCGAGGTGCACGACCTCCGCGCCCTGCGACTGCAGGATCCGCCGCATGATGTTGATCGACGCGTCGTGACCGTCGAAGAGACTCGACGCCGTGACGAACCGGACGGGGTGCGCGGGGCGGTACAGCTCACTGCTCATCCCCTGAGAATACTTTGACTTCCTACTATCGGGAACCCGAGGACCCGTGACACGGCTCTCACGAGCTCTCCAGGAGAACTTGACATCGGCCAGCTCGGCGCTATGTTTAACGAGTCCGTTAATTAACAAGGTGCTGAAATGACCACTGACCAGTTGAGCCGGACGTTCTCGGCGCTCGCCGACCCGACCCGGCGTGCCATTCTCGCCCGGCTGTCGGCGGGCGAAGCGACCGTGAACGAGCTCGCCGAGCCGTTCACGATGAGCCTGCCCGCCGTCTCCCGGCACCTGAAGGTGCTGGAACAGGCCGGGCTGATCACTCGCGGCCGCACCCGCCAGTGGCGGCCCTGCCGGCTGGAGGCGAAACCCCTGGAAGACGTCGCCGACTGGGTCGCGACCTACCGCCGGTTCTGGGACGGTGGGTTCGACCGCCTCGAGGAGCACCTGAGGAGCCTGACCGGCGATGCCTGACCTCACCATCACCCGCGTCTTCGACGCCCCGCGCGAACTCGTCTACACCGCCTGGACCGAACCGGACCACCTGGCGAGCTGGTTCGGTCCGCAGGGCTTCACCTGCTCCGCCGTGACTGCCGACCCGCGCCCCGGCGGCCGCTGGCGGGCCTGCATCCACTCCCCCGAAGGCGAGGACCACTGGATGCACGGCGTCTACCGCGAGGTCGACGCCCCGGAACGGCTCGCGTTCACCTTCGCCTGGGAAGCCCAGGGGCAGGAGACGCTCGTGACGATCGGCTTCGCCGACCTCGGGGGCAAGACCGAGATGACGTTCACCCAGACCGGCTTCCCGACCGCCGCCGAACGCGACGGCCACGAGGAAGGCTGGAACTCCAGCTTCGAGGACCTGACCGGCTTCATCCGAGGAAAGGACGCCCGATGACCGCCACCCAGCCCCAGATCGTCACGCCGGAGGAATGGCAGGCCGCGCGCGACGCGCTGCTGGTCAAGGAGAAGGAGCACATGAAGGCGGCCGACCGCCTCGCCGCCGAGCGCCGGCGGCTGCCGATGGTCCGCTTCGACGCGAAGTACCCGTTCGAGAGCGCCGACGGGCCGGTCACGCTGCTCGACCTGTTCGAGGGCCGCCGTCAGCTGATCGTGTACCACTTCATGCTGCACCCCGGCGACGAGGCGGGCTGCCCCGGCTGCTCCCTGCTCGTCGACAACATGCCGCACCTGGCGCACCTGCACGCCCGCGACGTCACGCTCAAGGTCGTCGCGCCGGCGACCCTGCTGGAGATCGAGCGGTACCGGGCGCGGATGGGCTGGGACGTGCCGTGGGTGTCCGCGCACGGCACCGGGTTCACCGAGGACTGCGGCGTCGGGATGGGGTTCGGCGTGAGCGTGTTCCTGCGCGACGGCGACGACGTGTACCGCACGTACTTCACCTCCGGCCGGGGCGGCGAGATGTTCCTGGCCTCCCACCGCTACCTCGACGTCACGCCGCTGGGGCGCCAGGAGGCGTGGGAAGAGGACAGCCACGGCGACGACGCGCCGAGCTCGTGGTGGCGCCGTCACGACGAATACTGAAAGTTCCCCGGGCGGCCGTGTCCGGTCTGCCCGCGCGGCTCCGACCTCCCGGTGAAAGCACTTCAGAAGGAGACGGAAATGCGCGAGATCGTCCACATGGTCCACACCTCGCTCGACGGCTGCGTCGAGGGCCCGGCCGGCGAGTTCGACTGGCCGGTCATGGGACCGGAGCTGTCCGGCTACTCGCAGGAGCTGGCCGGGCGCTACGGCGAGTTCGCCTACGGGCGGAAGGTCTGGGACATGATGTCCGCGTTCTGGCCGACCGCCGAGACGACCTCCGACCACCCGCACGACATCGCCTTCGCGCCGGTGTGGCGGTCCACCCCGAAGATCGTGTTCTCGCGGACGCTGGAGAAGGCGGACTGGAACACGCGGGTGGTCGGGGGCGCGCTGCCCGAGGTGGTCACGTCGCTGAAGGCCGAGCCGGGCAAGGACGTGCTGCTGATGGGCGGCGCGGAGCTGGCCGCCGAGCTGACCGCCCACGGGCTGATCGACGAGTACCAGGTGTTCGTCCACCCGGTGATCCTGGGCGGCACCAAGCGCCCGTTCGCCGAGGGCACGGCACGGCTCGGGCTCGAGCTGGCCGAGTCGCGCACGTTCGACGGACGGGTAGTGCTGCTGCGCCTGCGGCGCGCGTGAAACGGCGCCGGCGATCCCGCGCTTCCCCGCGCGCGATCGACCGGCGTGGTGCTCACGCCCGGAAGCGGCTGGTGCCTCCTCGGCACCGTCCGCTCCCCCGGCGTCAGCGGCTCTTGGCCGCCCGCAGCGCGATCCACTGGCGCATCGCGTACTCGACCAGCGTGATCAGCGTCTGCTTCGTCGACTCGCGGTCCCGGGCGTCGCAGCGGACGATCGGGATGTTCGGGTCGATCGACAGGGCCTCGCGCACGTCGTTGATGTCGTGCTCCAGCACGCCGTCGAACGTGTTGACGCCGACGATGTACGGCAGGCCGCGATCTTCGAAGAAGTCGATCGGGGCGAACGAGTCGGCCAGCCGGCGGGTGTCCGCCAGCACGACCGCGCCGATCGCGCCGCGGACCAGGTCGTCCCACATGAACCAGAACCGCTGCTGCCCGGGCGTGCCGAACAGGTACAGGATCAGGTCCGCGTCCAGCGACACCCGGCCGAAGTCCATCGCCACCGTCGTCGTCGACTTGCCCGGCGTGTGGTCGAGGTTGTCGACGCCGACGCTCGCGTCGGTCATCATCGCCTCGGTGGTGAGCGGCACGATTTCCGACACCGACCCGACGAAGGTCGTCTTGCCCGCGCCGAAGCCGCCCGCCACCACGATCTTGGCGGATGTCATGGTCGGGGGCGCGGTGTCCCGCGGTGCCTTAAAGCCGACGGAGTCCACTCAAAACCCTTTCCATCAACACCAGATGTGCCTCGGCGCCGTCATTGCCCGTTATCGTCTTGTGCACCGTGACCAGCCCTGCGTCCGCCGCGTCGCTGATCAGCACCCGGGCCACGCCCAAAGGCACCCGCAAGGCCGACACCAGCTCGGCGACCGAACGGGGGGTCCGGCACTCTTCCATGATCGAGATGCACTCGATCTGCTCCGCGGCCACTTCGGGGAAGCCACCGGTGGCAGCGTAGTCCTTCGCGGAGATCAGTGTCTCCAGCTCCAGGGCGTAGTTCGCCCGGGTGCGGCCACCGGTCAAAGCGTACGGCCGGACGATCGCCGTCTGGTCCTCGGGCGCGAGCGGCTGTTCGAACACCGCGGGCATGATGAACTCGCCGCTGGGCGGTCCGGGGTCGAACAGCCCCCCTGGTCTGGGGGCGTCTCCGTCGGTACTGCCGGGTGGAGAGACTAAAGAGGTCACTCGATCTCCTTGGTCGGCCGACGGCGCGGGCGCCGGCGGTTCCGCGGCCGCGTGCGCACCGGCGGCCGGGGGTGGCGGGGACTCCTTGCTCTTCTTGCGCTTCCGGCGGGCACGGCCGGAATCCAGGGTGAACCCGTTGAGGACGTCGGCGAAGGTGCCGTCGTCCTCTCGCCCGGGGGGCCGCTGCCCCTCGGGTGGTTCACCGCCGAATCCGGACCCTGTGCTCATCGCGCCATCATCCCACCGGTTCGCCGATCAGCGACCCACCAGAGCCCTGAAGCTGAGCGCGCAGCTCCGGGGTCAGGATCTGGCCGACCCGGTCGACGAGCATCGTCATCTCGTAGGCGACCTGCCCGATGTCGCAGTTCGGGGCCGCGAGCACGGCCAGGCAGGACCCGTCGCTGATGGACATCAGCACCATGATCCCCAGCTCCATCTCGACGACGGTCTCGTTGACCGCGCCCGCCTCGAAGCACCGGGCGGCGCCCTGGGTGAGGCTGACCAGGCCCGAAGCGACCGCGGCGAGCTGGTCGGCCCGGTCGAGCGGCAGCCGGTTCGACGCGCTCAGCAGCAGGCCGTCCGCCGAGACGACCACGGCGTGGGCCACGCCGGGCACCCGCTCCGCGAAGTCGTTGATCAGCCAGCCGAACTGATTCTGCGGCGGCTGTGCGCTACTCGGCGAGGTCATTCGCCCTCCAGTGTCTCGTGGTTGGTCTCGGCCCGCGCGGTGCGGTGGCGTCCGCGCTCGATGCCCTGCTGGAAGCTTCGCAGGCGGCCGCGCACGTCGTGTGCGTCCCGTTGTGGTCGGGGGGCCGTGGCCCCGGTGGGCGGTCCGGCGCTGCCCGGGAGCAGCTGCTCCCCGCGACGGCGCCGGGGCAATCCTGCCGAAGTGAACGTGGCAGGTGCCGACTGGGACACCGCTTGCACCGCCCGCCAGCCTTCATCGGTGCCGAAGTTCCACTCGGCGGTGGCTTCGACGGCCGACTCTTCCTGGCGCGGCGCCGGCGTTTCCGGATCCGCGGAGCCCCGCCGTGACGGCAGCGCGGAGGGCGGGACGGCGGGACGGCCCGGGCCCTCGAGGAAGGCCGGGGACGGCCGGTCGGGTCCACCGAAGGCCGGCGGGCGCGGCGACGGCCGCGGCTGCCGGCTCGGCAGCGGTCCGGGCTGCTGGGGCGCGGCCGGTTCGCCGGGCTGAGCCGGGCCATCCTGCTGCGCGGGCTGGTGGAGGGCGGCGGGCTGAGCTTGCCCCGGCTGCGGCGATCCGTCGGACGGGGAGGACTGCTCGCCCGGGCGGAGGGCAGCGGGCTGAGCTTGCCCCGGCAGCGGCGAACCGTCCGACGGGGAGGGCTGCTCGCCGGGCTGCGCCGGTGTGGACTGCTGCGGCGCGGGCGACGGCCGCCTGGCCGGCGGCTGTCTGGGTTCGCCGGCCTCAGGCGCGGCCGGAGACTGGCCGGACTGCGCCGGCTTGTTCGCCTCACTGGACCGACGGAGAGCGGCGGGCACCTGGCTCCACTGCGGCAGCCCGTCGGACTCGCCAGGCTGGTGGAGGGCGGCCGGCGTTTGGCCCGGCTGCGCCGACCCATCCGACTCACCGAGAGCAGCAGACCCCTGCCCCGATCCATCCGGTTCGCCGGACGGGCGGAAAGCGGCCGGCACCTGGCCTGAACCACCAGGCTGACCGGGAGCAGCGGACCCCGGCTGCGCCGGCGCGTGCGGCTGGAACATGTCCGGCCGGGCGGCCGGGCGGCCCGGCCGGCCGTTCGGCTGCGGCGCCTGCCCGGCACCTGGCTGTCCCCGCCGCGGCAGGCCGTTCTGCTGGAACGCCGCGTCCTGCTGCGCCCCGGGTGCACCCGGCTCGAGCCTCTGCGCGAACGACTGCTGCCGGTCTGCCGCCGCCGAGGTGTCCGGCTCGGCGGCTTCCGGCTGAGGAGCGTTCGGCTGGAAGGCGGGTGCCGTGCCCTGTGCCTGGCGCGCCTGGCGGCGGCCACGGGTGACGCCCTGCTGGAAGCTGCTCAGCCGCCCGCGGACGTCGGCCGGGTCGCGGACCGGCAGGTCGGAACGGGCCGGGGCCGGGGCCGCCGGAATCGCCGCGGCCGGGGTCGCGCTGCCCGGCATGAGCTGCTCGCCGCGGCGGCGGCGGGGCAGCCCCGCCTCGGTGAACGCCGTCGGCTCCGCCTTGGTGACCGCCTGGACCGTGCGGAAGTTCTCGTCGCTGGCGAAATCCCAGCTGCGGGCCTCCTGCGGCTCGGCAGCGGGCTTCTCCGGGGCCTCGGCGACCGGCTCCGAATCTTCCGAAGCGGCGGCGGCCGGCTTCTCGGCGGGCTTGTCCTCGCGGAACCACGCCGACAGCATCTCGTCGAAGATCGGCGTCGTCTCCGAGCGATCCGGCGCCGGAGTGGGCGCCGGGGCCGGCTCCGCGGTCGCCTGCTGCCACCAGTCGGTCAACGTGGTTTCGTTGGCGGAGAACAGGTCCTTGCCCGAGGGCAGGTCACCGGCGCGCGGCGGGTCCGGCACCGGCAGCACCGCGGGCACCGGCGGCAGCGTCGGCCGCGGCGGCGGGGCCGGGTCGTCCTTGGGCAGCGGCGCGAACAGGTCCGTCCCGGAGATCTCCAGGTCCGACGGCGGCCGGATCCCGGCCGGCCCGTGACCGTTGGTCAGCCCGGCGAGGTCGCTCGCCGACGGCCAGCGCTCCTCCCCCATCGCCGGCTGCTCCGGCACCAACGGGCGCGGCCGCGAGTTGCCGTTGACCTGGCGCCGCGGCAGCTGGTTGCCCATCGGCGGGCTCGCGGGCGGCCGCTGCGCGCTGATCTGGCCCGTCCGCGGGCCGTCGGTCACCGCCATCACCAGCTCCGCCGGGACGACGACCGTGGCGCGGACGCCGACGATGTCCCGGCCGCCGTGCAGCGACACGCCGATCCGGTGCCGGCTGGCCAGGCGGCCGACGACGAACAGGCCCATCCGGCGCGAGGTGGCCAGGTCGACCGACCCGGCCTCGGTCAGCCGGGTGTTCGCCTCGGCGACCTCGGCCTCGTTCATGCCGATGCCCTTGTCGAGGATGTCGATGTTGAGCGAGCCGTCCTCGCCCAGCCGCGACGCCACGGTCACGCTCGTCTCCGGCGCGGAGAACGCCGTCGCGTTGTCCAGCAGCTCGGCGACCAGGCGCATCAGGTCGCTCGCGGCGTAGCCGACGATCCGGGCCGGGGGCGGCGACTGGACCTGGACCCGCTGGTACTGCTCGATCTCCGAGACCGCGGCGCGGAGCATGTCGGTGGTGCCGACCGGCTTGCCGGACCGGCGGCCGGGCTCCGCGCCCGACAGCACCATCAGGTTCTCGTTGTTGCGCCGCATCCGGGTGGCGAGGTGGTCGAGCTGGAACAGCGTCGCCAGCTGGTCGGCGTCCTCCTCGTCCCGCTCCAGCTGCTCGATCAGCTGCAGCTGCCGCTGGACCAGGCTCTGGCTGCGCCGCGACAGGTTGACGAAGACGCTGCCGAAGCCGGTGCGCATCGCGGCCTGCTCGGTCGCCAGCCGCAGCGCCTGGTGGTGGACCTTGTCGAACGCCCGCGCCACCTCGCCGACCTCGTCCTCGGTCTGCACCGGCACCGGCACGACGGCCGTGCCCTGCACGCGGCCTTCCTGGATGTTGCGGACCGCTTCGGGCAGCGCGGTTTCGGCGACGTCGAGAGCGCTGCGACGCAGTGCTTTCAGCGAGCGCAGCAGCTGCCGGGTGATGAGGAAGACGACCGCGACGGCGAGCACCATCGCGGCGAACAGCAGCACCGCGAGCAGGCCGGCGCCGCTGCTGGCGTCGTCGACGAGCTGCTCCGAGGTGGCCGACGCCGACGCGCCGAGCCGGTCGGCGACCTGGCCGATCTGCGTCCGCATCGCCGAGGACGCGGCGGTCCAGTCGGCCGCGGACAGGGCGCGGAAGGCGTCGTCGACCGTGTTCCCCTGCGCGTTCAGCACCGACTCGACCATCCGGGCCCGGCTCTGGGCCTGCGCGCCTTCGGCGATCGCGGCGAAGTCGCGCTGCAGCGTGTCACCCGCCGCGGAGCGGAAGTCGATGAGCCGGTCGGCCAGCCGCAGCTCGGCGGCGCGCAGCGTGGCCAGCTCGCTCGGCGACAGCGCGGAGCGGGCGATGCCGTAGGAGACCAGTGCCTGGCTGACCGACACCTGCTCGCCCGCGACGAGCAGCTCGTGCAGCCCGGCGGGGGTCCCGCCGAGGGTGCCGTCGCCGGCGCCCGCGGTGGCCGCGGTGTCGAGGCCGATCAGCGAGCCGGTGGTCCCGGAGTACGCGGTGACGGCCTGGGCCGGGTCGAGCTGGCCGCCGTCGACCTGGCGGCGGAGGAAGCCGAGGTTGTTGACTTGCGCGGTGGCCGCGCCGGCGGCCCCGGCCACGCCGGGCTCGACCTCGGACGCGCGGGCCTGCGCCGCGGTGAACGGCCCGACCGCGGCGTCGGTGGCCTTGCGGGCCGCGGCCAGCGCGGGCGTGCCGCCGACGGTGCCGTCGGTCAGCATCGCCGCGGTGACCGTGCGCTCCTGCTGCAGCGCACCGGTGAGCGCGCGGGTCTGGCCGCCGAGCGAGACGAGCCGGTCGAGGCGCTGGTACTCGGCCGAGCGGCCGACCTGGCCCGCGATCGTCGTGACGCCGAGGACCAGCGCGAGCACGATGGGGACGACGGTGACGGCCGAGAGCTTGACGGGCAGGCTCCAGTCGCGCCAGCGCACGAGGGCGCGCCACGCGTCCTTCCCCTTGGACCGCCGGGGTGCTCGGCCGAGCAGCTCCCCCACGGGCACCTGACCTTCTCCTGCAACGGTCACGTGAGTGACTCCCTGTCCGGCGTCATGGATCCGCGTCGACGGCGCGGCGTCCCGGCTCGTGGCGGGCCGCCGGACGGTCGTGCCGCCCGCGCCCTGCCGCGTCCCCGGTGCCCTCGCTCGTCCCCGGCCGCCCGGCCGTCCGCGCACTCGTGCAGGCACCGTCCCGCCGTCCCGTGCAAGGGACTGTGCACGTGCACGGCGCAACTTGCGGTCTGCACGGTCGTCGAGATCAACTTAATCGGTGCCAATCGATCGCTGCGGTCAGCTGGGCCAAAGAATCGTACCCCCGGCGCCCGGACGGTCAATTTTGTTCTCCACTCGGGCGCTGACCTGCGAAAAGTGGATTCCGGGCCGAGAACCACCCCGCACATTCGCCCTCACCGCCCCCGAAGAGGGAATTCCGGTTACCGGAAGCGTCTCACCCAGGCATCCGGCCGTCACCCGATTAGCCCACGCAGAGGAGTGTAGTACCTCGGACGATCTACACTCAGTACCCCCATCGGGTGGGTCAAGTCTCAAGATGTGCCCGATGTTGTGGCGTTGTCCCCCATCGTGCCCCGACCTGGTGATTTCTTTCGAGACTGACCGCTGACCAGTGGATCTTCACCGCCACGCCCGCAGGCGGGCGACACTCTCCGGGACGACGTGAGCGCTCACGGACACTCTGCGTGTCCGACGCGGATCGACCCTCGACCGGATTAGCTCGTTCGCCGCAGTGCCCGCCGGATGCGACAACGTGGCGTCACAATTCTTTTCATCATTACGGGTGATCTGCTCGTGATCATGAAGCACTACTCCATTCGACGCTTTCGACGAGAAATCGAATACCGCGCGTTCCGCGCGTCCTGGACCGACCGGCCGCCTGCGATGTCCGCCGGACGGCCTAGTTACGATGTTCGTCTCGCAGTCCGCAAGGGCGGCCCGGCGCGCTGTCCGCAGACGGCCGGGGCCCCGCCGCCACGGAGGCACTCTGCCGGAGGCAACCCACATGTACGACGTCGCGCGCCCCGCGGCGGGCAACCCCCTCGAGGAGACCGGCCAGATGCCGGCCCTGTTCACCGGGGACCGCCCACCCGCGGCCCAGCACCGCCGGCCCGTTCCCCGCCCGGGTCCCGACTACCCCGCGATCCAGGCCAGCCGCGAGTTCGGCTCGCTGCGGCGGCGGTTCCGGGCCTTCGTCTTCCCGATGAGCTTGGCCTTCTTCGCCTGGTACATGACGTACGTGCTGCTCGCCGCGTACGCGCACGACTTCATGAGCACCAAGGTGTTCGGCCAGGTCAACGTCGGCATCCTGCTCGGCATCGGCCAGTTCGCCAGCACCGCGCTGGTCACCTGGCTCTACCTGCGCTACGCGCGCCGCCACCTCGACCCGCGCGTGGCCGAGCTGCGGGCCCGCGCGGGCCTGACGGAAGGGACCCGCCGATGACCGCCCTCGCCGCCGAAGGCACCCCGGCCAGCGACCCGCTCGTCAACACCGCCGTGTTCGCCCTGTTCGTGGCGATCACGCTGTACGTCGTCTACCGGGCCAGCAGCCGGAACTCCTCGACGGCCGACTACTACGCCGCGGGCAGCGCGTTCACCGGCCGCCAGAACGGCATCGCGCTGTCGGGCGACTTCCTGTCGGCGGCGTCGTTCCTCGGCATCGCCGGCGCCATCGCGATGCACGGCTACGACGGCTTCCTCTACTCGATCGGCTTCCTCGTCGCCTGGCTGGTCGACCTGCTGCTGATCGCCGAGCTCCTGCGCAACACCGGCCGCTTCACGATGGGCGACGTGCTGAGCTTCCGGATGAAGCAGCGCCCGGTCCGCGCGGCGGCGGCGACGTCGACACTGGTGATCTCCTTCTTCTACATGCTGGCGCAGATGGCGGGCGCCGGCGGCCTGGTGGCGCTGCTGCTCAACGTCCACTCCAAGCTCGGCCAGGCGCTGGTGATCGGCGTCGTCGGCTTGGTCATGGTGCTGTACGTGTTGGTCGGCGGGATGAAGGGCACCACGTGGGTGCAGATCATCAAGGCGACCATCCTGCTGCTGTGCGGCGCGCTGCTCACGGTGTTCCTGTTCGGCAAGTTCGGCTTCTCGTTCTCGAACCTGCTCTCGTCGGCCGCGGAGAACAGCCCGCTCGGCGACAAGCTCCTGGAGCCGGGCGGCTCGTACGGCAAGAACGCCACCACGAAGCTCGACTTCGTGTCACTGGCCTTGGCGCTGGTGCTCGGCGCGGCGGCACTGCCCCACGTGCTGATGCGCTTCTACACCGTGCCGAACTCCCGTGAGGCGCGGCGAAGCGTCGTCTGGGCGACGGCGTGCATGTTCCTGTTCTACCTGTGCACGCTGGTCATCGGCTTCGGCGCGGCCGCGCTGGTCGGCGCGGACGAGATCAAGGCCGCGCCCGGCGGGGAGAACTCGGCGGCGCCGCTGCTGGCCCTGCACGTCGGCGGGACGCTGCTGCTGGGCATCATCGCCGCGGTGGCGTTCGCGACGATCCTCGCGGTGGTGGCCGGGCTGACGATCACCGCGTCGGCCTCCTTCGCCCACGACGTCTACGCGAACATCTTCAAGCGCGGCAAGGCGGACCCGGCCGACGAGGTCCGGGTGGCGCGGCTGACCGCGATCGCGGTCGGGGCGCTGGCCATCGTCGGCGGCGTGCTGGCGAACGGCCAGAACATCGCGTTCCTGGTCGCGCTGGCGTTCGCGGTCGCGGCGTCGGCGAACCTCTCGACGCTGCTGTACTCGCTGTTCTGGAAGCGGTTCAACACGACGGGCACGCTCTGGGGCATCTACGGCGGCCTGGCCGCGAGCCTGATCCTGGTGCTCTTCTCGCCGGTCGTCTCGGGCGCACCAGACGCGATCTTCAAGGGCATCGACTTCGCCTGGTTCCCGCTCAAGAACCCGGGCCTGGTGTCGATCCCGTTCTCGTTCCTCTGCGGGTTCGTCGGCACCCTCGTCGGCAAGCCGAAGGCGAACCTGGAGAAGCAGGCCGAGATGGAGGTCCGGTCCCTCACCGGGATCGGCAGCTGACTTGCCTGACGATCCTGGACGGCCTGCGTCACGCGCGCAGGCCGTCCAGGATCACGGTCAGCACGCGTTTCCCGTCCTCGGGGCTGCAGTTGCGCACCGCCATGCCCGCCCCGTGGGCCAGCCGCAGGACGTCGGGCCCCGCGACGTCGGGCCGGATCAGCCCCGCGGCCGCGTCGACCAGCACCCCGACCGCTTCCCGCAGCCGCACCTGGCAGTACTGGAACGTCTCCGAGCCCGAGTCGATCGACTCCTTGAGCACCGTCGCCAGCTTGTGCCGCTCCACGACCCAGGTGACCTGTTCCCGCAGCCAGGCCTCGAGAGCCTCCCACGGCGCCAGCTCGTCGTGCAGTACGTACGCGCGGTCGGCGAGCACCTCGATCTCGTCGCGGTAGACCGCTTCGAACAGCTTTTCGCGCGTCGGGAAGTGCCGGTACAGCGTGCCCGCCCCCACCCCGGCCTTCTTCGCGATGTCGTCCAGCGGCACGTCGGCGCCGTGCGCGGTGAAGAGATCCTTCGCCGTCGCGACGATGCGCTCGTAGTTGCGCCGCGCGTCCGCCCGCATCGGACGCTCCGAGTCCGCACCCGGCATCCCGGCCTCCTCGCCACTTAACCGGAGAGATTCTCCGAATTCACTTGCGCATCCGGAGACACTCTCCATATTATCGGATCGCACCCAAGCGGAGAAACTCTCCGCTTACCTCCGTACTCCTTGGGGGAGTATCTCTTGTCCCAGCAAACGATCCATCCTGCGGTCGAGCCTGCCCCGGCGCGCCGCAGCGGGCTGGTCCTCGCGATCATCCTCACCTGTCAGCTCATGCTCATCCTCGACGCGACCGTCATGAATGTCGCGCTCCCACGCATCCAGGCCGACCTGGGGTTTTCGGCCACCGGCCTGTCCTGGGTGATGACGGCCTACAGCCTGGTCTTCGGCGGTCTCCTGCTGCTCGGCGGCCGCGCCGGCGACCTGTTCGGGCGACGCCGGATGTTCGTCGCGGGCACCGCCCTGTTCACCCTCGCGTCGCTGGCCGGCGGCCTCGCCGGCTCGGCCACGCTGCTCATCGCCGCCCGCGTCCTGCAGGGCGTCGGCGCCGCCATGGCCGGTCCGAGCACCCTGGCGCTGGTCACGACCACGTTCACCGAGGCCAAGGCCCGCATCCGGGCGCTCGCGCTGTTCTCCGCCATGTCCAGTGGCGGGTTCGCGATCGGCCTGATCGTCGGCGGCCTGCTCACCGAGTGGATCTCGTGGCGCGCGGCGCTGTTCATCAACGTCCCGTTCGGCCTCGCGATCGTGCTGCTCGCACCCCGGTTCGTCCCCGAACCGGCCCGCCGCCCCGCGCACCTCGACCTGCCCGGCGCGATCACCGGCACCCTGGGCGTCGGCTCGCTCGTGTTCGCCTTCACCCACGCGGCGTCCGACGGCTGGGGCAACCCGGTGACGCTCGGCTCGCTCGCCGGCGGGCTGGCGCTGCTGACGGCGTTCGTCGCGATCGAGGCCCGCACCGCGATGCCGCTGGTCCCGCTCCGGCTGTTCGCCGACCGCGACCGCAGCGCGGCCTACGTCAACTTCTTCCTCGGCCCGATGGCCATGATGTCGATGTTCTTCTTCCTCACCCAGTTCATGCAGGACGTCCGGCACTTCGCCGCGCTGGCCACCGGCTTCGCGTTCCTGCCGATGGCGGCGCTGATCTTCACGATGAGCCGGCTCGTGCCGCGGCTGCTCCCGCGCTACGGCCCGAAGCCGCTCGCCGTCACCGGCACGCTGCTGATGCTGGCGGGCGTCGGCTGGCTGGCGATGCTGACGACCACCAGCGCGTACTTCCCCGCGTTGCTGGGGCCGCTGGTGCTGATGGGGCTCGGGGGCGGGCTGGCGTTCGCGCCGCTCAACGTGATCGTGATGGCCACCGTGCCGAACGACGACGCGGGCGCGGCGGGCGGCGTCCTGCAGACGATGCAGCAGGTCGGCAGCACGCTGGGGCTGGCCGTGCTGGTCACGGTGTTCGGCGCGACGACCCGCTCGTCGGGCGCGACGGGAGCTCAGCTCGTCGTCGACGGCATGACGTCGGCCTTCGCGACGGCCGCGGTGTTCGCGGCGGGCACGGTCCTGGTGGCGCTGACGTTCCGGCGGGTTACAGCTTCTGCCCGGCCTTGACCTTGTGCGTCACCCGGCGCTCGACGAGGAACGAGACGAACGGGACGCAGCCGGCCAGCAGCACGAGCACGGTGCCCTTGATCGACCAGCGGGCCTTGATCGCCAGGTCGATGGTCAGCACGAGGTAGATCATGTACAGCACGCCGTGGATCGGCGAGTAGACCGCCGACGGCGTCGGGTTGTCGAAGCCGTAGCGCAGCACCATGACGAAACAGAGGCCGAGCAGCCCGACGCCGGTGACGTAGGCGGCGGTGCGGAACCGGACGAGGGGGCCGGCGAGCGGCACCGCGGTCTGGGCGGCACCTTCGGTGCTGGTGGTCATCGGGACGTCCTCACTCTGCGGCCTCACTCGGCGGCCTGCTGGTCGCGGGCGTTCAGCTCGCGCAGGTAACGGTTGTACGCGGCCAGCTCCTCGTCCTCGTCCGTCGGCCGCACGTCGGGCCGGGGACGGGGAGCGGGCACCTCGGCGACGGGGGCCGGCTTCGGGCGGTCGTCCGCGGTGCCGTCGGCCTCGGCCTTCTGGCGGAGCTTGCGGATCCGCCAGAACATGAAGGCCGGGAACAGGCCGAAGAGCGGCCACTGCAGGACGTAGCCGAGGTTCTGGAAGGTGCCGTTCGCCGAGGTGAAGCGGTCCCACTGCCACCAGGCGAGCCCGCAGCAGACGAGCAGGCTCACCAGGCACGTCGCGGCGATCGCGATCCGGCGTCCCCAGGGGGAAGCCGCCGGCGAAGGGGAAGCTGGCACGCTCCGACGCTAGCACTGGGCGGCTGAGGGCCGGCGGCCGACTTGCGCGCCAGGTGGCGTCGCTCTCAGCGCAGGTCGTGTGGGTTCACGTGCGCTTGACCTGACGGTCGGGTCCGCCCAGGCGATGCGGGTTGCCGGGTGCTTTGACCTCGCGATGGGTCAGCCCCGGGCGGTGCAGGTTCCCGTGCCCTTGACCTGACAGGGGTCAGCCCCCGGCGGCTTTGCTTCCCGGGTGCTTGACCGCTTGTCCCCACCCCCGGGCGATTGTGGACAACCCGGCCGCGACCGGGTTCTTCGTCGGGGGTCGGCGATAGACTGGATCGGGGTCAGCCCCCAGGGATGGGTGGGGCCTGCTTACTTGCGGGAGGGCCCGAAACTCAGCCTTGCTTGCGCACCGACTGGGCACCCTTCGCATAGCCATCGGCCAGGCCGAACACCTTCTGCGCGTACTCCGTCGAGTTGTTGTACGACAGGATCCCGGCCCACCACCCCGAAGGGCTCGCCATGTCCCGCCCGCCCGCGCACAGATAACGCGCCGCCCCCAAAGCCGCGTCGTCGATCTGCTGGGGGTCGCCGAGGCCGTCGCCGTTGCCGTCCGATGCCCACTTGCGCCACGTGCTCGGGATGAACTGCATCGGGCCGACCGCCCGGTCGACACCGGCGTCGCCGTCGTAGCGGCCGCCGTCCGTGTCGCCGATCGCCTGGACGCCCGCCGATCCGTCGAGGGGGACGCCGATGATCGGCTTGGACGGGCGGCCGTCCGCGCCGAGGACCGCGCCCGCGTACTGGCCGTGGTTCGACTCGATCCGGCCGATGCCGGCGAGCGTGGCCCACGAGATCTTGCACTTCGGCTGGTCCGCGCGCATCGCCAGCTCGGCGTTGCCGTACGCCTGCAGCGCCCGCGCCGGGACTCCGGTCGCCGCGGCGACCTGGGTCGCCCACTGGGACAGCGTCGCCGGGCCGGTGCTGCGGGCCTGCTGGGGAGACGTCTGCTGCTCGGCCCCGCCCGCGACCGCACCGCCGGCCGGCGCGACCGACCCCGGGCGGACGTCGGCCGCCTTGACCTGCAGGGCGGGGATTTCGGTGGTGAGCGGGCTCGCCTCCGGCGTCGACGCGCGGGTGACGAGCCAGATCCCGCCGCCGGCCACGGCCAGCACGGCGAGGACCACGATCAGCCGGGTGAGCACCGCGACACTCGCGGAGCGCGGCGCCGGTGCCGGTGCGGCGGGGGCGGCTTCCTCGACGCTCGCGTCGATCGGGTCGTCCTCGTTCTTTCCGGTCCTGGTGCGCACGTAACTCCGGTCCTCCAGCGTGGTGTCGACGAAGTGTCAACGAGCCCGCGCAGGTTAGCGTTACGCGGGTCGTCGCGATCGTCTCACCACACCGGTTCACCCGGCCGAGTGGAAAGGTCAGGCGGACTTCTGCTGCCGCGCGAGGCGCGCGACGCACCAGGCCGGGGCACTGCCGCGGCGGAGGTGCTGAAGGACGGTCATCGGCCCGAGCCGGCGGCTCAGGTCGGACGGCGCGAGCCCGGCCGCCCGGTAGTCGAGGGCCCGCTGGTCGAGCGGGCTGAGACCGGCGTCCCACCACTCCTCGGCCTCGGCGACGCCGCCGACCATCTGCCACCAGCCCGCGGCGGCGGTGAGGAGCTCTTCGGGTACTTCCGGCAACCGGCGCCGCATCGCGTCGAGGTAGCCGGGATCGGCCGCCTCGACCGGGACGAACCGCTGCTGCCCCGTACGGGCACGCTGGCCGGGGATGCCCGGAGCCTGCGCAGGCGCGTCCGCCAGCCACGCGGACGCGATGCGGTCGACCTCCTGCTCTTCGGGGGTCTGCTCGCGCTCCGCGGCCCATTGCCGGATCAGCGCGTCCACTCCGGGATCTCCGGTCATCCCTGCCTCCTTGTAGGTCCCCGACGGACAGGCCTGACACCTGTCCCACGCGGTGGTGCCGCACGCACCAACCTGCACCTTGCTGAGTGGAAACTGCCTGCGCACCGGGGTTCTCCGGGGGGATGGCGAACCACCCGATCACGCAATGTGAGCACCGTAGGGCCGGGGTGGTCTCCTTCGCCAGACCCCGGCAGGCACGAATTCGCCGACCTGCGCGTTTTCGGCCGCAATCCACCCGGATGGTCGAGCGTTCGGTCCGAAATCCGAGATTCGTGACACTCAGTGATTTACCGTCCGCTAACACACAGGGTGACGACCGGCGCCGCCTTTTGCGGCGCCGGTCAGAGCGTTTCCGGTGGTCAGGAGAAGAGCGACCGGAAGAACGTCACGATCGCTTCGGCGCCGTCCTTGAGCCAGCCGAGGACGCGGTGCACGAAGTCCGCGGACTGGGTGGGCTGGGTGATCAGGAAGAAGAGCACGAGCGCGACGACACCGACGATGAGAACTTTCTTCATGCCGCTCGACATGCGCTTCCTCCCCGGCTCGCCGTCCCCGTCCTGGGAGTGGCCACGTCAATACTCTAGGGAAGGCGTGCCCCGAAGACACCCCGATCAACCCCCGATCACCCCCGACCGGCCCCGAGGAGCGGCGATGACCCGGAACATACTGGTCGAGCGGGACGGCGCGGTGACGACGGTCACCATCGACCGCCCCGCCGCCCGCAACGCCGTCGACGGGCCGACCGCGGCCGAGCTCGCCGAGGCGTTCCGCGAGTTCGACGCGGACCCCGGCGCCGCCGTCGCGGTCCTCACCGGATCGGGTGGCGCGTTCTGCGCCGGAGCGGACCTCAAGGCGATCGGCACCGACCGGGTGAACCGCACTCACCCGGACGGGGACGGCCCGATGGGCCCGACCCGGATGCGCCTCGGCAAGCCGGTGATCGCCGCCGTGCACGGGCACGCCGTCGCGGGCGGGCTGGAGCTGGCGCTGTGGTGCGACCTGCGGGTCGCGGACGCGACGGCGGTGTTCGGGGTGTTCTGCCGCCGCTGGGGCGTGCCGCTGATCGACGGCGGCACGGTCCGGCTGCCGCGGCTGATCGGCCAGTCCCGCGCGATGGACCTGATCCTGACCGGACGGGCCGTCGAGGCGCCCGAAGCGCTGGAGATCGGCTTGGCGAACCGGCTCGCGCCGGCCGGCGAAGCGGTTTCCGCGGCGCAGGAGCTGGCGCGGCAGCTCGCGGCGTTCCCGCAGACGTGCCTGCGGGGCGACCGGCTCTCGGCGCTCGAGCAGTGGGGGAAGTCCGAAGAGGACGCGCTCGCGACGGAGTTCCGGGCGGCGATGGGCGCGAGGGTGCTGGCGGCGGAAGCGGTCGACGGCGCGGCCCGGTTCGCCGGCGGCGAGGGCCGGCACGGCACTTTCACGTGATCAGAGGGGCATCACCCGTGACTGCAGGGGCATCACTCGTGCTCGAGGAGTCGACACGCGTGACTGGGAGGTCGACACGCGTGACTGCGGGGTCGACACGGCGAAGCCGATCGTCCCCGCCGTGTCGACCCTCCAGTCACGCGTGTCGACTCTCCGATCACGCGTGATGCCTGGCTGGTCACGGGGTTTCGGTCGGTGACCGGCCATGGCTCGACCGGGTGGATCACGGAGAACCGGGGCGGTTCCGGTCGGGCGGCCGATAGGGTCGACCGATGGACGACGATGTTCCGAGAGTCGTGCTCCGGCCCGTGGCCGAAGGCGATCTCGACCTCCTGGAACGGCTGACCAACGATCCCGTCGCCGCCGGGGAGCACCAGTGGTTCGGCTGGCACGATCCCGGCTACCTGCGCCGCCGCTGGCAGGAAACCGGCATGCTCACCACCGAAACCGGGATGCTCGTGCCGACGCTCGGCGGCCGCATCCTCGGTCTCGTCTCCTGGCACCGCAGCCGCACCGGGCCGACGTCCTACTGCTGGAACGTCGGACTCGTGCTGGCGCCGGAAGCGCGTGGCCACGGCTACGGCACCGAAGCCCAGCGGCTGCTCGCCGAGTACCTCTTCGCCCACACCCAGCTCAACCGGGTCGAAGCGACGACCGAGGTCGGCAACCGCGCCGAACAGCGCTCGCTCGAGAAAGCCGGCTTCACGCGCGAAGGCATCCTTCGCGGCTACGGCTTCCGTGACGGCGAGTGGCGCGACAGCGTCGTCTACTCGGTCGTGCGCTCCGACCTGGCCAAGACCTAGGCGATCGCCCCCGCCGAACGTAGGGCGCCGAGGTCCGTGACGCCCAGTTCGGCGAGCACGGCTTCGGTGTCGGATCCCTTGGCGCGCGGGGCTTCCGGCGTCTCGGGCGGGGTGCGGCCGAACCGCGGGGCCGGCGCGGGCTGGACCATGCCGCCGATCTCGACGAACGTTCCGCGCGCCGCGTTGTGCGGGTGTTGCGGAGCCTCCGAAGGCGACAGCACCGGCGTCAGGCAGGCGTCGGTGCCTTCGGCGCGCGCGACGAGGTCGTCGCGGGTGTGCTTGGCGATCGCCCCCGCCACGATCTCGCGAAGGCGGGGCCACTGCGAACTGTCGATGTGCAGCGGCAGGTCCGCCGGGTCCAGCTCGAGGACCTTCACGAAGTCGCCCCAGAACCGCATCTCGATCGCGCCGACGGCGACGTACTTGCCGTCCGCGGTTTCGTAGGTGTCGTAGAAGGGGGCGCCGCCGTCGAGCATGTTCTCGCCACGGGCGCCGCCCCAGAGCCCGGCCGCGGCCATGCCGTGCAGGCTCGTGGTGAGCAGCGCGGCGCCGTCCACCATCGACGCGTCGACGACCTGCCCGCGGCCCGAGGTGTTCCGTTCGTACAGCGCGGCCAGGATGCCCATCGCCAGCAGCAGCCCGCCGCCGCCGAAGTCGCCGACGAGGTTGAGTGGCGGCACCGGCCGCTCGCCCGCGCGCCCGATCGGCTCGAGCGCGCCGGAGATGCCGATGTAGTTGATGTCGTGCCCGGCCGCGGTGGCCAGCGGGCCGTCCTGGCCCCAGCCGGTCATCCGGCCGTAGACCAGCCGCGGGTTGCGGGCGTGGACGACGTCGGGGCCGAGCCCGATCCGTTCGGCGACGCCGGGGCGGAAGGGCTCGATGAGGATGTCGGCGGTGTCGCACAGCTTCAGCACCAGTTCGACGCCCTCGGGCGTCTTGGTGTTGATGCCGACCGAGCGGCGGCCGCGGGCGAGCGGGTCGGTCTGGATGCCCAGCACGTCCTCCCCCGGTGCCGCGCGGTCGACGCGGACGACGTCGGCGCCGAGGTCGGAAAGGATCATCGCGGCGAACGGGCCGGGGGCGAGCCCGGCCAGTTCCACCACCTTCAGGCCGCTGAGCGGACCTGCTTTCATGTCGGGTCCTTTCAGAGCGAGCGGGAGATGATTTCCTTCATGATCTCGCTGGTACCACCGAAGATCCGCGAGATCCGGACGTCGGCCCACGCGCGCGCGATCGGGTACTCGGACATGTAGCCGTAGCCGCCGAAGAGCTGCACGCAGTCGTCGATCACCTTGTTGACGCGCTCGGTGGTCCACAGCTTCGCCATCGCCGCGCCCTGGACGTCGAGCTCGCCCTTGAGGTGGCGTTCGATGCACTGGTCGAGGAACGCCCGCGCGACGGCGGCCTCGGTGGCGGCCTCGGCGAGCTTGAACTTGGTGTTCTGGAAGGAAAAGATGGGCCGGCCGAACGCCGTGCGTTCCTTCGTGTACTCCAGCGTGAGGTCGACCGCCGCCTCCAGGCCGGCCACCGCGGTGACGGCGATGATCAGCCGTTCCTGCGGCAGCTGCAGCATCAGCTGGAAGAAGCCCTGGCCCTCGGCGTCGCCGAGGAGGTTGGCCGCGGGCACGCGGACGTCGTCGAAGAACAGCTCGGCGGTGTCCTGGCCCTTGAGGCCGACCTTGTCGAGCACGCGGCCGCGGCGGAAGCCCGGGGTGTCGGTCTCGACCACGATCAGCGAGACGCCCTGCGCGCCCGCGTCCGGGTCGGTCTTGACCGCGACGACCACCAGGCCGGCGTGCAACCCGTTGGTGATGAAGGTCTTCGCGCCGTTGATGACGTAGTGGTCGCCGTCGCGCACCGCGCGGGTCTTGATGCCCTGCAGGTCGGAGCCGGTGCCGGGCTCGGTCATCGCGATCGCGCCGACCAGCTCGCCGCTGGCCATCTTCGGCAGCCACTCGCGCTTCTTCTCTTCGGCGGCGTACGCGTTGAGGTAGTGCGCGACGATTCCGTTGTGGACGGTCACGCCCCACGCGCTGTCGCCCGAGCGGGCCTGCTCTTCGTAGAGCACGGCCTCGTGGGCGAAGGTGCCGCCGCCCCCGCCGTACTCCTCGGGGATGGAGAGGCAGAGCAGGCCGACGTCGCCGGCCTTCGTCCACAGCTCGCGGTCGACCTTCTTCTCGGCCGCCCAGCGTTCCTGGTGCGGCACGGCCTCCTTCTGCAGGAACGACCGCGACAGCTCGCGGAGGTCGTCGAGCTCGGTCGTGCTCCAGGAGCTCTTCGGGAGTTGAAGCGGCACGGGACCCTCCTGCTGGAAAACATGACGATCAGCATGTAAGTTCTCTGCGGAATGTACATCCGTACCGGCCTGTAGGTAAAGCAGGGAGGCCGAAGTGACCGCGGCGGCACACCGGACCCAGGCGCAGCGGCGCGAACAGACCCGCACGGCGCTGCTCGACGCCACCATCGACTGCCTGGTGGACGTCGGGTACGCGCGCACGTCGGTGCAGGAGATCTGCGCCCGCGCCGGCGTCTCGAAGGGCGCGGTGCAGCACCACTTCACCGCGAAGGCCGAGCTGATGGCGGCCGCCGTCGAACACCTGACGACGAAGCTGCGCCGCCAGCTCGCCGCGTCGCTGGACGAGCTGCCCAGCGGCGGCACCGGCGTCGCCGCGGCGATCGACCTGCTCTGGACCGGCTACTCCGGCACCCTTTCCACCGCCGTCACCGAGCTGTGGGTCGCCGCCCGCACCGACCCCGAGCTGCGCGCGGCCATCCGCCCGGTCGACCGCGCGCTCGGCCGCGCCACGCTGGAGCACGTCACCCAGGTCGCCGGCGAGCTGCCGCCCGAACGCGCGGAAATGCTGTTCTGGCTCACCGTGAACCTGACCCGCGGGCTGGCGCTGGACGCCGAGCTCGGCGGCGACCCGAACCGGCGGCGGCAGCTGCTGGAAGAGTGGAAGCGGATCGCGGTGCTGCTCTACCAGGACGCAGCCACTGCGCCAAGCTGACCAGCCGGGCCCCGCAAGGGCTGGAATACCCCTTATCCCGCAGGCGGATTCGTGGTCCAATCCCCCCGGACGAGGGGAGCTCCGATGACCGCCAGCCCGTACCAGAACCCGTACGGCCCTCCCCCGGTGCAGCAGCCACCGCCGCCCCGGCCGCCCGCCGACGCCGGCGCGCGCTTCCGGCTGATCGCCGCGATCGTCGGCGCCTTGGCCGCGGTGCTCGTGCTGGCCGGGTCGTTCCTCCCGCAGACGAAGTTCGAGCAGGTCGTCGGCGGCAAGGCCGAGAGCAGCCAGACGATCAGCGCCTGGACGCGCTCGTTCGACGTCGAGCCCAGCCCCGAGGCGAAGAAGTTCTACGAGAACACCCACGTCGCGCGCTACGGGATCCCGCTGTCGGCCGGCGCGCTGGTGCTGCTGGCGGGAGCCGGCCTGGCGTTCGCGGGTGCGCGGCGTTCGGCGGGTCCCGGAGTGCGCTCGGGCGCCCGGACGGCCCTCGTCGCCGGCGGTGCCGGGGTCGCCGCGGCGGTCTGGATGCTCGGCATGGACGTCTCGGCGACCTTGAGCTACGAGTCCGACGACGAGTCGCTCAGCTCCGTCTACTCGACCGGCATCGGGTTCTGGATCCTGATCGGCGGTGGCGCGCTGGGCGTGGTGACGCTGATCCTCGCGACGCTCGCCGGGCGGCGGGCGCCGGCCACCGCGCCGGCGGGATTCTCCCCGGGGCCGTACGGCGGGCCGTACCAGCAGCAGCCGCGGCCGTACCCGGTTCCGCCGCAGCAGTACGGACCGCCCCATCCGGGTGCCCAGCCGCCGTACCCCGGCGGGCCGCAGCCGTACCCGGGTGCGCCGTCGTCGCAGCCGTTCCCCGCGCAGGGCGGACCGGTTTCGCAGCCCTTCCCGGCGCAGAGCGGACCCCCGTCGCAGCCCTTCCCGGCGCAGTCCGGCGAGGTGACGCCCGCGCCGGCCGACGGGCTGTCATCGCGGCTCGACGACGCTTACGGCGGCGCGACGCAGGCCCATCCACATCCTGGGCAGGAGCCGCCGTCGCCGACGGAGCCGAACTACCAGCTCCCACCGCTGAACCCACCCAATACGTGAAACTTATTCACATCAGGCTGGACAACTGACGTACCGACGGTATGGTGTACTCGTCGGTAACCTCTGCGCGGCACCGCGTGGACTCCGGACGCCGCGGAACGGAGACGTCATGACCAGCACGACCCCCGCGAACGCGGTCGAAGACACCCCCTTGCCGCCGACCGTCGGCGGCGTCGCCGGGGCTCCCGGCTCGGCACGGGCGGCCCAGCTCGTCGCCCGCGTGGCCGGCGGCGCGGACTCGGCGCCGATCCGCATGCACGCCCCCTTCACCGGCCAGCCGATCGCGACGCTGCCCCAGGCCACCGACGCCGACGTCCGCGCGGTGTTCGCCGGCGCGCGGACGGCCCAGCGGGCCTGGGCGGAGCGCTCCCCCGCCGAGCGCGCCCGCGTCCTCACCCGGCTGCACGACCTCGTGCTCGCCCGCCAGGACGAGGTGCTCGACCTGGTCCAGGTCGAGGCGGGCAAGGCGCGGCTCGACGCGTTCGACGAGGTCAGCGCGACCGCGCTGGTCGCGGCCTACTACGGCAAGCACGCCGCGAAGCTGCTCGCCCCGCGCCGGGTCGCCGGCGTCATCCCCGGCCTGACCCGGGCCGGCGAGATCCGGCACCCCAAGGGCGTCGTCGGCGTCATCTCGCCGTGGAACTACCCCCTCGCGCTCACCGCGATGGACGTCCTCCCGGCGCTGGCCGCCGGCAACGCCGTGGTGCAGAAGCCGGACAACCAGACCGCGCTCTCGGCGCTGTGGCTGCAGGAGCTCGCCGAGGAGGCCGGGCTGCCGGCCGGGACCTGGCAGATCGTGCTCGGCCGCGGCTCGAAGATCGGCACCGCGCTGGTCGAGGAGTCGGACTACCTGTGCTTCACCGGGTCCACGCCGACCGGCAAGGAGCTGGCCGGCCAGGTGGCGAAGCGGCTGACGTCGTACTCGCTGGAGCTCGGCGGCAAGAACCCCATGGTCGTGCTGCCGGACGCCGACATCGCGAAGGCCGCGACGGGTGCGGTGACCGCGTGCTTCTCCTCGGCGGGCCAGCTGTGCGTGTCGGTCGAGCGGATCTACGTCCACGAAGACATCCGCGACGAGTTCACCCGCGCGTTCGTCGCCCGGACCGCGGCGCTGAAGCTCGGCGGCGCGCTGGACTACCACGCCCAGATGGGGTCGCTGACGTCGGAAGACCAGCTCGCGACGGTGTCGGCGCACGTCGAGGACGCCCGAGGGAAGGGCGCGTCCGTGCTCACCGGCGGCCGGGCCCGGCCCGACCTCGGCCCGCTGTTCTACGAGCCGACGGTGCTGTCCGGGGTCACGCCGGACATGGTGCCGTTCGCGGAGGAGACGTTCGGGCCGGTCGTCTCGATCTACGGCTACACCGACGTCACCGACGCCATCGACCGGGCCAACGACACGCCGTTCGGGCTCAACGCCAGCGTCTGGTCGCGCAACGGCCGCGCGGGCTGGGAGGTCGCGGCACGGCTCAAGGCCGGGACGGTCAACGTCAACGAGGGCTACGCGGCGACGTTCGGCAGCGTCGGCGTCCCGATGGGCGGCATGAAGGACTCGGGCGTCGGCCGCCGCAACGGCGCCGAGGGCCTCCTGAAGTACACGGAGTCCCAGTCGATCGCGCTGCAACGCGGCTTGGCCCTCCGCCCGCCTCGCCGGGTCCCGGGTTCGCTGTGGTCCCGCGGCATGACCCTGGGCCTCAAGGCCCTCCGCCGCCTCCCCCGCTGACGTGACGGAAGGGTCAGTACGCGTGATCGAAGGGTCATCACTCGTGATTTGAGGGTCGACACGGCGCCGGCCGCAAGCCCAGCCGTGTCGACCCTTCAATCACGAGTGTCGGCTCGGCAATCACGCGTGTCGACCCTCTGATCACGCGTGTTCGGCGGTGGGGGCCGTCAGGAGGCCGCGGTCGTAGGCGATCGCGACCGCTTCCGCGCGGCGGCTCGCGCCGAGTTTCGCCATCACGCGGGACAGGTGGACGCTCACCGTCTTTTCGCTGATGTACAGCTCTTCGCCGACCTGGCGGTTCGTGCGGCCCAGGGCCACGCGCTCGAGGACGTCGCGCTCGCGGTCGGTCAGCGGGTCGGCCACCGTGCGGGCCGGGGCCGCCGGCTCGACGCCCGCCAGCTCGACGCGGGCGCGGTGCGCCAGGTCGCGGACGGCGTCGCGCAGCGGGATCGCGCCGAGGCGGACGGCCACGGCGTGGGCCGCCTCGATGGCCGCGCCCGCGTCACCGTCCGCGGCCAGCAGGGCTTCGGCCTCGTGCCAGTGGCAGATCGCCTGCTCGTACACGGCGCCGTAGCCGAACGCCGCCGCCGCGGCCGCCCACTTCTCCGCGTCGCCCCGGCCG
Organism: Amycolatopsis camponoti; assembly: GCF_902497555.1. Taxonomy (NCBI): domain Bacteria; kingdom Bacillati; phylum Actinomycetota; class Actinomycetes; order Pseudonocardiales; family Pseudonocardiaceae; genus Amycolatopsis; species Amycolatopsis camponoti. The sequence continues at coordinate 1,927,687 of NZ_CABVGP010000001.1, read as the reverse complement.
GTCAGGCAGGACGCCGCCGCCTCCAGCCGGGCCAGCCACGCCCGGCCCTCCGGCCCGAGCGTCCCGGACCGCGGTTGCCCGACGACCGCGCACATCCGGCCGTGCGCCAGCATCCGCTCGCCGGCCGCCACCGCGGCGGCGGCCGTGGCCTGGTCGCCGCGGACCCGGGCGTCGGCGGCGTGCGCGGCCGCGGCGGTCACCCCGACCGCGGCCACCCGGATGCCGGCCAGCAGACCGGGTTCGATCCGTTCCAGCCAGCCGATGAGGTCCTCGGCGCGGCGCACGGCCTCGGCGCGGTCGCCCCGCCAGTACGCCAGCTGGATGCCCGCGTCCCCGACCGACAGCGGGATCTGCATGTCCGCCGTCCAATGCCGGCGCAACCCGGCGACGAGCTTCGCGGCTTCGTCGAACCGGCCGCGCGCGACGACGAACAGCGACCAGATCGCCAGGATCCGCGCGGCGACCGCGCTGGACACCCCACGCCCGGCCCGGCTGGCGCTCTCGTCCGGCCAGTCGCCCATCAGGTAGCGCAGGGTCAGCTGCCGGGCGCGCAGCTCCAGCCCGTAGACGCTCCAGCTGAGCCCGGTCTCTTCCGCCCGGGCGACGCCGCTCGTGACGTGGTCCAGCGCTTCGGCGAAGTCGGCGTGGTCGTCGTAGCTCAGTGCCAGGAAGTACGTCGCGCGCATCTCGGTGTTCGGCGCGCCGGCGTCCCGTGCCTTCCGCTGTGCCTTGCGCAGCCACTCCCGTGCCTCGGCGGGATCGCCCGCGGAGTCGGCGAGCGTGCCCAGGGTGACCAGGGCCGCGGCCTCCGCGGCCGCCGCCCCGACCGCCTGCGCGTCGGCGACCGCGGCGCGCGCGCTCTCCAGCGCCGCCTCCGGCTGTTCGAGGATCCGCAGGAACCCGGCGCGGCCCGCCAGCACCCACGCGCGCGTGCCGCTCGGCTCGGTGTCCTTCACCAGGTCCCAGGCGCGGTCGATGGCCGCGGTCGCTTCGTCGAGGGTGCCTTCCAGCGCCAGCAGGGCCTCGGCGAGCCGCCGCCACGTCTTGGCCGCGCGGTCGGCCGCCGTGTCCGGCTTCAAGGCTTGCGTGGCCGACCGCGCGAAGGCCACAGCGCGCTCGGGCTCGCCGGACGTGCCCGCGAAGTAGGACGCCTCGTGCAGCAGCCGCAGCTCGTCGAACCCTTCGGGCCGCTCGGCCTCCGGGACCGCGTCCCAGATGGACAGTGCCTGCTCGACGTGCTGCAGCGCCGACCCGGGCGCGCCGAGCTTCTCGGCCTCGTCCATCGCGCGCAGCAGCGCCGGCAGCGCGGTGACCAGGTCGCTGCTCTGCATCGAGTGGTAGGCCAGCTTCGCGTCGTGGCCGCGGCCCTGCGGCCGCGCCCGGATCCGGGCGGCGTACGCCGCGTGCGTGCGCGACCGCTCCCCCGGCAGCAGGTCGCCGTAGACCGCTTCCTGCAGCAACGCGTGCCGGAACGTGTAGGAGCCGTCGGACAGCACCACCAGGACGTGGTGCTGGACGGCTTCGCGCAGCGCCTCGTCGAGCTCCAGCTCCCCCAGCCCCGAGACCTCGGCGAGCGCGCCGTGCATCACCGGCTCGTTCGCCACCGAGATCACGCGGGCCACCCGGCGGGTGTCCGGCGAGAGGCGCTCGAGCCGGGACAGCAGCACTTCGGCGAGCCCGGCGGGCAGGTCGTTGCACTCGGTCTGGGTGGCAAGCAGCTCCTCGGCGAAGAACGGGTTGCCCTCGGACCGGGCGACGATGTCGGCCACGACGTCGGCCGGCATCGGCTCGTCGGCCAGCGCCTCGACGAACTTCCGGGCGTCGGCGGTACCGAAGGGGTGCAGGTCGACGCGCTCGACGGTGGCGAGGCGGACCAGCTCCGACAGCAGGCCGCGCAGCGGGTGACGCCGGTGCACGTCCTCCTCGCGGTAGCTGCCCACGACCAGCAGCCGCTGCGCCCGCAGCCTGCTGAGCAGGAAGGACAGCAGGTTGCGGGTCGAGGCGTCGGCCCAGTGGAGATCCTCCAGCAGGATCACCACCGGGCGCGCCTGGGCGATCTCGGTCAGCACCCCCAGTACCGCGTCGAACAACTGCAGCTGGCCGAGATCCTGCTCGGGCCGGGGACGCACCATGGTCTCCCGGTCGTTCGAGGTCATCGGCGGGTGTTCGGCCGGGCGCGGTTCCTCCAGGCCCTGGCCCTGCGGCAGCAGCCGCCCGAGCGCGGGCCGGAGCCGCACCGCGGCGGCCACCGACGGGTCCGCCGAGCTGCCCAGCGGGGCGAGCGCTTCGGCGAACGGAAGATAAGGAAGACCGCCTTCGCGGACGTCGATGCAGCGGCCGGTGAGCACCAGCCCACCGCTCGCCTCGACGTGCTCGCCGAGCGCGGTCAGCAGCCGGGTCTTGCCGACCCCGGCGTCCCCCGAGAGCAGCACCGCGCCGGCTTCGCCACGTTCTGCCCTGGCGAAGGCGGCGCGGAGCCGCCGCATCTCGTGGGTACGGGCGACGAGCGGGATTCCGGAGCCGAGTCGGGGCACGATCAGCATTCTTGCCTACCCCACCGACAGTTTCCGACCGCTTATCGCCTTCGACACCATCTCGCCGCCCCTACCGGGCGGTCTCGCCGACGCCCGCGGTCTCCCGCGCGGCTTCGCGGCGCTCCTGCGCCGGCACGTCGACATCGGTGCGCGCGGCCCGCAGGTGGCGGACGGCGCGACGGGCGCGGACGGCCCAGGCGCTGCGCCCGGCCTTCCGCAGTTCCTCGGCCCGGTAAGCCGCTTCGGCCCGGACCGCGTCGAGCAGCAGATCGCTGTGCATCGTGTTTCCCCTTTGTCCCCGAGTTCTCCGGTTGGTAGCACTCAGGTTCGTCCTGAGGGTCGGCCTCAGGCATCGGGTGATCACGTGGCCCTGGACGCGAAAAGACCCCTTACTCCCGGCCGAGCCCAGCTCGACGGGGGTAAGGGGTCTTCGAAGCCGCCTCAGTCCTGCACGGGGCCGCCGGGCCGCACCGCGGCCAGCAGCCCCCGCCAACCGGATGCGGGGAGGCGGAAAGCACCACCTTCGGGGTCCTTCGAGTCGCGCAGCGCGGCACCGCCGGCGACGAACGCGACCTCGACGCAGTCGTTCCCGCCGCCGCTGTGGCTGCTCTTGCGCCACCGCACCCCGGACAGTGCCTCCGAAAACTCGTTCTCCATGGTCCCCAACTCCCTTACTGTGTTCTCGGTTCCAGATGGTGCACCGGAGCCGGTGCGGCAGCCTGTTCGGCGAACCGCCCGGCTGCCTCGGCGATCAGCTCCACCGAGTCGTCCGGCTTCAGTGCGGCCGCGCGCAGATGGTCGAACATCAGCCCGTAGCGCCGGACGTCTGTGGGTTCCTCCAGGTAGAGGCCGCTGGACGTGCTGTCGTCGACGTAGACGACGTCCGGGTCGGCCTGCTCGGGGAAGCCCATGATCAGGAAGGGACCCTCCATGCCCGGGTGCGCGCCGGCCCCGAACGGCACGACCTGGATGGTCACGTTCGGCTTCTCGGCGATCGCGAGCATGCGGTAGAGCTGTTCGGCCATCACCTCGGGGCCGTCGACGACGCGGCGCAGGACGGCTTCGTCCATCACCGCCCAGTACTCCGGCGGCGGGGTGTCGGACAGCAGCTCCTGGCGCGCCATCCGGGCGGCGACGCGGCGGCGGATCTCGGCGTCCTCGGCGTCCGGCCGCAGCGCCCGGATCACCGCGCGGGCGTACCTCTCGGTCTGCAGCAGGCCGGGCACCAGCAGCGCCTGGAACGCGCGCAGCGAGCTGGCGTCGGCTTCGAGCCCGACGAACGTGCCGGTGAAGACCTCGTTGTAGGCGTGCCACCAGCCACGCTTGCGGGCCTCCCTGGCCAGCTGGACGAGCGCCTCCTGCTCGTCGCCGGTGATGCCGTAGAGGGCCAGCATGTCCCGCGCGTCACGCGGGGTGACCCCGACGTGGCCGGTCTCGATGCGGCTGACCTTCGACGCGGAGCACTCGAGCTTCTCGCCCACCTCGTCGATCGTCAGGTCCGCGGCTTCGCGCAGCCGGCGGAGCTCACCCGCGAGCCGCCGGCGGCGAACCGTGGGGCTCTGTCCCCTTGCCATCGCGCACCTCCGGATGTCGACGGCGTCGTAGCCGTTCGCTCGCTGCCAGTATCCAACATGAACGGCCGGGTAATCGCACGGCACCGATTACCGGACCCCGACGCGCGTCGTATCTGCAATTTGCAGAATGCTTCTGTATGCTCGCATCCTGCACTGAGACAGGATGTGACAAGGGCGCGGCGGGATTGCTCCCCCAGCCCTGCTCAGGGCCTGTGATCAGCGTAGACGATGACCGCGCGGCTCGCCGTGTGATCATCGGGAGTGGAGGTCCGGGACCGTCCCCCGATCGGTCCCGGCCCTCTTCCACCACGCCGTTGCCTTATTGGCAGAACGATTATTCCGCCCATTCGTCGCCCGCAAGGGTGATTTCCGGCAAACTTTTTCAGAGGACGCGCAGGAGTCCTTCTTGGACGACCGTCGCGATGAGCGTGCCGTCCGCACCGAAGAACCGTCCCGTGGCGAGGCCACGCGCACCGGAGGCGGTCGGCGACGCGCTGTCGTAGAGGAACCACTCGTCGGCACGGAACGGCCGGTGGAACCAGAGCGCGTGGTCGAGGCTCGCACCGAGCACCTTGTCGGTGTCCCAGTAGACGCCGTGGCGCGCCAGCACCGAGTCCAGCAGGGTCATGTCCGAGGCGTAGGTCAGCACGCAGACGTGCAGCAGCTGCTGGTCGGGCAGCTTCCCGTCGGCGCGCATCCACACCTGGTTGCGCGCGGGCCGCTCACCGGTCTCGCGGGTGACCCACGGCGGTTCGTTGACGTACCGCACGTCGATCGGCCGCGGCCGGCTGTGCGCGCCGATCGCGTAGCCCTCGGCGCGTTCCATCAGCGTCGGCAGCGTGTCCGGGGCCGGGACGCCCTCGGGCATCTCCTCCGCGTGCTCGATGCCCGGCTCGTCCTTCTGGAACGACGCCGAGAGCGAGAAGATCGCCTTGCCGTGCTGGATCGCGATGACGCGGCGGGTGGTGAACGACCGGCCGTCCCGGATCCGGTCGACCTCGTAGATGATCGGCACGCTCGGGTCGCCGCCGCGGATGAAGTACGCGTGCAGCGAGTGGACCCGCCGCTCCTCGGGGACCGTGCGCCCGGCCGCGACCAGCGCCTGGCCGGCGACCTGCCCGCCGAACACCCGTACCGGCGAGTGGGCGGGCGAGACGCCGCGGAAGATGTTCTCCTCGATCTTCTCGAGGTCCAGCAGCGCGATCAGGCGGTCCAGCACCGGCTGGCCGCCACCCGGGATCTCCAGCTCGGTGGCGGCCGTCCTGGCCATTTCAGTCATGGCCAGACCTTATGTGCTGCGGGGGTGGGACGTCCCTTATGCGTGGTCGTCTTCACCGAGGCGGTGCACGTGGATGAGGTTCGTCGAGCCGACGGTGCCCGGCGGGGAGCCGGCCACGATGACGACCAGGTCGCCCTTCTGGTACTTGCCCATCTCCAGCATCGCGTGGTCGACCTGCTGGATCATCTGGTCGGTCGAGTCCACCCGCGGCACGATCTGGGTGGTGGTACCCCAGGTCATCGACAGCTGGCTGCGCACGCAGTCCTCCGGCGTGAACGCCAGCAGCGGCAGCCGCGTGTGCAGCCGGGCCAGGCGGCGCACGGTGTCACCGGACTGGGTGAAGGCGACCAGCGCCTTCGCGTTGAGCCGCTCGCCGATGTCGCGGGCGGCGTAGGAGATCACGCCGCGCTTGGTGCGCGGGACGTGCGTCAGCGGCGGCACGATCGGCGAGTCGGTCTCGACCGCCTCGATGATCCGGCCCATCGTCTGGACGACCTCGATCGCGTACCGCCCGACGCTGGTCTCGCCGGACAGCATCAGCGCGTCGGCGCCGTCGAGGACGGCGTTCGCGACGTCGGAGGCCTCGGCGCGGGTCGGCCGGGAGTTGTTGATCATCGACTCGAGCATCTGCGTCGCGACGATGACCGGCTTCGCGTTCTCGCGGCAGATCTGGATGGCGCGCTTCTGCACCAGCGGGACCTGCTCCAGCGGCAGCTCGACGCCGAGGTCGCCGCGGGCGACCATCACCGCGTCGAAGGCCAGCACGATGGCCTCGAGGTTGTAGACGGCCTCGGGCTTCTCGATCTTGGCGACGACCGGGAGCCGTCCCTTGCCGACGCGGTCCATCACCTGGTGGACCAGGTCGATGTCGGCGGGCGAGCGGACGAAGGACAGGGCGATGAAGTCCACGCCCAGCTCGAGGGCGAACTCGAGGTCCTCGATGTCCTTCTCGGACATCGCCGGCACGGAGACGTCCATGCCGGGCAGCGAGACGCCCTTGTTGTTGCTGACCGGGCCGCCCTCGGTGACCTCGCACACGACGTCCTGGCCGTCGACCTCCTTGACCACCAGGCCGACCTTGCCGTCGTCGACGAGCAGGCGGTCACCGGGCTTGGCGTCCTTCGCCAGGCCCTTGTAGGTGGTCGAGACGCGGTCGTGGGTGCCCGCGACGTCCTCGACGGTGATCCGGACGATGTCGCCGGTGTGCCACTCGACCGGGCCGCCGGCGAACGTGCCGAGGCGGATCTTCGGGCCCTGCAGGTCGGCGAGGATGCCGACCGCCCGGCCACTCTCGGCAGCCGCGGCCCGGATGAGGTCGTAGACCTCCTTGTGGTCGCCGTGGCTGCCGTGGCTGAAGTTCATCCTGGCCACGTCCATGCCGGCATCCACCAGGGCCCGCATCTTCTCCGGCGTGGCAGTGGCAGGACCCAGGGTACAAACGATCTTCGCGCGTCGGCTCACGTTCGCACAGCGTAGTCCCTCTCCCCGCGTTCGTCTGTACCGATCCCGAAAAGTTCAAGAAAACTGTTCAGAAACCTGCGGGTTCGGACTCTCTTCGGGGGTCCGGGTGGCGGTGACCCCGCCGGATGTCTCAGGAACGCTGACGGCGCGGCTGCTCGCTGGGTCCGACCCGGTCACGGGCCCACTCGTTGAACTCGCGCAGCTGCCGCCAGGCCTTCCGCACCCGTTCGAGGGCACCCCGCTCGTGCAGGACGTCGTCCGGCTCCCAGACCCGGACCGCGTACACCGAGCGGTAGCGCAGCAGGTCGAGCCGCGGGTGGTCGGCGTCGAACCCGCGGGGCTTCGACTTGAGCCGGTCGCCGCGGATCTCCCAGCCGGTCTTCTCGAGCTTCTGCAGGATCTTCCCGAGAGCTTCGCCGTGCAGCTCGGTGTCGACGGCCTGGCGGAACCGGGCGATCTGGTCGGAGGCCAGGTAGAAGCAGCCGCCGCCGGCGCGCAGGCCGGCCGGCCCGACCTCGACGTAGTAGGCGCCGCCGCCGCGGCCCTGCTCGATCACGCCGCCGCAGTGGGTCTTGTACGGCGTCTTGTCCTTGGCGAACCGGACGTCGCGGTAGGGGCGGAACACCTTGGGGTCGCCGAAGCCGTCGGAGAACTCCGGCGCCAGTTCCGCGAGCAGCGCCTCCATCGGGGCCCGGACGTCGGACTTGTAGGTCTCGACGTGGTCGTCCCAGTAGGGCTTCGAGTTGTCTTCCACGAGGCCGTCGTAGAAGTCGACGGCGTACTCGCCGAATCCGCTGAACGTCACGGGGTGGACCCTAATCCCGCGCACCGACAGGAATTGTCGGTCCCCCGGCGTAGCGTCCCGCCGCATGACGCACGAGGAGTACTTCGCGGCACTCGCCGAACCTCGGCGGGGCGAGCTGCGGGCGTTGCACGCGTTGATTCGCGAGTCGGCGCCGGACCTGGCGCCGACGATGGAGTTCGGCCTGCCCGGCTACGGCCGCTACCACTACCGGTACGCGTCGGGCCGGGAAGGCGATGCGGCGACCGTGTCGCTGGCCGGCCGCAAGAACCACATCTCGCTGTACGTCTCGTGCCTGGCCGGCGACCGGTACCTGCCGGAGCTGTTCGCCGACCGGCTCACCGGGGCGTCGGTCGGGAAGAGCTGCGTCCGGTTCAAGCACCTGTCCGATGTGGACATCGGCGTGCTCGGGGAGCTGCTGCGGGCCGCGGCGGAGACGCCACCCGCCGGGGCGGTGTGAAACCCGGTGCGACCGGCACGCCGCGCGCGGCCGGTCGCACCGGGAGCCCTTACTTCGCGACGGCGCCGATCAGCTCGCCGTCGGTGGTGTCACCCGAGAGTTCCCAGAACATCGCGCCGCCGAGCCCCTGCTGCTTGGCGTAGTCCACCTTGCCGCCGATGGTCGACGGGGTGTCGTAGCTCCACCAGTCGTTGCCGCACCTGGCGTACGCGGTGCCGGCGACGGTCCCGGTCGACGGGCACGACGTCTTGAGCACCTTGTAGTCCTCGATGCCCGGCTCGTACTTGGCCGGCGCCGCACCGGTCGCGGTGCCGCCCGGGGCGTCCTGGGTGACGCCGGTCCAGCCGCGGCCGTAGAAACCGATGCCCAGCAACAGCTTGCCCGCCGGGACGCCCTTGCCCTTGAGCTTCTGGATGGCGGCGTCGGAGTAGAAGCCGGCCGTCGGGATGCCGTCGTAGCTCGTGAGCGGCGAGTGCGGGGCGGTCGGGCCCTGCGCGGCGAACGCGCCGAAGTAGTCGTAGGTCATCACGTTGTACCAGTCGACGTACTGCGCGGCGCCCGCGTAGTCGGCCGCGTCGATCTTGCCGCCGTCGGTGCCGTCCGCGGTGATCGCCGAGGTGACGAGCTGCGAACCGAACTTGGCGCGCAGGGCGCCCATCAGGTTCTTGTACGCCGCCGCACCGCTGCTGTCGCAGCTCAGGCCGCAGGCGTTGGGGTACTCCCAGTCGATGTCGATGCCGTCGAAGACCCCGGCCCAGCGCGGGTCGTTGACGAGGTTGTAGCAGGAGTCCGCGAACGCCGCGGGGTTCTGCGCGGCCTGCCCGAAGCCACCCGACCAGGTCCAGCCGCCGAACGACCAGATGACCTTCAGGCCGGGGTGCTTGGCCTTGAGCTTCTTGAGCTGGTTGAAGCTGCCGGCGACGGGCTGGTCCCAGGTGTCGGCGACGCCGTCGACGCTGCCCGCGGCGTCGTAGGTCTTCTGGTAGTCGGCGTAGGCGTCACCGATCGCGCAGCCACCGTTCGTCACGTTGCCGAACGCGTAGTTGATGTGGGTCAGCTTGCTGGCCGAACCCGACGTCTCGATGTTCTTGACGTGGTAGTTGCGGTCGTAGACCCCCCACTCGGTGAAGTAGCCGACGACCTTGCCGACGGAAGCCTGGGTGGTTTCGGCGTCAGCGGTGGCCACCGGGGCGGTCGCGACCCCCGCGACCAGGCCCGCGGCGGCGGCCACGGTCAGCAGCGCCGAGAAGCTCTTCCTGCGGAAACGGGACATGCCTTCTCCCTCCGGAGAATTACTCACGGCCACGGTGCCGGAGTGGTGGGGACCACACCACCGTAAGTGGACTAGACCATTAGGTCAATGGTTCAGACCAAGAAGCCCTAGGCCGAGCGGCCCAGCGGCCCGGTCACGCATGCCTTGACAGGAATATGCCGCGCGGAGCACATTTCAGGGGTGATGCAGACGTTCGAGGTGCTGGCCGAGCCCCGCCGCCGCACGATCCTGGACCTGCTGCGCGACGGCGAGCGGTCGGTGGGCGAGCTGGTCGACGAGCTGGAGCTGAGCCAGCCCGCGGTGTCCAAGCACCTGCGGGTGCTGCGGGAGGCCGGCCTCGTGACGGTCCGGGTGGCGGCCCAGCGAAGGTGCTACGCGCTGCGGCCGCAGCCGCTGGCCGAAGTGGACGCCTGGCTGGCGCCGTACCGCCGGTTCTGGTCGGACCGCCTGGACGCGCTGGAACGCCGCCTGGACGAAACCGACCCGCGCTGACCGGCGCGCCCCCGTGTGGCCTGGGGGTGCTTACGCCTGGGCCTCGAACGTGATGCCCGCGGCCGCCGCGCGGCGCTCACCCCACTCGTACAGCGCCGTCAGCGCCGGGCGGAGCTCCTCCCCCACCTCCGTCAGGTGGTACTCGACGTGCGGCACCCGGCCGTCGAACTCGACCCGGCGGACGATCCCGTCCGCCGCCAGCTCGCGCAGCTGCTGGGTCAGCATCTTCTCGCTCACCCCCGGCATCCGGCGCCGCAGTTCGCCGTAGCGGTGCGCGCCCTCCTTCAGGTGCGCGAGGATCACCGGCTTCCACTTGCCGCCGATCAGGTCGACCGCCAGCTCCACCGCGCAGTGGTACCGCTTCATCCGCCCTCCCCACGAACCGGAAAGTACGTGGTTGCCCGACCGGGGCGACCACTGGTTGCCTGACCGGGTGATCGTGCCAGAAACCCCGCCGACGCCGACCCTCTACGACTGGGCCGGCGGCCACGAAGCCCTCGTGAAGCTGCTCGAGATCTTCTACGGCCACGTCCTGGAAGACCCGCTGCTCGAACCCGTCTTCCGCGGCATGGACCCCGACCACCCGAAGCACGTCGCGGTCTGGCTCGGCGAGGTCTTCGGCGGCCCGGCCGCCTACTCCGGGAACCACGGCGGCCACGCCCACATGGTCGGCCGCCACCTCGGCCGTGGCATCACCGAAGAGCAGCGCCGCCGATGGGTGAACCTGCTGCTCGACGCCGCCGACGAGGCCGGCCTGCCCGCCGACCCCGAGTTCCGCGCCGCCTTCGCGGGCTACCTCGAGTGGGGCAGCCGCCTGGCCGTCCTCTTCTCCGCCCCCGGCGCCGAGCCGAACCCGCACGAACCGGTGCCGCACTGGGACTGGCCGATGCCGCCCTGGCAGCCACCCGCGTCCTAGCCGCATAGTGAGGGCAGCCGGGAAGGAGGCTGCCGTGATCCGGGTCGACGGCCGGACCCTGCGGTGCGCGGACGTGGTGACCGCGGCGCGCACCGGGGGCCCGCTGGGTATCGACGTCTCGATCGCCGCGCTGCGCGGCGCCGAGAACGCGTGGAAGCTCGCCGAGGACCTCAGCACCCGGCGGCGGGTCTACGGCCGGACGACCGGCGTCGGGGCCAACAAGGACGACACCGTCGAAAGCTCGCGGGAGCACGGCCTCCGCCTGCTGCGCAGCCACGCGGGCGGCAGCGGCGACCCGATGCCGCCCGGCCAGGTCCGCGCGATGATGCTGATCCGGCTCAACCAGCTGCTGGCCGGCCGGTCGGGGATCAGCCCCGAGCTGATCGGCGCGCTGGCCGACGCGGTCCGCGCCGGCGCGCTGCCGCTGGTGCACCGGCTGGGCGCGATCGGCACCGGCGACCTCGCGCCGCTGGCCGAGACGGCGCTCGCGCTCACCGGCGAACGCGCGTGGGTCGAGGGGCACGTGCCGCCGGTGCCGGTGCACGCCGGCGACGCGCTGGCGTTCATGAGCAGCAACGCCGCGACGCTCGCCGAAGCGACCCTCGCGACCATGCGGCTCGACGCGCTGACCCGGGCGAGCCACGCCGTCGCGGCGCTGACCTACGTCGCGCTCGACGGCAACCCGGAGGCGTACGCGACGCCGGTGCACGAAGCGCGGCCGCACGCGGGGCAGGTCGCGTGCGCGGCGGAGATGCGGCGCCTGCTCGGCATGCACCAGACGCCGAAGCCGGGCCGGCGGATCCAGGATCCCTTCGGACTGCGGGCTTTTCCGCAGGTCCAGGGCCCCGCGCTCGACGCGATCCACTACCTGCGCGACGTCCTCGCCGTGGAGATCAACGCCAGCACCGAGAACCCGATGATCTCGACGGTCCACGGCGACGCCTACCACCACGCCCACTTCCACACGGCGTACGTGTCGACGGCGCTCGACCAGGCCCGGGCGACCGTGCACCAGGTGGCGGAGCTGTCGGTGGCCCGGCTCGGCGACCTGGTCGAGCCGGAGTTCACCGGGCTGCGGCCGTTCCTCGCGGCGGGCCCGGCGGGCAGCTCCGGCGTGATGATCCTGGAGTACGTCGCCCACGACGCGCTCACCGAGCTGCGGCAGGCGGCCCTGCCGGCGACGCTCGGCACGGCGGTCGTCTCCCGCGGCCTCGAGGACCACGCGAGCTTCTCGACGCAGGCAGCCCGCGCGGCGACGGCGGCGTGCGCGGCCTACCAGCAGGTGCTGGGCTGCGAGCTGGTCGCGGCGGTCCGCGCGCTGCGGATGCGGGACGCCGACCTGGTCGATCTCCCGGTCCGGGACGCGTTCGAAGCGGCGTCGGCGGTCCTCGACGCGAGTGTCGACGACCGGCCGCTCACCGACGACATCGCCGCCGCGGCCGGCGTCCTGGACGCCCTCGCCCGGATCTGAACGCGCCGCGGGGCCGCCCCCCGGTGGGGACGGCCCCGCGGCGGAAGTGCTCAGCCGAAGAAGACTTCGGCTTCCTGGTAGCGCTCGGCCGGGACGGTCTTCAGCTCGGCCGTCGCCTCGGACAGCTTGACGCGGACGATGTCCGTGCCCTTCAGCGCCACCATCACGCCGAAGTCGCCGTCGGCCACGGCGTCGACCGCGTGCAGGCCGAAGCGCGTCGCGAGGACGCGGTCGTACGCCGTCGGGGTGCCGCCGCGCTGGACGTGGCCCAGGACCACAGCGCGGGACTCCTTGCCGGTGCGGTGGGCGATCTCGTCGGCCAGCCAGGTGCCGATACCGCCGAGGCGGACGTGCCCGAAGGCGTCCTTCTCACCGGTGAGCAGCCGCTCCTCGCCGCCCTCGGGCAGCGCGCCCTCGGCGACGACGATGATCGGCGCGAACTCCTTCTCGAAGCGGCTCTCGACGTACGAAACGACCTGGTCGACGTTGAAGTGCCGCTCCGGCACCAGGATCACGCTCGCGCCGCCGGCGAGGCCGGAGTGCAGCGCGATCCAGCCGGCGTGGCGGCCCATGACCTCGACGACCAGCGCGCGGTGGTGCGACTCGGCGGTGGTGTGCAGCCGGTCGATCGCCTCGGTCGCGATGGAGACCGCGGTGTCGAAGCCGAAGGTGTAGTCGGTGGCGCCCAGGTCGTTGTCGATCGTCTTGGGCACGCCCACGACGCCGACGCCGTCGTCGGTGAGCCGCTTCGCGACGCCGAGGGTGTCCTCGCCGCCGATCGCGACCAGCGCGTCGACGCCCTGGTCGGCCAGGACCTGCTTGATCTTCTCGACGCCACCCTCGACCTTGTACGGGTTGGTGCGCGAGGACCGCAGGATGGTGCCGCCGCGGGTGAGGATGTCTTCGACGTCGTTGAGGCCGAGCGGCCGGCTGTCCCCGGTCAGCGGGCCGTTCCAGCCGTTGCGGAAGCCGACGAGGTCCCAGCCGTGGACCTCGATGCCCTTACGCACCACCGCGCGGATGACCGCGTTGAGCCCCGGGCAGTCGCCGCCGCCGGTCAGCACACCGACACGCATGAGAAGCCTCCGTCTGTTTTCTGGAGATGACAGTCACATTTCGTCGTCCGCCAGAGTAGCGGCTCACGTCTTGATCGGTGCAGCCCGTACCACCTGGAGAATCGGTCCGGCTCCGGCGTGTGCTAACTTGACGGCGTGCAGCGCTATTACTGGTTTACGAAGCCGGCCCCGGGTGGGCACGGCGGCGTGAACCTGCGCTGACCTCCACCCCCGAGCCGGATTTCGAACCGGCTCGGCGAGGGTCCCCCGCGCGGGTCGGTGTCCACCAGGAAGGAACACCCCCGCGATGACGCTCTCCGCCGGACCCGCCACCATCGGTGACCTCGACGCCGCGCGCACCACGTCGATCAGTCCGCTCATTTCGCCCGCGATGCTCCGGGAAGACCATCCCGTCGGCCCCGCCGTCGCCAAGGTCGTGAAACAGGGCCGCGCCGAAACGGTCGACATCCTCGACGGCCGGGACGACCGGCTGCTCGTGGTCGTCGGCCCGTGCTCGGTGCACGACCCCGAAGCCGCCCTCGACTACGCCCGCCGCCTCGCCGCGAAGGCCGAGGAACTGCGCGAAGACATCCACGTCGTGATGCGCGTGTACTTCGAGAAGCCGCGCACCACGCTGGGCTGGAAGGGCCTGATCAACGACCCGGACCTCGACGGCACGTTCGCCGTCAACAAGGGTCTGCGGATGGCGCGCAAGCTGCTGCTCGACGTCTCCGAGCTCGGTCTGCCGGTCGGGTGCGAGTTCCTCGACCCGATCACGCCGCAGTTCATCGCCGACATCGTGACGTGGGGCTCGATCGGCGCGCGGACCGCGGCGAGCCAGGTCCACCGCCAGCTGTGCAGCGCGCTGTCGATGCCGGTGGGCATCAAGAACTCGACCGAGGGCGACGTCCAGGTGGCGGTCGACGCGACCCGCGCGGCCGCGGCGAGCCACGTGTTCCCGGGCATCAACACCGACGGCCTGGCGGCGCTGCTGACGACGTCGGGCAACCCGGACTGCCACGTGATCCTGCGCGGCCACGCGGGCGGCCCCAACTACGACACCGCGACCGTCACCGAAACCCTGGCGCGGCTGGCGAAGGCGGGTCTGCCGGAGCGCGTGATCATCGACGCTTCCCACGGCAACAGCGGCAAGGACCACGTCCGCCAGGCCGCGGTGGTCCGCGAGCTGGCCGCCCGCATCGGCGGCGGCGAGCGCATCACCGGGCTGATGATGGAGAGCTTCCTGGCGGGCGGGCGGCAGGACCTCGACCTGGGCCACCCGGAGAAGCTGACGTACGGCCAGTCGATCACCGACGCGTGCATGGCGTGGGACGACACCGCGCCGCTGCTGGACGAGCTGGCTTCGGCGGTGCGGGCGCGCCGCTGAGAGGTCCCCGGCCCGGGGGTCCCCCGGTTCTTACGTTACCGGGGACCCCCGACAGTTTCGGGCGGTCAGCGCAGCAACGGCAGCGACCCGACCAGCCGGTCGACGCGCTTGCGCGGGCCGTGCAGCGCGACGCCGACACCGGCGAGGTCCGCGGTGGCCGTGGCCGCCATCTTGGCCGTGTACTCCTCGTACGTGCGGCAGCTCTGGGCGAGCGCGCTGAAGGCGACGAAGAACAGCTCGTCGTCTTCGGCGGCCGCCCGGACGATGGCGGCGATCTCCGCACGCGAGGCGGTCAGGATCGGGAGCGGCACGTGGATGATCCCGGCGTGCGTGACGCCGTCGGCGTCCTCGACATCGGCTCCGACGAGCCCCTCGACCCGGTGCCCGAGGGTCACCGAGAGGACGCCCGCGGCGTTGGCCGCCAAACCCGCGGGCAGCTCGGTGCCGACCACGACGGCGCACTTGTGCTGCGCCTTCACTTCCGGCTCCCGACGAAAACTCCGGCGAGCACCACGGCTCCACCCAGCAGCTGCCACGGCGTCACGCTCTCCCCCGCCAGCACCACCGCCCAGCCGAGCCCGGCCACCGGGACGATGTTGAGCAGGTTGACCGCGACGCTCGGCTCCAGCCCGCGGAGTCCGTGGTTGTACAGCAGGAAAGCCGCCACCGAGCACACCACCGCGAGAAAACCGATCCGCAGCACCGTTCCGCCGGACGGGACGGTCCACCGGGAAGTCTCCGTCAGCGACAGCAGGACGAACCCGCCCGCGCCCGCCAGCGTCTGGTAGTACGTCACCACGATCGGCGACGCGCCCGAGCCCTCCCGGCGCGCGACCAGGTTGTAGGCCGCCCAAGCGACGCCGCCGGCGACCAGCAGCACGTCGCCCCACAGGCGGTGGCCGCCGCCGGAGTGCTCCCGGACCACCAGCCAGACCCCGGCGAGCGCCACCAGCATGCCCACCAACCGGACCGGGGAGAACGCGGCGCGGCCGGACAAAGCCAGCGTGATAATCGGGTAGGCGGCGACGATCAGCGTCGCGTCGGACGCCGTCGCCAGGTCGACGCCCGCGTTCTCCAGCGCGAAGTACGCTGTGATCCCGAGCAGGCCGGCGCCGCCGATGGACAAGCGCTGCCGGGTGGACGGCCGGGGAAACCGGCGCGCCGCGACGCCGAGGACGAGCGCCGCGAGGACGAACCGCAGCGCGCCGAGCGTCATCGGGGGGACCTCCGCCAGCGCCACCTTGGTGACCGCGAACGAGCTGCTCCAGATCAGCGCCGCGGCCAGGACGGCGGCCACCGAGAGGCCGCGCGTTTCTGTGATCATGGCGCGAGACTAAGCAGCGAACGGGAAGCCCTCGACGAACGCCGTGCTAATTTCGGCCACACCGGCGAAACACCGAACTTCACGAGCCGGAGGGAGAACGGAGCGGTCCCGTGGACGAACTGGATTCGGCGCTGCTGACCCTGCTGCAGGAAGACGCCAAGCAGACCAACAAGGAGCTGGCCCGCAAGCTGCACATCGCGCAGTCGACGTGCCTGGAACGGGTGCGGGAGCTGACCCGGCGCGGGATCGTGCGCGGGCACCACGTCGACGTCGACCTGAAGAAGATCGGCCGGCCCGTGCAGGCGATGGTGGCGGTACGGCTGCGCCCGCCCGACCGCGCGGTGATCGAGTCGTTCCGCGCCTTCGTGGCGGGGCTGCCCGAGGTGCTGTCGGTGTTCGTGATGTCCGGCAGCGACGACTTCCTGCTGCACATCGCGGTCGCCGACAACGACCACCTGAGCGGGTTCGTCCTCGACCGGCTGACCCAGCGCAAGGAGATCGTCGACGTGCGGACGTCGGTGATCTTCAACCACTTCCGCCGCACGGTCGTCACGCCGGCCGGATGACCGTCAGCGGCGCCGGAAGTACTCCTCGATGATCTCCCAGCGCGCGAGGTTGTGCTTCGCGTCCGCGAGCGCGTCGTGCTGGTCGGTGGGGGCCGACGGCAGCTTCGGCTTGCCCGCGTCCTCCCACCGCTGGCGCAGGTCGCGGGTGAAGCGCGGCAGCTGCCTCGGCAGCGCCGGCATCGGGCCCCACAGCTGGGCGAGCGCGACGTGGTCGTACGCGGCGAACCACGCCCACAGCTCGATCCCGCCCGGCGGCTTGCCGAAGAACTCCAGCAGGTCGGCGCGGATCTTCTCGCGGCTGCGCCACGCGCGGTCGGCCGGCGACGGCAGCTTGTTCAGGACGTTGTCCCGGACCCATTGGCCGGCCTTCGCCGGGTCGAACTCGGTCGAGACCGCGTAGAACTCGCGGCCCCGTTCGTCAACGACACCGATGGACACCAGATCGATGGTCACGCCGTCTTCGATGAACTCGGTGTCGTAGAAGAAACGCACCGGTGAACCCTAGTGGGTCAGCCGACCTTGGATTCGGGCACC